>CAMATH010000027.1 GCA_945860955.1 Planctomicrobium piriforme
CCGAACGCCCTGGCGCAAAAACAGGATTTTGCGGAGATGGTCGCGGAAGAAGGCGATGAACTCGGCGTTGTTGGTTTCGGCCGTCAACCGGTGCAGCGCCGTGGGCGAATGAACCTGTGGGAAAAAATGCTGCCAGATCGGCTCTTCAAACGCCTCGGGACTATCGACTGTGATCTGGATCCGGTCTTTGTGGGGCCGTTCGACGGGAGGGGCATTTACGGCAAATCGGTTGACGAACCGGTTCCAGAAAACCGGCGTCATGAGGAACGGAAAATCGCGGTAGCGATGTGTCGCCACTCCGGGAATGCGGGCGAGCTGCTCGAGCAGAATCGTCGTCCCCGAGCGTGCCAGGCCAGTCAGAAAGATCGGCATGTCGATCCGGATCGGTTCGAGTTCGCGCCGCAACCTGCGTGTTTCCCAATCACCCAGCCCCTGCAGGATTCCGCCGGCCTGGTGCGCCAGCACCGCAAGCAGGTAGTCGGATTGTCCGAGTTTCAACGTCCCCTCGACTTGAGAATTAAGGCCGTTAAGCCGGAAGTGACGGTCAGCGCCAGATAGAAGAAAAACTCAAGGTCGTTCAGATAGGGCCACAACGGGTTGGAGTCACCGCGGTACGGGCGAAGCACCAAATAGCCGGTGGCGTCGGTTGCCGGAAATGTTGCGAATCCAAGCATTGCCATCCCCAGTCGGCCCCATTCGGTGGTGCACCATGCCGAATTGCGTCTGGGATTGGTCACCTCAAACAGCCCGGCACGACCAATGGCTACGCCGGATCCCGCAAAATCGGGAGCCGGCGCAATCGCGGACCCCGCGGAATTCGTCGTGTAAACGGCGCCTTCCGTCTCAATCTGCAGATTTTGCGCCGGGTGGACCGCCAGTTCGGTCGCGCCGCGGTTGTAGACCTCCATCACCGAGGGACCCAATAGCACCACGGTCGCGACCACGGGTGCGAACGAGGCGCCGATCTGGAGGGCGTTTCGGAACAGGTAGGCTGCCAGCAATCGCAGCAGTCGGCCGTAATTCTTCAGAAACATATCGCCGTCGGATTGCGAAGCGAGGGCTCGGGCCAGTCCGGGGAGCGCCCCCCAGAATTCCCCGCCACCGAATCGACGCGACACGGACCGCGAGATGCTCGCCACGCCGGCTCCCAACGCTGCGCCCACGGCCGTGGCTATCCAAAGCATTTTGGGTCCCAACTAGGTCGCAGCTTGATCCGGCTCGGTCGCCTGAGCCTCTTTCGGTTTGCGAAGCATCTTGCGAATGAGAGTGATCGGGTAGAGCACAAGTCCGAATATGGCGATGAAGATCGTAACGAGAACGGCCAAGAGGCTGCCGATCATCCCCAACCCCGCACCTGGACCTACATAGGCCAGCACCTGAAGCCCACCGCCATCGTTTGCGACCAGCGGACCCGCGCAGGCGAACATGCCGAGGAAAATCGAGAGACACGCGACCACGCAGGTCGAAAACTTGAGACGGCGGGGCACTGCACGGACTCCGCAATAGGAGTGTCGAGAAAATCTCGGAGGGACAGCCGAACCGGGCCATTGTACATCGCGAAGAGCAAACGATACAAGATTCGAGCAAGGAATGGAGCCGCTTGTGCCGAGCGGGTCGGCAAGCAAGCGTAACTTCAGGGTGAACGCTGGGCGCCATTCATCTCGAACTGTGGATTCTCGACATAGAGCGCCTGGTGCGCCTTTTTCCTGCGAAGCGGGTTGGCGGGGTCGAGGTTGATGAACTCCCAGAGGACCTTCCCCGACTCGAGATCAATCTCCCAAACCACCCCCTGGTAGGTTGAAGCGATCAGAGCACGTTTGCCGGACGGATGAAGGGCGATGTGGCCTGCGCGCCACGTCTCAAATGGTTCGGGCAGAGCAACGTCGGGTTTTGGGAAGATAGTTTGAGAGAACCGGCTTTCGAAATCAATCCGGGCGAGGCGGCTCCCTCCAGTTGCCGACCCGCCCCCTCGATTGTCGAGGAGCAAGAGTCCACCGTTGTAGACAACCGGACTGTGCTGCTGAACGAAAGATCCCACCGATGTCCACTTAATGCGGCGGGATTTTCTATCCATCACCGCCACGGTGTTGATGTTGCGGAGTGACAGGATCAGATCGCCAGGCGTCAGGAGCCCTCCTGCCTGAGTTTCGCCGGCCCTGACAAGTCGAACCGAGTTGAGATGCAGCGGATCACCCGCGTTGAAGCGCATGGCGACCCTCTCACTGTCGATTCCTTCAGCGTTAGATTCGCCACGAAACAACCCCAACAGGCCAACATCGACAAGTAGTTGAATGACAGAGATCTCTTCACGAATCCGTCCATCGGGAGATACGATCTGAACCAGATCCTCAAGAATCTTACCGGTGGACGAATCCAGAAACGCCGTCGAATCCCCAAGTCGAACGGGTGCGTCAATTTCCCGGTGCGCGGGAGCGTAAATCGTTCCGTCCTCGTCAATCGAGAACCAGTGATGGGCGTTCCTGGCGAGGCTCCAGACGACATTGGAATTGCAGTCGATTTTCAGCAATCCGATTCCATACGGATTGGCTGGAAAACCCTGCAACGTGACCAACAGATCGCCGTTATCAAACACATGTGCCCCCACTGGGAAGATTCTCGCCCCGGGAGTGGTCGCTGACGTCGCGGCAATATCATCGAGCAGAGCCCGATTGTATCGCCATTCATGGACGACCGCGCCCTGTCGGTTCACGATACAACCCAGGCATCCCTCAGGTGCGGTTTCGCTCCGCATCTGGTCGGGACCGCCCAGCACAAAGACGAACTCCGCGAACGAACTCTCGTCAAAACTTCGCACCCCCGGAGGGGCGATCGGCTGCTCGTTCCGTCGAACGTACCGGTTCACATATCGCGTGTAGGCGTCGGCTTCCCCGGAATAGACGTCATTGAACGCCCGGGCGGCCAATTCTGCCTCGTTGATCCAGCGATACGGAAACACTCGAAATCGGACCACGGCCACGCCGTACCCAAAACACGCCAAACACAGCGATGCGATGAAGAAATATCGACTGACATTTTGCCGGTTCATGGATCGTGGGACTTCGTTTGACGTCTCAGGGCAGGCTCGATGGACAGGTCTGTCTCCGAATGTCTCGAATGAAGGCTGGTGTTGCCGCGTGTTTTATAGAATTCGGAACGAAGACTTGCAATCGACCGTATCAGCGCCTTCGTTCGGCGCTCGACTCCTGCGAACCCGGTTCTCTGAGACCGATAGATAGGCAAAAGGGGTCGGGCTGCGTCGGCGTAAGCCGGAGGAGAGTTGCGAATGAAAAAGTCGTACAAGGTAAGACCAGGCAAGTCGCCTTGGCCCCGAGTGATGCGGTTCGTCGGGCAACCGGCGGGTCGAACCGTTCACCGGGGTACAGTCAGGCTGTGTATTGAACTCCGAAATCATCCCTTGGTGGCGGATCTGCAACGATAGGCACTTGGCCTTCCAGCGGTTCGCGATCGCTAAATCCCGTTCACCAGTGAATCGGGCGGGCGCGCAGCATCTCGGCCAGCCGTGCCTCGTCGGGGTCCAGCGCGGGGGGACAATCTCCCGTGGGAAGTTCGCCTGGAACCAGTCCCGCGAGTTGTAAGAAGTTGGCCAGCAATCGGTGTCCCCCTTCGGTCAGAATCGATTCGGGATGGAATTGAACACCGTAGACCGGCCATTCCCGGTGTTCAATCGCCATCGGAATTCCGTCGGCCGTCGTGGCGACGATCCGCAGCGAATCCGGGAGTGTGTCCGCTTCCACGATCAGCGAATGGTACCGCGTTGCCCGGAGTGGATTCGGCAGGTCGCGGAACAGGTTGCGCCCGTGATGCTCAATCTGTGACGTCCGGCCATGGACCGGCTCGGGGGCGCGAATGACCCGGCCCCCCAGCGCCTCCCCAATCGCCTGATGTCCCAGGCAGACTCCCAACAGCGGAATCTTAGGTCCCAGTTGGCGGATGATGTCGCAACTGATTCCCGCTTCGCGTGGCGTGCAGGGACCGGGGGAGATGACGATCGCGGCGGGGGACGCGGCGGCGATCTCGGCGACCGACAGCGCGTCGTTGCGTACGACCCGCGTCTCGCAACCCAGTTCCACGAAATACCGTGCAAGGTTGTGGACGAAACTGTCGTAATTGTCGATCAACAGAATCTGAGCGGGCATTTCAGGTGAACGTCCGGAGCATGCCGGTGGCTTTGTGCAAGGTTTCATCGTATTCGTCGGCGGGGTCCGACTGGGCGACCACTCCTCCCCCCACAGGAAACACCCCCCAGCCCCGTCTGAGGCAGACCGTGCGGATCAGAATGCTGCTGTCGAGCGTGCCATCGCACCCGACATAAAACAGGCTTCCGCAATACGGGCCTCGAACCGTGGGCTCCAGTTCCGCAATGATCTCCATCGCCCGCACTTTCGGCGCTCCGGTGATTGACCCTCCGGGAAACGCGGCGGTAAACAGATCAAACGCCGTCAGCCCCGAACGCAGCCGACCCTGAACGACCGACACCAGGTGCTGCACCGTTTCGTACGACTCGACCCGGCACAAATCGGGAACTCGAATCGAGCCCGCCTCGCAGACCCGCGACAGGTCGTTCCGCAACAGGTCGACGATCATCACATTCTCCGCCTGGTCTTTTTCGCTCTCGCGCAATTCGTCCCGCGTGTAAAGATCCGCCTCGGGCGCGCCCCGGCGTTGCCGCGTCCCCTTAATGGGACGGGTTTCGACCGCCTGTCGCTTGAGCGAAACAAACCGTTCCGGCGAGGAACTGGCAACAGCCCAGTCGTCGTGAGCGAAGAACCCCGCGAAGGGGGCGGGATTGCAACGACGCAAATCAAGATAGTATTCAACGGGATTCCGCGAACACGGCAGCGCCAGCCGCTGGGAGAGATTGACCTGAAAGATGTCGCCAGCTCGAATGTACTCAATCGCACGAGCGACGGCGGACAAATAGCCATCGCGAGAAAAGTTACTCGTCAGATGCGGCGCACCAGGAATGGCGTGGCGGTTTTCGGGAAGCGGGATCGTCCTGTCTCGCTGGGAACGCGTGAGCTTCGTGGAGTCTCGAGTCGAGGGATTTGTAAGTTGCTGACGGACCGCCGCAAGTCGTTCTGCCGCCCGACGTCTTCTGCGATCGGGGTCCAATTCGGGGAGACCTTGCGAAATGATCCAAGCACGTGACTGGAGATGATCCCAGGCGAGAACCCAGTCGTAGAGGCCCACCGCCAGCGCGGGGAATTCGAATTCGTTGACGCGGGCCGGAGCGATTCTCTCCCAGGAACCACCGAGTTCGTAGCTCAATAAGCCAGCGGCCCCGCCCTGAAACGGTGGAAGGTCTGGAATGGCGGGTGTTGTCCATTCCTTCATCCGCAAAGTGAGCTGCTCGAACGGATCAACACCCATGCCGGGACGGCTGACCTGGACGAATTCGACCGGATCAGCCGCCAGGAACGAATATCTGCCAAGTGATGGCCGCGGAAGCGCGCTGTCGAACAGAATCACATCGGGCCAGTCAGCGAAAGCCCGGAGCGCTTCTGCGAGACTGGGAACCGGAGCCAGCTCCTCGACGAGCGGGAATTCAGGCACCAGCGAGGTCTCCGCGGACTCGCAGATACCGGGCGACTGCATCCTGCCAGGCGGGGATCGGAGCGCCAATCACACCCGCCAGCTTGCCACAATCGAGAACACTGTACGCTGGCCGCTTCGCCTTGGCGTTAAACTGCGCTGTGGTGATCGGTTGCACTTCCACGGCCAGACCTGCAAGTCGAAACGTCTCGATCGCGAGCCGACACCACGTGGTCGCGCCGGAATTTGTCGCGTGGTACAAGCCGTACTGTTCCGTTGGCAGGATCTGGCAAATCGCCCGCGCCAGATCGACGGCGGCGGTGGGGGTGCAGTGTTGATCGTCGACCACCGAGATCCGCCCTCGTTCTTTCCCCAGTCGCAACATGGTGGCGATGAAATTCCCTTTTCCCGCCGACTCGGCCACACCGTACAGCCCGCAGGTGCGCAATACGTAATGGCGCGAACACGCCGATCGGGCGAAATACTCACCCGTCAGTTTGCTGGCGCCATAGACCCCGGCTGGCCCGGGGGCGTCTGTTTCCTGCCAGGGGGTCGAATGAGGTTCCAATCCAAACACGTAGTCCGTGCTCACGTGGACCAGCGTCGCTCCGACCGCTTCCGACGATTGGGCGAGATTCCGAACTGCGAAGGCGTTGACCGCAAACGCCTCGGCCGGGTCGTCTTCCGCCTTGTCAACCAGATTGTACGCGGCCGCATTGATGACGACGTTGGGCTTCAGTTCCTCTATGGCCAGTCGCACGACCGCCGGGTCATTCAGATTGAGCTGGCCCCGGTCGGGGGAGATGACTTCGGCCGACAATTCGGCGCGCAGCGCCGTCCCCAACTGGCCCCGGGCACCGATCAGTAGAATGCGCACGTGAGAGTTCTTTTCGTTGAAGTTGCGGAGTTGTCGCCCGGTCGACGGCCGGTTGTCAAGGATTCGCGGCCGACACAGGGATCTACATTGTAAGCGGGATCGAGACGAGCGGGGAGCCGCCCGCCACCAGATTTGCCATCCGTTCTGGGCACGACCGGGTGGAATGACCGTGGACGTCGATCCCTCCCGAAAAATCGATCGCGGAGGTATCGTGGTGGAAACCCGTTTCTCGCGTCCACCCGATTCGCGCCATTCCATGTCCTCGAACGATTACATCACCGCCGAACAGTTCGTCGAACATCGATTGGAATTTCCCGACGGTGGCCGGTGGGCAGAACTCGCCTCGGGACGGGTGATCACACTCTCTCCTCCAACCGCCGAGCATGGGACTGTGGTTCTCAATCTCAGCAAGTCCCTGGCGAGCTACACCCAGCGGGAAAAGAGGGGGTATGCCTGTTTCAACCTGGGATTTCTGCTGGAACGGGAGCCCGACACGCTCCGCTTCCCTCCGATCAGCTTTTTCACGGTCGGTCGGATGTTCACGGAAACCGACCGCGTCTTCACCGACTCGCGACCGCAACTGGTTGTGGAGATCGCCTCGACGAGTGATCGCCGGCGCGGTTTGGATGAACGGGTGAGTGAATGGCTGAAGTGGGGGGCGAAGATGGTGTGGGTCATTGATCCCGACTCCCGGCAGGCGCATTCCTTCGAATCGCATCGCTCGGGTCAGCGTCTGTTTGAAGAACAGACGTTGATTGGCGGAGCCGGGATGCTCGGCTTCGCGATCACCGTGGGGGACTTGTTCCTGGAACCGAAGTGGGCGACCAAGCCTCCGATTCCGCAGCCAAGTTCGAACTGAGAAATTCCACTTCAACGGCGATTCAGACCAACGGAACCAGGATTTCGCGATGGATGACCGATTTCATTCCGCCCAGAAGGCAATCCAGTCGGACAATCCCGTCGAACTGGAACAACTTTTGCGCGCCGACCCGTCGCTTGCGCGGGAGAGGTCACACGCGAAGGGAGACCACCCGACGCTGTTGTGCTGCCTCGTTATCACCATGCCACCCCGCCGTTCGTTGGACAGCCTGATTCGACTCTGCGTGGAGTTCGGTGCCGAGACAAGCGATTCACTCATCGCCGCCGCTTGTATTGACAATGTCGTGGGTGTGGAATCTCTCCTGGATCTGGGCGGGGCGATCCATGGCAACGGTAACTGGTCACCACTGGAGGAGGCTCTCTATTGGGGACATCACGCCACGGTCGATTTGTTGCTCCGGCGCGGAGCCGCTGTCGACAACTTGCGGAAATACGCCGCGCTGGGAGATCTCGCCGGCGTCCGGCGCTGTTTTGACGAGAACGGTCAACTGACGGAGGAAGCAGGGAAGGTGGCCTGGCCGTTTGGCGACACCATCCCCGCCGCTGTCCGCCACGATCGACGTCAGATCGTCAACAACGCGCTGGTTTTCGCGGCCGCCTGGGGACAACTCGAGACTGCGGCCGAGCTGCTCGCGCACGGTGCGGAAATCAACGCGATCCCCGCGGGCTTCGACTTCGCGGGCACGCCACTGCACTACGCAGCTCTCAACGATCGGCGGGAAATGGCCGACTGGTTGCGCGCACGGGGTGCCGACCCCAAGATCCGCGACACCAAGGTCCACAACACACCCGACGGCTGGGCGGCCTACGCCAACCATCACGAACTCGCCACACACCTGCGAACCTTGTGTCGCTGATGGAACTCTTGCATCACGCGACGGCGATGCCGTTGACTAAACCGCGAGCGGGGTAAAGTAGGACATTCATTGAGCGACCCGTGGTGGCACCCGACTGTTAGCCACCGATCTCATTCACCTGTCGCTCAAGGGGGCAGGGGGCTCAAGCGCATTATGTCTCATTTGGTGCCGCGCTCGGTATTAGCCGGTGTACTCTTCGCTTTCACGCACCGCAGACCGACCGCATCGTCGGCTTCCGATTCCGAAATCGGTTCCCGATAGGCCGAACGCAGGCATTCAAAACGGTCTTTCCAGGAACCGCTGCGAACCACCCGACGGACTGCCCCCCCCGCTTCGCTCTTCGCGTCCTTGACGGCGTACGTCTCGCGCCAGATGTCGCTCGTGAATTCGCGAAGGTAGCCGTGCATGTCATAAAAGCCCCACGGATTCGGCTTTTTGGCCCCCACTGGAGGATCGTTGCCGGCGGCGTTCCCGGTGTGCCAACCGAACTCATCCAGCGCGCTCGCCTTGTTCCCCGCATCACCCGGCTTGGTTGCGCTTTCGCCAAAACTGTAGGGAGTCGACGTCCCCGCCCGGCAGCAGTATTCCCACTCGATTTCCGAAGGGAGACGAATCTCCTCGTCCTCACCAATCAACTTCGCCTGCCGCAGCAAACGGGTTGTTTTCTGACAGAAATCGTTCGCGTCGCCCCACGTGAACATCTCGACCGAATTCCGCTTTCCCTTCCATTTGCTGGGGTTGGACCCCATGACCGCTTCCCACAGGTTTTGCGGAACCTCGTACTTCGCCATCGAAAACGGCACCGCCAACGCCACTTTGTGTTGTGGCCTCTCGGTGAACGGACCGCCGGCGGTTCCCATGAGGAATTCCGCGGGGTATTTCTCTGTCCCGGGGGTGATGTCGATGAATTCCTCCTGAAATGTCTTGAGGAGCGCCACCGTGTCGGCGGGAATGTCGGCGGCGGCGGCCCGGCTGGCGACATGACTGGCGATCGTCGCCATACACAACATCAGCGCGATTCCCGAAACCGCGTCAATCAGCATTCGACGTGTCATCGTGAGACTCTCTTCAGGTTCCGTTCCAGCGTGAAAATTCTGAACGGATTATGGTCAAACCGGATGGATGGAAACAAGCGTTTGAGACAAGTTGAAAACAGCGGCTTGAGGATTCCACGATTCCGCCAGTAGAATCAGGCTGGTGGTGGTTCGTGGGGATTTCACCCAAGGTTCGTTCCATGTCGATGCGCCTCAAACTCCTGTCGATCGCGCTCTGTTGCTGGGCCTCCACCGCCACCGCCGATTACGTGGTTCTGCGCACCGGGGGCCGACTTGCCGGTGAGATCGTGCCGAATGTGTCGGGTGAGCTCGATCCCCGGGCGGTCACGGTCAAGACGCTGTCTGGGGCGGTCGTGTCAGTCGCGCGGGATCAAATCGAGTCGGTCCACCGCCGAAAGCTGGCGTACGAGGAATACGACCGCAAGGAACCCACCGTCGAAAAGTCGGTCGAAGCCCAACTGGCAATGGCCGACTGGTGCAAACAGAACGGCCTGACCAATCAACG
The DNA here is from genome assembly GCA_945860955.1 of Planctomicrobium piriforme. Lineage (GTDB taxonomy): Bacteria > Planctomycetota > Planctomycetia > Planctomycetales > Planctomycetaceae > UBA10511. The sequence continues at coordinate 9,727 of CAMATH010000027.1, forward strand.
GGTCATTCATCTGCGGAAGGTGATCGAAATCGATCCCGAACACGCCGCCACACGCAAAGCGCTGGGATACACCCGGCACGGGAGCGAGTGGATGTCTCAAGACGAGATCATGCGCTCGAAGGGGTTCGTCAAGAACCGGGGCAAATGGATTCTGCCCCAGGAGTTGGCGATGATCGAGCAGGCTGCACAGGATAACGAAGCCGAGCGGCAATGGTTCAAACCGGTCAAGATGTGGTACAATTGGGTGAACAGCGACGATCCGGCCAAGCAGTCTGAGGGGTTGCAAAAACTCAAGAATCTGCGAGAAGGGGAAGCCGCGCCGGCGGTGATTCGCACGTTTCAAAAAGCCCCCACCGAGCCGTTGCGATTGCTGCTGGTCGAGATTCTCTCCAAGATCGAAAGCCCGCGGGCCGTGGAGAAGTTGATCGACATGTCGCTGTGGGAGGAATTGATCTCCGTCCGCGCGGGGGCTTTGCAGGGGGTCAAGGCGCGCAGGGCCAAAGCGGCGATTCCCGTGTACGTTCGTGCCCTGAGAAATGAACGGAATCTGATCGTCAACCGGGCCGGGGCCGCCCTGGCTCAGGTGGGGGACGACTCGGCGGTCGCCCCGTTGATCGAAGCTCTGGTGACCCGACACCAGTACAAGATTCAGGTTCCCGAAAACGTGGTGGGAATGACAGGGAACGGCCAATGGGTGCAGTCGATCGATCCCACCGCTCTCCCGCCTGAAGTCGCCGGTATGCTCGCGACCGGGCAACTCCCCAAAGGCGTCGTGATGGACTATCATCCGAACTCCGCCGCCAAGCCTCGCATGCGGACGGTCGTCATGCGGTATGACGAAAAGAACGTGGCGGTTCTCGACGCGCTCACCCTGCTGACGGGTGAGAATTTTGGATTCGACGAACCCGCCTGGCGTCGCTGGCGGTCGACTCAGCAGTCGACAATCGCCCCCGCGAAGAGTCGGAAGGGAAGTTAGTCGCGTGTCGAATCCCAATGACCTGCGTCGCGCGTTGCGCCAGACGCTGGAGCTTTACCGGGGGGCGGGAATCGAACAGTTGCCACTGGTCGTGTTGCCCCCCCTCCCCGCAAGTCCTTCCGCGCCATCAGCACCGCGACCCGCCCCCGTTCCACCACGTGGCCAGCAGCCCCCGGCAACCTCGAATACTGGCTCAACGCCCCCTTGGGCCGCTTCCCGAAGGTTCAGTGCTCCTCCAGCTCCCGAACAGCATTCTCCCGCCCCTTCACAACCGGTCCCCTCCGTCGATCCCATGTCTCCCCGCAGCGCCGCCGTCTCGACCTTCACTCCTCCCGCGCCCCCGGCGGCGCTTCCCCAAACCGCCACCCGGGAAGAACGCCTGGCGGTTCTGAATGTCCTGAATGACAAAGTGCGGGGCTGTAGCCGGTGTGCCGAATTGGCCGGTGCTCGGACGAATACCGTTTTTGGATCCGGGGACCCGGCGGCGAAGATTCTGTTTCTTGGTGAAGCCCCCGGGGCCGACGAAGACGAACAGGGAGAACCGTTCGTTGGGAAATCAGGCCAGCTTCTGACGACAATCATAGAGGCGTGCCTGCTGAAGCGGTCGGACCTCTACATCTGCAATATTCTCAAATGCCGGCCTCCCGGAAACCGCACACCACTAGAGAGTGAATGCCTCCATTGTCGCGAGTACCTGGATGGTCAACTCGCCGCCATTGACCCCGACTACATCGTCTGCTGGGGAACGACGGCGGCTCAAAACCTGCTTCAAACGAAGCAGCCGATCGGCAAACTGCGGCGACAGTTCTTCCGCCACGGCCGGGCCAAGGTGATCTGCACGTACCACCCGTCGTATCTCATGCGCAATCCCCCCGCCAAGAAAGATGTCTGGGAGGATATGAAATTCTGGCGGGCCGAAATGGGGGTCGATCTCTCGGGAGTCAAGAAGGCGAACTAAGGCCGCTCAATTTCTCTTTGAGTCCCAGCAATCGCCGGCCCGCTTCGTGCAGCGTTTCGTCTTTCTTGGCGAACATGAACCGCACTTTGGTCCGGCCCAATTCGCGGGGTGAGTAAAAGCTGCTTCCCGGCACCGCCGAGACTCCCACGAGTTCGATCATCTTTCTCACAAACGCCACATCATCGAGTCCGGTGCCGAATGAGGCGATGTCGGTCATCACGTAGTACGCCCCTTCCGGATCGGTGAATTCGAAACCAGCCTGCCGCAGGTACGGCAGCAGAATATCGCGGCGTCGGCTGTAGTCCGATCGCAGCTTGTCGTAATAGGAGGCGGGGAGCTGCATCGCGGCCGCCCCCGCGACCTGCAACGGGTGTGGCGCACCCACGGTGAGAAAGTCGTGCGCTTTGCGAATCGCCACGCTGACGTCGGCGGGGGCGATGCAATAGCCCAGTCGCCAACCCGTGATGCTGAATGTCTTCGACAGACCGCTGATGGTCACCGTCCGGTCGGACATCCCGGGCAATGTCGCAATGCTGATGTGGGGGGTGTCGACGTGGCGGATGTATTCGTAGATCTCATCCGAAAGCGCGAACGCGTTGAATTCCTGACACAGGTCGGCGATAAGCTGGAGTTCGTCGCGTGTGAAGACCCGTCCCGTCGGGTTGTTGGGCGTGTTGAGAATGATCGCTTTGGTGCGCGGCGAAAACGCCTTGCGCAGTTCCTCGGGATCAAACCGCCAGTCCGGATCGTGCATTTTCACCCAGACCGGCGTCGCCCCGCTGAGGAGCGCGTCGGGTCCGTAGTTTTCATAGAACGGCTGGAAGATCACCACCTCATCACCCGGATCGATGATCGCCATCATCGTCGCCATCATGCATTCGGTGGCACCGCAACAGACGGTGATCTGCGTCTCGGGATCGCAGTCGATGCCGTTGAAGAGTTTCGCCTTGGCGGCGATTGCCTGTCGCAAGGGGGGCGCGCCCCACGTGATGGCGTACTGGTTGATGCCATCGCGAATCGCCTGACAGGCCGCCTCTTTCACCACCTCCGGCGCGTCGAAATCGGGCATTCCCTGACCGAGATTGATCGCTCCGTGGCGGTTCGCGACTCGCGTCATTTCCCGAATCACCGATTCGGTGAAATACCGCACGCGCTGGGACAGCGGGGGATGCGTTGCCGCCGAATTCACACTCATGGTTGAAGAGGTTTCTTTGAGAAGGAATCAGTCAATCACACGAAACGCGTCGTTCTTCTTGAACACAGTCGGCCGCGCTTCGGTGCCGAACTCCATGTGGCAGTCGACCAGTTGTCCCCGATTGGCGTCGGCGGGAACGTCGATTTCGCACGAGACGAAATTCCCCTTCCGCTCAATGTGCGTCCCTTCCCAGGGACCGATCTGAATCCAACTGGGGACTTCTTCCGGGACGGCGCGTCTTCGCGCCTTCGAGGGATCGAGTTCAAACACCACCGTGTGTTTCTTGCCCCGGGTCGCCGTTCCGGGACGGAGGGCGACGATCACCCGCTCCATTTGGCTCTCCCCTTCGGCGTTGTTTTCGATCGCCCCTTTGGCCCCCCGTCCAATGCCCCGCCCATTCGATGGCTCGGGGACGCCCGCGTATCCCCCCAGAACGTAGGGAAAGCGATTCGGAGTGACATGGTAATGGTAGCCCCGTGCGGAGTCGGTGTGACCGTTGCAGACATCGAGCGCGTGCGCGGTGCCTGCCGCACTGTCGGCACGCGAAGGAATGTCTCGCGCGAGCTGGTCTTTCGCTTCATACGGACCGTAGATCGGAAAGCCGTCGAAGGCGAAGCCGAGAACGGGCGAATGCTGTTCGCCATCGTCCCGGAAGGGGGATTTCACGCAACTGGGATACTTGTGGTAGTGATACACTCCCGTCTGCTGGGGATGCCCGCAGCACGAGTCGAGCCAGACCTCGGAGTATCCTTCGACCGCGTTCATTCCCCCCGCTTCAAACGGGTTGAAAAAGGCCACGCCGTTGATCGCCACGCCGATCGGTCCCATAGGAACGCGCGTGATCGACTCTGCCAGTACGGGAACCAGGGGAAGTCGAAACACGAACTTTTGCACCCGGATCGTATTGGGGTTGCCACTGTTCGGAAAGACTGCCGTCGGGTGATTCGGGTAGCCCTGACTGTTCATGATCAGGTGCTTGGCGTCGTGCGTGAGTGCGATGTTGGGGATCCCGTCCTGATTCGAGTCCTTCATGTGGTACGAAAACAGGTCGAGGTAACGCCCCGCGTCTTCGTAGAAATAGACCGGGGGATCGCCCGACTTCACGTGCCAGTGCCCGCCAATCGCCGTGAGTCCTTCGGGACGATCGTCAGCGAGAACTCTGCCTGTTGCGAACAAAGAACACGCCAGACTCGACTGCGCGAGAAACGAACGACGGGTCAATGGAATCATGCGGGCTCTCGCAAAAACAAGGATCGGGTCAGTGCGATCAGCCCTCGTTCCCAAGCTCTGCTTGGGAACGCATCGTCGGAAGCTCTGCTTCGTGAGAGCATCGCAAAGAGTGTTGACGCCGCCACTGATCTGTTTGCCGCCCGAAGCAGAGCTTCGGAATAGTGCGTTCCCAAGGAGACCTTGGGAACGAGTCTACAAAATCCACGCGGCGAAACGAAAACTGAACGGACTGGAGTACGAACGATCAACGGACTCCCCCTTCCGCCGCCGCGATCGCCGACAGGATGCCATCCCAGGTGGACTCGGTCGCCTCCGCCGAGATCTTCAACCCCACCTCTCCAGCGGCCGCGGTGGTCACCGGGCTGATGCTCACCAGTTTGGGTGTGGCCGCTCGAGAATCCGTGGCGCTGGGAACCAGGCGGGCGATTCCCCGCGCGATCGAGGGACTGCTGAGACAGATCCAGTCGAGCGCCCCCTCGGCCAGCAACCGATTCGCCTGATCGGGGAGTTTGGCAACATCAAGGTTCTGGTACACGACCACTTCCTCAAGCGTCGCTCCCGCTTTTCGCAACTCGGTTGGCAACACATCACGTCCCCGACTGGCCCGCGCCCACAGGACACGTCGACCGGCGACCTCCGGTGCCAGCGCCGCCGCCAGCGCCTCGGCTCGGAATGTTTCAGGAACCAGGTCCGCCTTCAGTTTCCACTGGGCGAGCGCACCCGCCGTCCCTTCACCAATCGCAGCCAGCTTCGCCCCCCCGAGACTTCGAACGTCTCTCCCTCGTTCCCAAAGCCGTCCCAATAACCCCGCAACACCGTTGGAACTGGTGAAGACGATCCAGTCAAATGGCGTCAGTCGATCCAGCACCGCGTCGACCACGTCCCACGAATCGGGAGGACGGATCTCAATCGTCGGCATCAAAACCGGCTCACCGCCGAGTTCGACAACGCGCGGAATCAATTCCGCCCCCTGCTCGGCACCCCGCGCGATGCCAATCCGCAAGCCGAACAGCGGCCGTTTTTCGTACCATGCGATCGTCTCTCGCTGTTCAACGCACTCGCCGATGACAATCAGCGACGGAGCATGCAGACCCGCCCCCTCCACCAGATCGGGGAGCGTAGCCAGCGTTGCGGTAACAGTCCGTTGATGTGCAGTGGTCGCCCGGCTGATTACCGCGCCGAGAGTTTTTGGTTGCATGCCGGCGGCCACTAACGAACGCGCGATCTCGCGCAACCGATGCAGCCCCATGTAGAAGACCAGTGTCCCGGGGAATTTCGCGAGCGCCGCGTAATCGATCGACGTATCGGACTTCGCCGGGTCTTCGTGCCCCGTCACAAACGCGACCGCGGACGCGTGATCGCGATGGGTGAGCGAAAATCCCGCGTAGGCCCCCGCCGCCACAGCGGCCGTGATCCCCGGCACGACCTCAAACGGAATCCCAGCGGCGGCCAGCGCTTGGGCTTCTTCGCTGCCACGCCCGAACACAAACGGATCTCCTCCCTTGAGGCGAACCACCGTCTGACCGCTGCGCGCGGCGGCAATCAGCCGGTCGTTGATTTCACGCTGTTTCAGCGAGCGGGCGGCGCGGCTTTCCCCCCGGCAGGTTCTTTCGGCGTACGCCCGCGTATGCGTCAACAACAGGGGGTTCACCAGTCCATCGTAGAGAACCAGATCGGCTCGCCGTAGACATTCCAACCCTCTCAGCGTGAGCAGCCCGGGATCCCCTGGACCCGCTCCCACCAAATAAACAATTCCCGTCTGCATGTCGATCGGCTTGTTCCTTTCTGTGCTGGACTTTATGGTAAACTTCCGACGGGAGGCTGACCAGCACCCCGCCCCAGGTGATTTGAATTGGAAGAAGGACGTGGCGATGAGTACCGTAGCTGCAGGCAACCCCCAAGACCACAACAAGATCGCCGCCGACTGCTGGCGTCGCGGAAACGAAGCGGTCCAAAAGGAAAACTGGGACTACGCGATCCAGATGTACTTCACCGCAGTCAAACTCCGTCCCGATAACCTCACCTACCGGCAATCGCTGCGGTTCGCTGAGTACAAAAAGTACAACGGCAACGGAACCGGCGCGTCAATGGCCTCGATGCGGTCGATGGGATCGAAGGGCAAGGTCAAAAAGTGCCGGATGTCGAAGGACTGGCCGGGGGTCGACGTGGCGGCGGAAGAAGGGTTGCAGGTGAATCCCTGGGATCTGGGGTTCAATACCGACGTCGGGGACGCGGCGAAAACACTGGGATTCGCGGAGGTCGCCATCTTCGCCTATGAAGAGGTCCTGAAAAAAGATCCCGGCAACAAAGATGTGAATAAATCGCTGGCACTCGTGTTGGAAGAGCGGGGCGAGTACAAGCGGGCCGCCGACTGCTGGCGCAGAATTTTGAAGCAGGAGCCGACCAATGGAGAGGCTCGATCGAAAATCACTGGTCTCGACACCAAGGGGGTGATGGACCGGGGCGGGTACGAGGGGGCCGACTCGACGCGGGGCGTGATGGCGGCACACGAAGTGGCGCGGCGGCTCGGAGGAGACAACAAAGGGGGACCGGGGGATTCCCCACTGGCCGACCTCGAACGGCAGGTGCGAAAAGATCCCGCGAACAAAGACCTGTTGCTGAAGCTGGCCGACATGTACCGGCGTGAAGGAAGACTGGAAGAGGCCGAGCAGAATTTGACCAAGGCGCTCGAAATTTCGGGCGGTAACATGAACATTCGAGAGGTACTGGAGGATGTTCAGCTCGATTTGATGGCCAAAGCGGTCACGGTGGCAAAGGAACAGTTCCGGGCCAATCCGACCGACGAAGTCAAAAAGCAGCAGGCGATCGCCATGGCGACCGAACACATCAATCGCGAGGTTGAGATTCTTTCCGCCCGGACGGAACGGTATCCGCAAGACATGCGAATGAAGTTTGAACTCGCCACCCGCCTGATGAAGCAGCAGAAGTGGCAGGCGGCCATTCCGTTGCTGCAACAGTCCCGCAGCGATCCGCGGGTGAAAGGGGAATCGCTGATCAATCTGGGGAAGTGCTTCGGCTACGATAAAAAGCCCCAGCTCGCCCGTCGCCAGTTCGAGGCGGCCGTTCCCGATATCAACCACGACACCCAGCCAGACCTGTTCAAAGATCTCTTTTATTCGCTGGGACGCCTCTGTGAGGAAATGCAGGATAAAGCCGCCGCAGAAGAGAATTACCAGAAAGTTCTGGAGGTCGACTACAACTACCGCGACACGGTGAAGCGGCTTGATAAATTGCAGGAGTCGGCGTAACGACAGGCAACCCCGGCACAATCAGAACAACCCGCGCGATCCGTCGCCCACAGAGGCAAATCCACGCGTCCCGAGCCGACCGATGTCGATTTCAGGACCGATACTGAATGCAGTATCGCCCCGAAGTTCGCCTTTCCCCGGGGTCGTGGATCACGCCCATGCGACGCATCTCGCTCTGCCTCAGTGCCTGTCTGACTCTGTTTTTGGCTTACGGTCTGTTTGCCGCCGACCCGCAGGCGGTTGACTGGCACACCGACTTCGCCGAGGCTCAGGCGCAGTCCAAAGAACTCGGGCTGCCGCTCTTGCTCCACTTTTACGGCACACACTGTCCGCCGTGCAAAGTGATGGAGCGCGAGGTCTTCGCGTCGGCGGAATTCCGCAACGCGATCCCTGGCAAATTCGTGATCGCGAAACTTGAGGCGCAACGCAACCGCGCCCTGGTCGAACGATACGGCGTCACCAGCGTTCCCGCGGACGTGATCCTGAACTCAAAGGGGACCGTCCTGTTTCGGCGGGAAGGCTATCAGTCGGGAGGAAGTCGGATTTATCTTTCGTCGTTGTCGAAGTACCGCGGTGAGACCGCACTGGTCGAGCGCCCGGAGATCGAAGACGAACCCCGCGTGTCACCCAAAGCCGCGACCGACAAACTGATTGGCGTCGCTCCCAAACGTCTCGTTTCGTCCACCAACTCCGGCTCGGATTTTGCGGCCAAGCCGACCACGCGTCCCGGGGAGCGCCTTGTGCCCCCGCCGATGGACCCGGTGCGGTTGCCCGTTGATGAAGTCATTGAAGAAGCGCGGGACGACACGGCGGTCGTGGCCCAGGTGACAGTTCCCAAGGAACGCACTCCCTCGGAACCCATCGAGTTTGCTTTGGAAGCCGATGAACCGGTTGGTCCCGTCGCGAAACCGATCCCCAAAACCATGCGCTGGGGACTCGATGGTTTTTCCCCGGTCACATTAAAGCGTGGCGGCAAGTGGATCGCCGGTTCCGATGAGTTCGTCGCCGACTATCGTGGACAGAAATTCCGATTTACTGACCGGGGCGAGCTGGAGGAATTCCAGAAGCAGCCGGATCTGTTCGTGCCCCAAGGGGCGGGATTGGATCTGGTGGTGTTTGAGGAATCCGGGAAAAACCTCCCCGGCAGCACAAAGTACGGCGCGTTCTACAACGGCCAGCTCTACCTGTTCCACAGCCTGGAATCCCGGACAACGTTCAAAAAGAACCCGGCGAAGTACGCCCAGGGGCGCGAGGGGGCGTGGAGACTGGAAGGCCAGCGTCTGGCGAGCGCGGTGAGTGTGCCAGGGAAGTAGGGCGCGCTCTTGTCGCGACGACGCTCTTGCGGCGTCGCATATCCGAACACGATTCTAGCATCCCAAATCGAGATTCGACGGCGGCTGCGCCGCGATGATCCCTGTAGCACGGCAGATTGGACCTTGAACAGGTATTTAGCGAATACCAGTGCCTCGGCTTGGAGCCGCCTCCGCTTCGGGAGACGCCCGAGTTTCTCGAAACCCGCGCTATCCCTTCTGCCGGGACGCCCGTTTCCATTGGGCTAACGCTCCCCGCTCGCCTTGGGCGCGTAGCCTGGAGGAGACTTGGATCGCCTTGGCCCAGCGACGTTGGCGACCTCCGCTGACCGGGGATCCTCACTCAGCGGGCCGCGAAATTGAAACGGGATCGCCAGCAGTCCTTCGACATCCAACTCGGGAGAATCAACCACCTGCGTCTCGTCCGACTGGTCGGATTGCCACGTGACCAGCACCGTCTCTGGGGGAATCACCGAACCTTCACCGCTGACTTTCAGCCGTTTCAACCAGGCGCTGGTGTAGCGTTCGCTGAGCAGTGTGCAGACGGCGGAATTCTCGTTTCGCAAATGGAGCAGGCTGTCGCGGGCGTCGAGCGTCAGGCGAATTCCGGTCGGCGGGCCGACCTCACCCCACCAGCGAACCACCCCACCCATTTCCCGGCAGGTCACGTGCTGAAGTCGCAGCACAACTTCGCGGGTCCGCCGGGCGCTGCCCGCCAGTTCCAAAACGCACTCCTGCCCCTGATGCAGGCAATTCGTGAACTGCACCACTGAGACCGGCTGGGGAACCACCAGCGTTGCCGACCCTCCCTGAAAAACACAATCGGTGAAGACTGCTGAAGTCGGACGGGTGTCGCGATCATCAACCAACTCCCAACGCAGACTGGCGGCAACAGCCGTCGTCGACCGGCTGATCGCGCGATTCCAAACCGTGACCCCGTCCGCCGAAATGGACTGCGCCCGCAAATCAATGCACGCCGCGAGCGAGTCCTCGCGTGATCCCTCCGCCAGCGAATCGACCGCCAGCGTGACTCGCTCCAGACGCACTGTTTCAGCGACAAGTTCAAGTGGTGCGTCGAGATGGATTATGGCGGGTGTTTCCCCCTTTGTACGGATGATCAACGGCCCCACCGCGTTGATCGCCCGGCCGCGATAATGTTCCCCCGCCTCCAGCAATATCACCCCCTGGCCATCCGGATTCGGTAGCTTGGCGGTTCGACGAGCCGGTATTGATTTTGCTTCCACCGCGGCGGCGGGCACAACCGATGGACTCGATCCCCCATCCTGGTGATTGTTGTCTGGCCCTTCGTGCGAGGCCGCCACAACGGGGTCACCGTCCTCTGGTCCTCCTGCACTCTCGGAAATCGCTGGCACGGGACTGCCCGTGGGCAGCACCCCACGCATCGGCTCGGTCCACTCCGGTTTCCAGAAAAACCCGACAGTGAGGAACGCGACCACGATAGCGGTGGCGGCGACCCGGGTCGCGGTTCTGGGACCATTCGCCCGGTCGGCGAGCCGCTTCGGGTGGTCGAATTCGCGACGGAATCGATGGAGCAGTTTCGGATTCGCGGCAGCCACCGTAGTCCACTCCACAAGGACAGCGGCGACATTGGCGGGACGCTCGTGAGGTTTCGATCGTGTCAACCGAAAGATGAGATCCGCGAGACGTTCAGGAGTGTCGGGAGCGAATTGCCGAACGTCGGGAATGGACCGCGTCTGATGGGCGGCCAGTTTGAGCAGCGGATCGCCTCCCGGAAAGGGGGGACGCCCCGCCAGCAGTTGCCACAGCAGGCAGCCGAGCGAATACAAATCGCTCGGGAAATCGGCACTCCGCTGCGTACCAATCAGTTCCGGGGCCACACCGTCGAACCGGTCTGGAGGCAGTCCCGAGTGAATTGTTTGTTCGGGTTCGATGATCGCCCGAATTCCGGTGTCGACCAGAACCACCTGACCATCGGCGTGAAGCCGAACGTTGGCGAGCCGCACGTCGGCATGATGCAGCTCCGCCAGCTCCAGCGCCGCGAGTCCCGCAGTGAGTTGTCGACCGATCTCGGCGACAATCGCGGGGGCGAACCGGCCGCGCCGTACGAGCAGGTCATGCAAGGTCGGGCCGGCGACATAGGGGCTGACCAAGACCAGTCCGCGGGGAGTTTCTTCGCAGACCTGGGGACCGCACACGGCGGGGGACTGAACCCGTTTCATCCGTTCGACCAGCCGGTGCCACGCTGGCCGGACCGTATCGGAACACGCGTGGGAGTCGGTCAGCAATTTCAGCGCGAGCCGCCGACTCGAACCTCGCAAGCGGGCGAGGTAGGTTTGCGAATCGCAATCGGTGGAAATCTGGTCCACCAGCAGGCAGGGTCCGAGGGCGATCTCGCTTGGATTCTGAGATTCGAGAATCCGGACCTGAAATGGGGTCAGCTTTCCGAGTTGTGAGAGGGCATCCAGCCAGACCGAATCAAAAGCCGGCAGGTCGGCTGCCAGACGCTGGACAATTCGGCGACAACGGCGCAAGTCCCCCGGGGAACACAAGTTGTGTTCTCGCAACAGATTCCAGAGGGGGGCGGAGATCGGCTCCAGCACGCCGCAGGCCTCCAATTCCGCTCAGGGGGTGACTTCGCAGTTTGACAACATCAATGCACTCCGTGAGATGCGATATCCCAAATTTCTCGGTGTCGGGCAAGGTCCATCCTCGGGAGTGAAAAATCTCATTCGTGCGATTGCGTTGCGACTCGGCGGATTTCTGCTTGAGCCGTTTGCCATTCGCCCCTACAATCCCGGGATGCCCGCCGATTGAACCGTCAAAAAGCGGCATTCTTCGCGTACCCCCCACCCACCAGACTTCCCCCCCCGTCAACAATCAACCGGAAACTCAGTCTGATCGATCGGACGTTCGGAACGGATTCCCCCTTGGGCATTCGGCAGAGCGGGCCAGATCGGGAAACTGTTCTCAGGAGCCGAGACAACCCATGTCGTCGACGGACGTTCTTAGTCCCGAACCGACTCCCGCCGCCCCCAAGCGGCGTGAAGAGCGTGATTCGGTCGTTATTCGCTTCTGCGGTGACAGCGGCGACGGGATGCAACTCGTCGGAACGCAGTTCACCAACGTGTCGGCATCGTTTGGCAACGACGTCAGCACGTTGCCGGACTTTCCCGCCGAGATTCGCGCTCCCCAGGGAACGCTGGCGGGGGTCAGCGGATTTCAGTTGAACTTCTCGAGCCACGATATCTTCACCCCGGGGGACGAAGTCGACACCTTGGTGGCGATGAACCCGGCGGCCCTGAAGACCAACCTCCCCGACCTGAAGCGGGGCGGGACGCTGATCGTCAACACCGACGAATTCGACAAGGGGAACCTGCAAAAGGCGGGTTACGCGACCAGTCCGCTGGAGGATGGCGACATCCTGTCGAAGTACCAGATTCACAAAGTCGCGATGACCCGGCTGAACCGCGATGCGGTGAGTGGCCTGGGGTTGTCGATGAAAGACCAGGATCGCTCCCGCAACCTGTTCGCGCTGGGACTGGTTTACTGGCTGTACGACCGCGATCGGACCCCCACCGAACAGTGGATCCAGGACAAATTCAAAAAGAAACCCGACGTTGTCGAAGCCAACCTTCGCGCCCTGCGGGGTGGATTCAATTACGGGTTTTCGACCGAGTCGTTCACCACGCATTACGCCGTCCCGAAGGCAAAGCTGTCCTCCGGCGAGTATCGAAAGATCACCGGGAACGAAGCGGTCGCCTGGGGTCTGGCGGCCGCCGCCCGGCTGGCTGGCAAGTCGCTCTTCTTTGGTGGCTACCCCATCACTCCCGCCAGCGACATTCTGCACACGCTCTCGGAGCTGAAGAATTTCGGCATCCGGACGTTTCAGGCGGAAGACGAGATCGCGGCGATGGCGTCGGTCTGCGGCGCGGCGTTCGCGGGGGAAATCGCGGTCACCGCCAGCAGCGGTCCCGGGATTTGCCTGAAGGGCGAAGCGATGGGCCTCGGTGTGATGACCGAGTTGCCGATGATTATTGTGAATGTTCAACGCGGCGGTCCCAGCACCGGGTTGCCGACGAAAACCGAGCAGTCCGATCTGTTGCTCTCGTTTTACGGACGCAACGGCGACAGTCCCATTCCGATCGTGGCGGCGAGCAGCCCGGGCGACTGTTTCCATCTGATGATCGAAGCAGTCCGTATGGCGGTCGACTTCATGACTCCGGTCGTTTTCTTGAGCGACGGCTACATCGCGAACGGTTCGGAGCCGTGGTCGATTCCGAAGTTCGCCGACCTGAAGCCGATCGAGGTGAAGCATCCTTCAGGACGCCCTGCGGACGCCGAAGGAACTGCCGACGACTTCCTGCCGTACCTGCGGAATGAAAAGGGAGCCCGACCGTGGGCGATTCCCGGAACGCCCGGTCTGGAACACCGGATCGGCGGTCTGGAAAAGGCCGACATCACCGGTAACGTCGACTACTCGGCGAACAACCATCATAAGATGGTGATGAACCGGATCAACAAGGTCGCGGGCATCGCCAACCACATCCCGCTGCAAACGGTCGAAGGACCGGAGTCGGGCAAGTTGCTCATCATCAGTTGGGGTGGGACGTTCGGCGCGGTCCGCACGGCCGTTCAACAGTCGCTGAAGAACGGCAAGTCGGTCGCGCATGCCCATCTGCGGTACATGAACCCGTTCCCCAAGAATCTGGGCGAGATCGTCAAGCGTTACGAGAAGGTGTTGATTCCCGAATTGAACGCCGGGCAGCTCAGCCTGCTGATCCGGGGTAAGTTCCTCGTTGACGCCCAGGGATTGAACAAGATTCAAGGCAAACCATTTCTCGTGTCGGAAGTCGTTCGTAAGATCGACGAGATGCTAGAGAGCTAGACTCCTTCCAAAGCCCGGACACTCATGACCGCCACACTGCCCGTTCTGACGCCCAAAGATTTCGCCAGCGATCAAGAGATTCGCTGGTGCCCGCGGTGCGGGGATTATTCGATCCTCGCGCAGATGAAGAAGGTGCTTCCCACCCTGGGAATTCCGAAGGAGAACTTCGTATTCGTCTCGGGAATCGGTTGCTCCAGCCGATTTCCGTACTACGTCGACACCTACGGCTTCCACAGCATCCACGGTCGCGCCCCCGCGATCGCTACCGGCATCAAGACCTCACGACCTGACTTGCAGGTGTGGGTGATCACCGGCGACGGTGACGCGCTGTCGATTGGTGGTAACCACCTGATGCACATGTTGCGGCGGAATGTCAACCTGAAGGTCATTCTGTTCAACAATCAGATCTACGGTCTGACCAAAGGACAATATTCGCCGACCAGCCCCGTCGGTGTGAAGACCAAGAGTTCGCCCTACGGTTCGGTTGACAACGCCCTGTCGCCGTTGTGCTACGCGATCGGGTCCGAAGCGACGTTCGTCGCCCGGGCGATCGATGTCGACATCAAGCACCTCACCATGGTCCTGGAACGTGCCGCTCAGCATCAGGGAACCGCGTTCGTCGAGGTTTACCAGGATTGCAACGTGTTCAATCACGACGCGTTTCTGTACGCCACCGACAAGAGTGTGAAGGGTGACCACATTCTGTACCTCGAACATGGCAAGCCGTTGACATTCGGTCAAACGGTCAAGAAGGGAATCCGTTTGAACGGGGCGACCCCGGAAGTGGTCGAGCTGGGCAAGGGAATCTCCGAAGACGACCTGCTGTTCCACGACGAAAAGTCGGCGGACCCCAGCCTGGCGTTCTTGCTGTCGCGGTTCAAGCACCCCGTGTTCCCCGAACCGTTGGGTATCTTCCGAAACGTTGTGGCCCCCGTGTACGACGATCAAGTCAACAAGCAGCTCGAAGCGGAAGTTGCCAAGAAGGGTCAAGGCGATTTCGACAAGCTGTTCCACAGCGGTGATACCTGGATCGTTGAGTAACCGACGCAAGTCCGCGGTCGGGTGAGAATAACGTAGTCCCTGCGGGGTGTTCCGAATTTTTGGGACACCCCGTTTTTGTTTACCGCCTGCTAGGTTAAAGGACGGTTACCACGAAAGGCACGAAACACACGAAAATGGGTCACAAGAGTTGTCCCGCCCTGCCATTCGGGACTTGTTGAACCCAAGTAACTTCGATTTTTTTATTCTCCCGCCTGAGTGCCTAGATTGGCACACTCTTCGCATTCCGTAACCAAACACATTCGCACCTCCGACGCTCCCCGCACGCGGGATCGCAGGGTGTGGCCCACTTGCCTTATAGTAGAGCAGGCTTCGGTCGGTTACCCCGTTGACCCATCCCCATCAGAAGAAGCCTGTCCCTTGGCCCGGCCCCGATCGTATGCCTCCGCTCCTGTCGCCGAATGTGCTGCTGCTGGGAGACGGGGCGGATCCCGAATTCGACTCGGTCGTCACCTTTCTGCGGGGATCGGTGCCACACGCCCGAATTCAAGAGGCGGCTGATCTCCCAGCGGCGCGACGCGGCAGGCCAATCAGCGCCCTGCTGCCAGATCTGGTCGTCGTCTGCCAGTCCTGGTCCAACCAGTTCTCCGCCGCCGAGATTCGCGACCTGTTGACGTGGCTCCCCTTGGCCCGAATTGTCTGCTGCTACGGTGCCTGGTGCGACTCCGACGGTCGAACTTGCGACCATTGGCCTCTGGCGGTTCGCGTCGCCGCTATTGATGGACCCTATCTTCTGTCTGCGGAACTGGCGGCATTTCATCGGGCCAATGCGAATTCCGCGCGATCACCAGTGAAAATCCACGGCGCGGACGATCCCGTGCCCACCCAGCGCCCACTGCTCCCCTGGACCGCGTCCCGAACGGAAATCTACCAGTCCCGGTTTCCAGTTTGCGCGATGTCGAATCGGCCGATCGACGGCCTGCGAATTGGTGTTCTGTCGCCAGATCGAGCCTGGCGACAGATGATGGAACACTTCCTGACGACGTCCGGGGGTGTGATCTCGCGCGTCGGCGAGGATAACTCGGAGGACACCCAGATTTCGGCACTGTTTTACGACGCCGACCCGTCGGATCCCCGCCAGATCGCGGAATTGATCGATCTCAAAACCCGCAGCCACGATCTCTATGTCGTGGCTGCGATCGGCTTTCTTCGTGTGGACCTCGACGAACGCCTCCGCCGGGCTGGGGCCGACGCGACCTGGGCGAAACTCTCTCCACTCACTCAATTGATCGAACTTCTTCAACCGCACTACCACCCGCAACCGGGTCGGTAATACTGCTGCGGATAAACGGGAACCAAGACCCGTCGGGGCTGGTACACCGGCTGAACGACCTGACCGCCAAACCCAATGGTGAATCCGTTGGTAGACAGAATCACCTGATTGCGCACCACCGGTGCCCGATAGTACCCGCCACCGTAACCTCCGCGACCATAACCTCCCCGGCCATAACCGTACGACTGGTTGTGATGGCCATGGTGATGCCCGTGATGATATTCATCATGCGCTGCTGCGGTCGAAGCCGCCGAACCCGCGAACAACGCCACACCCGCCACCACCGCCAGAACCAGCATGCACTTCTTCATGATCGAATCTCCAGAATCAGAACCACCCGTGTCCCATCGCGTCCTATCAGCGATCTGAACGAGGGAAGGAATAACGCACGGGGTGTGCCAATTTGTCAGGTAACACGGACACTTCTGTCGTAATGTGCTTTGATATAAAGGGTTGTGACATTGTAGAATAATTCAAGTTCAATCCCGATCACGTCCGAAGCGAAGTCAAGTCGACGACAGTCGCGTCAATATGATGACGAGTTGGAATTGGAGGATCTTGGCCCGTGCTGATGCGGAGTCACTGATGGGAAACACCAATGACACAGAGTTCCAAGCGCTGTCCGCATTGCTGCACTGACGTGGAAGTCGGTTCCGATGTCTGCCCCGGTTGCGACCGCAAGATGACGTGGAGTACGCGCCGCTTGTCGAACCTCGACTTCGGAATCGAATCGGCGAAATGGAAGAGTCTCAGGATGACTCTGCCGGCTTCTGCTATCGCTGGTTACATCGCCTTGGTGGCGTTCACCGGCATCAAGTGGTCGCGTGGTCCCGACCGACCGCTCGTTCTGGTTGTCGTGTGCGTTCTGCTTCCATGTTTGTATGGTGCGTTGTCCAAACGGCGATCAATCCTGGGTGAAATCACGTCCGCAGTTTGCTGGGTGATGATCTGCTGCCTGGCTTCAGTGGCGTTCGTCATCGCCCTGATTGAGTCGTGCATCCGGCGAAATCCCTGAAGCCCGTGGCAATGGCTGGTTCAAACTTTGGCGAACCCGATATTCTCACCTTGCTGTTTCCCCCATCCGTGCTGGCAAAGCCTACCGTTGCCATTTGCCGAAAAATCCGCTATCCCTCGCTCCCACGCGCTCGGCAACTCTTTCAGCCAGTCCTTTGTTGAACTGGCTGTTCTACTTGGTCTCCACCCATCACGCTTTTTTAATTTGATCGAAGGTCTGTACTCATGCCCATCGCCACACCCAAACAATACGCCGCCATGCTCGACGCCGCCCAAAAGGGGGACTACGCATACGCGGCGATCAACGTCACCTCGATCATCACGATCAATGGGGCTCTCAAGGCATTTGCCGACAAGAAGTGCGACGGGATCATTCAGGTTTCGACCGGCGGGGGCGAATTCGCATCGGGTTTGAATGTGAAGGACGCGGCGTTTGGGGCGATCGTCCTGGCCGAGGCGGCCCATCGACTGGCGGAAAAGCACAACGTGCTGGTCGCCCTGCATACCGACCACTGCCAGCCGAAGAAAGTTGATTCGTTTATGCGTCCGCTGATCGCCGAGACGGCGCGTCGGCGGGCGGCGGGG
Source organism: Planctomicrobium piriforme (assembly GCA_945860955.1). Classification (GTDB taxonomy): domain Bacteria; phylum Planctomycetota; class Planctomycetia; order Planctomycetales; family Planctomycetaceae; genus UBA10511. Next base: position 27,463 of record CAMATH010000027.1, read on the forward strand.
CTGCCGAACCTGTTCCAGTCTCACATGCTGGACGCCAGTGAACTGCCACTCGCGGAGAACATGAAGCTGTCGCGCGAGCTGTTGATCGAATGTGCCAAAAACGAGATCATTCTCGAAGTCGAGGCGGGAGTAGTCGGTGGAGAAGAAGATGGCGTCGACCATTCCGGTGCCCCTCGTGAAAAACTGTACACAACACCAGAAGACATGCTGGCAGTGTACGAATCGCTCAAGGGACTGGGCCGATACATGTTCGCCGCCACATTTGGCAACGTCCACGGCCACTACAAGCCGGGGGCCGTCAAGCTGCGTCCCGACATCCTGAAGCAAGGTCAGGACGCGGTGACCAAGAAGCACGGCGCGAAAGCGGAATTCGATCTGGTGTTTCATGGGGGGTCCGGAACTCCGGTCGAAGAAATTCGCGAAACCCTGGCCTACGGGGTGGTGAAGATGAACATCGATACCGATACGCAATATGCGTTCACTCGTCCGGTCGCTGACCACATGTTCAAGAACTATGCGGGTGTTTTGAAGATCGACGGCGAAGTGGGTGACAAGAAGGCGTATGACCCGCGGGCGTACCTGAAGTTGGGGGAGAAGGGAGTCGCCGAGCGGTTGGGGTCGGCGTGCGACGACCTACTGGCCACGGGGAAGACGTTGTTCGGGAAGGTCTGAAATCCAGACGACATTTCCAGATGCGGCAGATGGACGATTCCCAGAGGGGAATTGACGTGGGATAATGGAATTATCTCCTCGTTCCCAAGGTCTCCTTGGGAACGCACCCGTCCGAAGCTCTGCATCGGACGGTAAACCATTCAGTGGCGGCGTCAACACTTTTTGCGATGAACTCACGAAGCAGAGATTCGGATGATGCGTTCCCAAGCAGAGCTTGGGAACGAGGGGTAAGCGGCGGACGAAGCAAAACGGACAACCTCCCCCGAATTTCCCCGCCCCGGGAACTCCCTCTGGCGCGCTTCTAGCTTGTGAGAAAACCCCCCAACGTCGGGGGCGTTCCGTTGTCACGTTCGATTGGTAATGACACAATTCCGCGACAACTCAGTGTCTAGGCAGGGGTCTGCCCAGAGAGTGACGATGCGAGGCGATTATGGCGAGTGACAGTTCCGGGGGAGCCCCAAAAAAGCTCAGTACCCAGGAAATCCTGGCGAAAGCGCGGGCGGAGGCGGCGAAAAAGGCCGCAGGCGCAGAGGCTGCGCCAGCACCTGCGGCTGAACAGGCCGCCGCTCCCGAGCCGGTGGCGAAACCCGCCCCCGTCACAGAACCGGCGAAGGCCCCAGTGGCCGCTGGAGCAAAGCCCAAGTCGACTGCCGAGATTCTGGCTGCCGCTCGGGCCGCGAAGGCTGGCGCGGCGGCTCCTGCAGCCACTGCACCTGCACCGACCGCACCCAAACCGGCCCCGAAGCCGGCAGCCGCTGGCGGATCAAAGTCAACCGCCGACATTCTCGCCGCCGCGCGAGCCAACAAGGCGGGCGGGGCGGCACCACCAGCCGCCGCGACACCGGCCGCAGACAAGCCTGCCGCCAAACCAGCGGCGGCCAAGCCAGTCGTTGCCGCAGCAGCCGCTGTATCGGATGTTTCGGTCGAAGAAATGCTGGCTGCGGTCCGTCCCGGTGGCGCGGTTGCCAAAACGGTCGCCGCCGAACAGCCCGTGGCTGCCCCCAAGGTCGCTCCCCCGATGCCACCGCGTCCCGTGGTCGCGCCTAAGCCGGCCGCCAAAAAGGGCGCAGCCGAGACTCGGCGGGGATTCATGGTCGTGTTGGCGATGCTCGCATCGCCGTTCTTTATCGCGTGGGCGGCGGTCACCGCGACGGCTGGCGTCTGGACTCTCGGCCTCGCTCGGTTCATGCTCCCCAACGTCCTGACCGAACCCCCCAGCAAGTTCAAGATTGGTCCTCCGACCGATTACGATCTGGGTACCGTCGCGACCAAATGGGTCGCCCAGTTCGGGATCTGGATCGTTCACACCGACCAGTACAAAAGCAAAAATCTGATCTACGCCCTCGCCTCGGTCTGTACCCACCTGGGTTGCACCCCGAGCTGGCTCGAGGGAGAACGCAAATTCAAGTGCCCGTGCCACGGTTCAGGTTTCTACATCACCGGGGTCAATTTTGAAGGCCCCGCACCGCGACCCCTCGAACGTGTCGGCATTCGGCTCTCTGAAGATGGAATGCTCGAAGTCGACAAGAGCGTGAAATTCCAGGAAGAAATGGGGCAGTGGAACGACGGCGCCTCCTTCTTCGAAGTCACCGCCTGACCACACCCGCCACCACGAGGCGTTCTCCTCGTGCTGACAGTCACAGGCTTCCTTTCCGTCATCCCGTCCCGTACCGATAAGCCGCACCGATGTCCATCGGCGAATACATCAGAGACTCGCAGATCTGGAAGAGTATCTTCCGGCATCCGGCCCCCTACGACCGCCGCAACCGCGTGGTGGTCATGCTCACCAACTTCTTCCTGCACCTGCATCCGGTGTCAGTCAAGAAGCAAGGGATCGCGCTCTCCTACACCTGGTGCATGGGGGGAATCACATTCTTCCTGTTCCTGGTGGAAGCGATCACCGGTGTGCTGTTGATGTTCTACTACCGGCCGACGCTGGAGTGGGCCTACAACGACATTCTCGCCCTCCGCGACGTCACCACCCTGGGGATCATGCGTGAAATCCATCGGTGGGGTGCCCACGCGATGGTGATCACCGTCTGGCTCCACATGTACCGCGTTTTTCTCACCGGCAGCTACAAGCCGCCGCGTGAGTTCAACTGGGTGGTGGGGGTGTTGCTGCTGGTGCTGACGTTGCTGCTGTCGTTCACCGGCTATCTTCTGCCGTGGGACCAGTTGGCGATCTGGGCGATCACGGTCGGGTCGAATATGGCTCGCGCGACCCCGTTCCTGGGGCATGAAGGCCCCGGGGCGCAGATTTTGAATCTGGGGGGTTACGACCTGATCACCAACGCGAGTGATGCCCGGTTCATTCTGCTGGGTGGTCGTTTTGTGGGTGAGGCGACCCTCAACCGCTTCTACATTCTGCATTGTGTGGCCATCCCGTTGGTGGTCTCGTTGTTGATCGCGATTCACTTCTGGCGAGTCCGCAAAGATGGCGGCATCAGTCAGCCTCTGTAAGCCGACCCTCCAGCCTGGTTTTCCTCGAACATGAATCCGCATCCTGACCTGACGTCACAAGTCATCCGCAGCCTGGGCTGGCTGTATCTGGCGTTGTGCGCGATGAACCTCGTTTGGACCTTCCGACTCGGAAAGGCGAAGGCGAGTGTTGCCGCGCTGGCAGTCTGGTCGTCGTATTGCACCGCCTTGGCCTTGCTCGCCATGGTGCATCTGACCAAATTCGCCGAGCCTCAGAACTTCCCGTTCTTCATGCCCCTCTCGATCAAGACTCAGATCGACGGGCTGGCGAATCCGGTGATCTTTTTCGCCGTCTCGACGCTGCTCTTTATTGCGATGATTGTCCTCCGCGAATGGTGGACAAAACCGACGATCGCCTGGCTCATTCTGAACGCCGCCATTTTGTTCATGGCACTCAGTATGACCGACTACGACTTCCGGCAGATTGTCGGCAAACCCGACAATGTGCCGATCGTGGCGATGCTGTTCATCGTCGGCTTCTTCACTTGGCTGTTTTTCAGTCGGGCGGTGGAGAATGATCGGCGGATCGCGCTGGGCAAACCGACGGTTGAAAAGGAAGGGGACGAGAAAGTCCTCGTCTGGCCGGATCTGGTCTATTCGGAAATGATCTGCATGATCGCCCTGACGGCGATTCTGGTGATCTGGGGCGTTGTCTTGCAGGCTCCGCTGGAAGACCCGGCGTCGTCCGTGAAGACTCCGAATCCCTCCAAGGCGCCGTGGTACTTCCTTGGTTTGCAGGAGATGCTGGTGTATTACGACCCCTGGATGGCGGGGGTGGTGTTGCCGAGCGTGATTCTGGTCGGCCTGATGGCGTTGCCGTACATCGATTTCAACAAGAATGGCAACGGTTACTACACGTTCAACCAGCGCAAGTTCTCGATCATCACGTTCCTGTTTGGCTTCATTCCGCTGTGGATTGGATTGATCATACTGGGGACGTTTCTGCGGGGACCGAACTGGAACTTCTTCGGCATCTACGAGTATTGGGACGTCCACAAGCTCGAAGTGTTGAACAACGTCAATCTGTCCGAGTACTTCTGGATTCGTGGCCTCGACCAGCCGCTTCCCGCCGCCGGTGCCGACGCGTCGGCCCTTGTCAAAACTCTGGCGATCCTGAAGCGGGAGTGGGTCGGTTTGGCCGCTGTGCTGGCCTACCTGTTGTTGCTCCCCCCGTTGATGGCGGGGACGATTTTCCAGAAGTTCTTCGTGAAGATGGGTTTCGTCCGGTACATGGTGCTGGCGAACCTGATCCTGTTCATGGCGGCTTTGCCGATCAAGATGGTGCTGCGGTGGGCCTTCAATCTGAAGTACATCGTCGCCATCCCCGAGTGGTTCTTCAACATCTGACCGCGTAAACATGCCTGCCACAGAAAACGTCTGGCGCAGCCTCCCGGGAATGCACCGGGTCTTTGCCGTGAGTTCGTTGGCTCTCTTCGGAGCCACGCTGCTCATGTTCCGCGCCGACTACGCCGACGAATGGCGCAAGGTGCAGTCCGTCAATTTCAAACTGCAAACGCAGTTATTGGACGCTGACCTCGCGAGTTTGACGGACGCGCAATTCGAAGAGCAGTTGAAAACACTGCAGGCGAACGTCGAGGGAGCGCTGAAACTCGTCGAGAGCCGTCAGGGCGAGTCGGAAAAAACCGGGGTCACTGTCAAGAAACTCGACGGTGAATTTCAACGGCAGACACAGCAGGTGCGATTCAAGCGCGCCGAACGTGACGTCGCCCGAGCCAACTACGATCTCGCGATTCGCGACCAGCTCGACGCTACCCGTCGACTTGAACTGCGTGAGAAATTCAACTCCGCCCAGGCGCTGGTTGACGACCTGGAGTCCAAGCTCCAGATTCTCGAAGGGGATTTCGCGACCGCACTGGCCGGAAAGGGAACCATCACCAAGGAACTCGACGCCGCCAACGCGGAGTTGAAAAAACACCGCTTCGACCTCGATCGACTCAACACCGCCAAAGACAAGATCTCTCCCTCGGGAGCGATGGCGTTCAAACGCTGGTTGATGGAGTTGCCGGTCATTGAGGGGTTCAATGGGCACCTCAAAATCAGCCAGATCTGGCTGCCGAAATTGCAAATCAACTACGGCGGCATGTCGAACGTCGCCCGGTTCGATCGCTGCACCACGTGCCACATGAACATCGACCGGGTCGGCGCGGGGAACGTCCCCTCCTTCCCGCATGACCCCAAGGGCATTTCGCCGGATAACGCCGACGACTACCTGTCGGGCAAAAAGAAACTGGTCCGTGAGGATGGATCCAAGGTGGGTTATGCTCAGCCGTATTCCACCCACCCCAATCCAGACCTCTATCTGACATCGGCCAGCCCGCACCCGCTTCAGAAGATGGGTTGTACCGCGTGCCACAATGGCTGTGGTTCGGGGACCAGTTTCCAGAACGCCTCGCACAGTCCCAACGACCCGGCGAAGCAGGATGAGTGGACCAAAAAGTACGGCTACTTCCTGAACCACCACTGGGAATACCCGATGTTCCCAAAACGAATCGCCGAGGCGGCTTGCTTGCAGTGCCACCACAACGTGGTCGAATTGGGAGTGAATCCTCAATACGGTGCATCGGCTCCCAAGCTCGTCAAAGGGTTTGACCTGATCGCCGAATATGGCTGCTTCGGCTGCCATGAGATCAACGGCTACAACGCGGGCAAGGCGATTGGCCCCGACCTGCGGCTCGAACCCCAGACTCAAGAGGAAGCGGACCGCATCGCGGGCGACCCAAATGCCCGTGCCGGGAAAATGCGTAAAGTCGGACCGGGACTGAAGAACTTCGCCGGCAAGGCGTCGCGTGGCTGGGCCGAGCAGTGGGTCGCGAACCCCCGCGAGTTCCGACCGGCGACCCGCATGCCCCAGTTCTTTAACCTGACGAATCTGAAGGATGGCCACGCCCAGGCGTTGCAGCCGGTGGAAATCGCCGGTGTCGTCGAATACCTGTTCAGCAAGTCCGAGAACATCGCGCTCGATGAATGGGCCGCCGACTACACCCCCAACGCCGAACGCGGAAAGACGCTCTTCGCGCAGCGGGGCTGCGTCAACTGTCACAGTCACGAGGAATTTCCCGGCGCGACGTCAACCTTCGGTCCCGATTTGACCACGGTTCACAAAAAGATCGCGTCGACCAAATGGTTGTACACCTGGATTCGAGAACCCAAACGGCACAGCCCCCGGACGCGAATGCCTAACCTCTACCTGGAGCCGGAAACGGTTCAAGGGGTGACCATCGATCCAGCGGCGGACATCGCCGCGTGGCTCGCGTCGAAGGGAGCCGAGAACTATCCCGAGATGACTCTTCCGGTCATCCTGGGAGCGGAACTTGATACCGACTACACTGCGGGAACCGCGAAACGTCTGGGACTCGCCGAGAATCGGGGCGTGCGAGTGAAGACAGTTTTGCCCTACGGGCCAGCGGCCCGCGCGACGGCCGTCACGAAATTCTCGAATTTGATTTCGCAGAACGGCAAAGACTTGGTCGTCGACAAGCCAGCGTTGCAGCTTGATGACGTGATTCTCGCGTGGGGCGGAGCGAACGTGAACAGCCCGGCGGAGATCGAACAACGCCTGGCAGCCGCCAAGTCGGGCGAGGTCGTCGAACTCACGATCTGGCGCGACCGTGGCGAGCGTAAAGTGGCCGTCACTCTCGACCGCGCCATCGCCGCCCTGACCCGCATGAACCTCGCCAAAGTTCTGACCGGCGAGATGGTTGAAAAGGTGATGGCCGAGCGGAAGTATCCCGAGGCCGACGCCGAGCGGTTAAAGAGTACGCCGATTAAGCCTGACGAAATCGAACTGGTTGATGGCGAATTGACTGACACGGTGTTGTTGCGATACCTCGGCCGGCGGACGATCTCCCGCTACGGCTGTTACGGCTGCCACGACATCGCCGGCTTCGAGAAAGCCCGCCCGATTGGAACCGCCCTGCAAGACTGGGGTCGCAAAGACTCCTCGAAGCTGGCGTTGGAGCACATTGAAGAATACCTGCACCACCACGGTGAGCCAGACGGGTCGAGTACCTTGAAGCGCGTTGCGAAGGCTGTCGAAGATGGCGTGAATAATCGATTCGCTACACCTGAAGTGGCGGAAACGGAGTCTTCCGCAGCCTACTTCGTCGACCAGATTCAGCACCACGGCCGGGCCGGATTCCTGTGGCAGAAACTGCGGGATCCCCGCAGCTATGACTACAAAAAGGTCGAGACCAAGGGTTACGACGAACGCTTGCGAATGCCGAAGTTCCCGTTCAAAGAGGCGGACATCGAGGCGATTGCCACGTTCGTCCTCGGCCTGACGGCGGAACCTCCGGCTCCCGAATATGTCTACCGTCCGGAAGGTGACGCCAAGGCGCGAATCGAAGGCGAGAAACTCATCGCCCGGTTCAACTGCGCCGGCTGTCACATGCTGGAACTGCCCGAGGTGACCTATGCCGCCGGCGCTGGCGACTTCCGATTCGATCTGAACGATGATCAGCGCGGGAAACTGGCCGCGGGAGAGGCGTTCGTTGTCACCGAAGCCGAACGCTGGGCGAATGTCAGAGACTTCCTGGAATCTGGCCCGCAGCGAGCTTATGCCCGTGAAGTCAATGTCGCCGCCCTTCAAACAGTGGACTTGACCGGCCTTGACGTCATCACCAAGGGAATCCGGACCGCGAGTCCGTTCAAGCCCGCCGTTCCCATCGCAACATCGGTTCTGTTGGGCCTGCACGATCGGCTCAAAGCCGCAGTTCCCGCAGGGGGCGAGGAAGCGTTCTACAAGCGGTTCAATGCGTTCATCGCGACGCTGGCGATTGTCGAACCGACTCCGGTTGACCACCCCGAGTCGTTCGACGCCTTAATGAAGAGTAAACCGCCCTTCAATGGCCATGCGGGTGCGGGCGCGACGGCAGCCGAAACGCTGGTGAAGTTCCGTGGCTTGGTGAATTCCGTCCCAGATCCTCAAGACGACCCGGCGGACCAGGAGTTTGGTTACGACCTGTGGGAAACCCTGCAAGTTGGTAACAAGGTCCAGGTTCCAAGTTCCCGGATCACCGTACCTATGTTGAAACGGACGTCGGTCACCGCCGGTCGCGGCGGCGAGTTCGCCGAATGGCTGACGAATCACTCCATGGCCGCCGACCGTCAGCTTGACCGTTCGAAGGCACGTCAGATGGCACCTCCGCCGCTCTATAAGGAGGGGCTGAAGGTCCAGACTCCGTGGCTCTTCTCGTTCCTCAAGAATCCCGGCAAGATCCGACACACCACCCTGTTGCGGATGCCCCAGTTCACTCTCAGCGACGAAGAGGCTCAGACGTTGGCGAACTACTTCGCCGCCGTTGATGGAACCAACTTCCCGTACCAGCCGATCCCCCAAAGGGATCCTGGCTACCTCGCTGAGATGGAGCAGAAGCACGCCAAGTATCTCGACCAAAGCTGGAATTTGATCACGCTGCCGCCTCCGACGGGGCTGTGTGCCGGCTGCCACTCGGTCGGTGGACGGGAGTTCGTGGCGGGAGATCCGACCAAGGTTGTTCGTGGTCCGAACTTGGAAGGTGTCTATAATCGATTGCAGCCTGACTGGCTGGAGTTGTGGATCTACAACCCGAAGTGGGTCACACCCTACACCTCGATGCCACAAAACTTCCCGGCTGGGAAGGAACAGTTCCCTGAATTGTTCAAGGGAGACGGTCGGTTGCAGTCGGTCGGTGCCCGCGACGCCCTGATGAACTATCTGCGGATGCTGGAGCGAGTTGGAAAGCCGGCTCCGGCCCCAGCGGCTGCGGCTGTGGCGGCTCCCCCTGCGGACGGAGCGGCGGCCCCGGCAGCGGCTGCTGCCGAGGAAGGAAAGAAGTGATGAACATGCTGAGCATGAAGAGTTGGCGCTGGGGAGGATTGCTGGCGGTCTCGCTGCTGTGCGGCTGCCCCGAGCAGCACACCGTGCAGGTCACGATGAAGAAGGGGGCCACGTCGGCCGCCGCCCCGGACGAATCGACCGAGGCGGCACCCGTCGGCTACGGAAATCTGCATGGGGTTGTGACATTTGACGGTGATCCCAAGGCACCCAAGAAAGTGGTGGCCAAGGGGGACGCGTCGGTGAAAGACTCGGCCGTTTGTGCGGCGGAAGACGCGTTTGATGAGACGTTTCTGGTCAACTCGGCGAACAAAGGGATTCGGTTCGCGGTGGTCTACCTCGACAAGGCTCCCAAGGCGATCAAGCCCGAGTTGAAGGATCCGCCGACAGCGCCGGTTTTTTTCGACCAGAAGATGTGCCGATTCATTCCACACGTCGTCGCGTTCCGGATCGGTCAGCCGTTCAAGATTCTGTCGGACGACTCCGTCCCTCACAACACCCATACGAACCCCAATCGAAACGACGCGTTCAACCAGACGGTTCCGCCGAATGAACGGGTTGGTGTCGACTGCAAATACAAAAAGCCAGAGACGGCGCCGATTTCGGTCGTGTGTGACTTCCACGGTTGGATGAAGGCCTACCATTTCCCGGTGGACCACCCGTATTTCGCGGTCACTGACGAAAATGGCAAGTTCCGCATCGATGGGTTGCCGGCGGGTCCGCACACTTTCAATGTCTGGCATGAGTCGGCGTCCGGCGGAATGCTTGAGCGCAAGTTGACGATTGAGATCACGCCCGATAACGACACCGAGAAGAACTTCACCTATGGAGCCGCGAAGTTCGCGGCGAATTCGTCTCCCTCCCGGGGCGTCCATTTCGAACGTCTGCTGGAAGGTGGCGAGATCCATGTGACTCGTAAGGAGAGCAAGTGATGACTCTGAATTCAGCGAATCGTGGATGGCGGATCGCCGCCTGGGCCAGCGGCTACACCCTGGCCATCGCCGGCGGTGTCGCCTGGCTGGTTGCTCCGGTTCAGTCCGCCAAGGCGGACCGGGGTATTGATATCGTTCAGACGGCTGTCGCGGTCGACGCGGTGCATCCGGTCGTCGCTGCGTCGGCGGTCAATTTCGCCGAGGGGACGACCTTCAAGGGGACTGTCGTCTATACCGACGAGTTCAAGACGTTGGCTCCGCTTGTCAAGAAGGGCCAGGCGGATGTGAAAGACCCGGCGGTTTGCGCAGCGGCTGATGTCCCGAACGAAGAGATGGTTGTCAACGCCGACAACAAAGGTGTCGCCGACGTCTTCATTTACCTGAGCAAGGCCCCCGCCGGATACAAGGTGGCAAAACCCGAAGGGGATGTGGTTTTCGACCAAAAGGGTTGCCAGTTCCTCCCGCACTCGCTGTGTGTACAGATCGGACAAACGGTCACCGTGCTGTCCGACGATCCGATCCCCCACAACACGCACACCAATCCGATCCGCAACACCGGTTTCAATCAGACAATCGCTCCCAACGACCGGACCGGTGTGGCGCTGAAGTACACCAAGGCGGAAAAGACTCCGATTGAGGTCAAGTGCGACTTCCACACCTGGATGAAGGCGTACCACCTGATTCTTGACCATCCATTCATGGCCGTCACGGACGCCGATGGCAAATTCGAAATCAAGGATTTGCCCCCCGGAAAGCACGAGTTCATGGTCTGGCACTCGAAGAAGGGTTTCCTCGATCGCAAGTATGTGGTCGACGCCAAGGCGGGAGCCGCCACAGAAGTCACGATTAAGTACGGTGCCAAGAACTTCATGGCGTTTGACGGCCCCCGACCGAAGTCGGTGGTTGTCTCGCTGAGCAAGTAGGTCTTGAAGCGACTCCCGGCCGCAGTCGGCGGCCGGGAGGATTTTTTCCTGCGATTGAACACACCCGAAAGGGTCATGACGTGCGGTTCTCCAGTCTGTCAATCATCTGTCTCGGTGGAATGTCGCTGGCCCTCGCGGGCTGTGGACAGCCTCCCGAACCTCTGTTCGCTCCGAGCGCCAAGGCGACGGTGCTGGTTCCTGCCGCGCAGAGTCTCGTTTCCGAGTCTCTGGTCGAGAACTTTGGGACGCCGAACAAACTGGTCGCTTGGCAGCAATTCCCCATCAACTACGGTTCCGCGGAACCCACGGCTTCGGATGCGGGACGTCACGACGAAGGGTGGCGACTGCGCGAAGGACGCAATCTGTACATGGTCCACTGCCTCCACTGTCACGGCGTCGCCGGGGACGGTGCCGGCTCCACCTCCAGGTTCCTGAATCCTCGTCCCCGCGATTACCGCCAGGGGGTCTTTAAGTTCAAGTCGACTGCGGGCGGCATGAAGCCCTCGACCGCCGATTTGCACCGGACTCTCGTGGAAGGGATACCCGGAACCTACATGCCCTCGTTCGTCTTGTTGGGTCAAGAGCAGATTGGGTTGCTCGCGGATTACGTGAAGTGGTTGAGTATCCGTGGCGAATTCGAGGAGAAACTGGCGGGCGGGATGGGCAAAGCCGGAGCGACCAGCGAGGAGTTGCGTAAGTCGTACAAGGACAAGAGGGAGTCGGATAAGTCAATCACCTACGAAGCGGTTGAGAACGAGATTCTCGATGACATTCGGAAGGAGCTTCCGGAGACATTGACCGAGAGGGCTCAGGATCTGACCGATGATTGGCTGGCCGGAGAGAATCCAGAGAACGCCACCTTCCCAAAGGCGAAGCGGGTTCTGCCGGATGCTGCGTCGATCGCTCGTGGACGGGAACTGTTCCTGAGCAAAGACGTGAAATGCAGCGACTGTCACGGTCCAACCGGACGTGGTGACGGCCCGATGACCGAGCAGTTCATCAAGATTACCGATTCGGACCGCAGTTACGACACACCAGGATTCCGGGACTTTTGGGGACAGCCCATCGTTCCTCGAAATCTGACGCGCGGTGTCTATCGGTTCGGTCGCCGTCCCATTGATCTGTACCGCAAGGTGAAAAACGGAATCCACGGAACCCCCATGCCTGCGATCAGCAACCGGGTGACAGAAGAGCAGATTTGGGACGTCGTGAACTTTGTCATGAGCCTTCCGTTTGGTGGCAAAGAGTCGGCGTCGCCGGGAGAGGCTGACAGGGATGATGGGGAGGCCAAGGTGGCGGAAGCCGCTGGAAGCTGACAACATCGTTGGAATCTGCCAATGCCATTCGGGCATTTTGGCCGGATCAACCCCTGAATCGCGTCATTCCAGACAGTTGCGTCATCCCCTCGAAGGGTTGAGATTGTGAATCGTTTCTGGTGTCTGTTCTTCGTCGCGTCGGCCGTTCTGGCCGTCGTGGTATTCTCCATCGGTCCCGCGTGTGGCTGGTGGTTCCCTGGTGTCGCCGCCTCTCCGCTAGGTCAACAGATCGATGATCTGTTTTATCTGATCTTGGCGATCACCGGTGTGACCTTCATCGGTGTGCATGCGGTGCTGGGTTACATCCTGTGGAAATTCACGGGCAAAGACGGGAAGCGGGCCGACTTTCAGCACGGCAGCCACACTCTGGAAGTCGTCTGGAGCATTGTGCCCGCTGGGGTTCTGCTCTTCATCGCCCTGTACCAGATGGATGTCTGGGCCGCGTTTCGGATGAAGTCCCGGTTTGATCAAGAGGCTCTGGCCAATCCGATCGCGGAAGTGACCGCCCGACAGTTCGAATGGCGAATCCGCTATCCCGCCCCAGGCAAGGTGTTGCAGGACACGCCTCAGCCCGACGATTTGTACACCGTGAACGATCTGCACGCGCCGGCCGGCAAGCCTGTGGTGATCAAGCTCCGCAGCGAAGATGTGCTGCATTCGTTCTTCCTGCCTCACTTGCGGGTCAAGCAGGACGCCGTACCGGGGTTGGTGATTCCGGTTTGGTTCGAAGCGAATGAGCCGAAAGCGTATGATCTTGTCTGTGCCGAGCTGTGCGGCTGGGGACACTACAAAATGCGTGGCCAGTTGACCGCGCAACCCCAGGCCGATTTCGACGCCTACATGCAGAAGCTGAAAGAAACCCAATTCGACGACGGCTTCAAAGAAGCCGCCGGCGAGTAGCGTCCCTCGGGGTGCCCCCCGCCAGCGACGCTGGTGCTTTGAATTGACTACGTGAAGCGTCTGGCCGACGATTGTCCGACGCGTTCCAACCGACTGAGGATGAGTTGTGAGCACACTGAACCCGACCGCTGGAACCCTCGCCGGGCATGGTCATGGCGATGGCCACTCCCATGGCGCGCATCACAATCCCGGTTTCATCAGCAAGTACATCTTCTCGACCGATCATAAGGTGATCGGGATCCAGTTTCTGATCACCACGCTGCTGATGCTGTTTGTCGGCGGGGGATTGGCGCTGGGAGTGCGGTGGCAGCTCGCGTTTCCGTGGCGGGAGCTGCCGATTTTCGGCCGACTGCTGTTCGGATCGCAGGGGGCCGGAATTTCCCCCGAGTTCTACACGATGATGTTCACGATGCACGCCACCGTGATGATCTTCCTCGTGATCATTCCGATTCTCGCCGGCGCGTTCGGGAACTTTCTGATCCCGCTCCAGATCGGTGCCGACGATATGGCGTTCCCGGTACTCAACATGTTGAGCTACTGGTTCATGTGGCCGGCGATCTTCCTGTTCGGGGCCAGTTTCTTTGTGGAAGGGGGCGCGGCCGCCGGCGGCTGGACTTCGTATCCTCCCCTCTCCGGCATTCAGCAGGCGGCTCCCGCCTCGGGCATGGGACAAACGCTGTGGCTGCTGGCTGTCACGTGCGTCGGTGTCTCCTCGATGATGGGGTCGGTCAACTACATGACCACCATCATCAACATGCGGGCTCCCGGTTTGACGTTGTTCCGACTCCCCATGACCATTTGGGGGATGTTCATCACCGCGATTCTGCAGGCGTTCGCTCTCCCCGTGTTGACGGCGGCTGGCTTCATGCTGGTGTTTGACCGCCTGCTGGGAACCACGTTCTTCGTCCCGGGCGGCTTGGTCGTCAACAACGCGGCTCCCACTGTGGGGGGTGGACAGGCCCTGCTCTGGCAGCACCTGTTCTGGTTCTATTCGCACCCCGCCGTTTACATCATGCTGCTCCCCGCGATGGGCATGGTGTCCGACATTCTGGCCTGCTTCAGTCGGAAACCATTGTTCGGATACCGCCCCATGGTTTACTCCATGGCGGCGATTGCCGGCTTGGGCTTCATCGTTTGGGGACACCACATGTTCACCAGTGGTATGAACCCGGCGCTCGGGATGACGTTCATGGTCTCGACGATGATGATCGCACTGCCATCGGCGGTGAAGACGTTCAACTGGTTGGGGACGATGTGGGGGGGTAACATCCAGTTCACCGTCCCGATGATCAATGCGATCGCCTTCGTCTCGATGTTTGTGGTCGGGGGCTTGTCGGGGATCTGGATGGCTTCGGTTCCGACCGACATCTACTTCCACGATACCTACTACATCGTCGCCCACTTCCACTACGTGCTGTTCGGGGCGACGTTGTTTGGGGTGTTTGGATCGATCCAGTTCTGGTTCCCCAAGATGTTCGGCCGGATGATGAGCGAACGGTTGGGCAAACTGCACTTCATCCTGACATTCATCGGATTCAATGGCACGTTCTTTCCGATGCACCTGTTGGGGATCGCCGGCTTCCCCCGGCGGTTGGCTGACCCGTATCAGTACCCGGTGTTCGAACACTTGCGTCCCTTGAATCAGGGGATGACCTACTTCGCGATTCTGATGGGATTCGCCCAGTTCATCCTGCTGTTCAACTTCTTCTACAGTATGTTCAAGGGGAAGAAGGCGGGCCGGAATCCGTGGAATGCCAACGGACTCGAATGGACTGCTCCCTCGCCTCCAGGACATGGTAATTTCGAATCGGTACCGGTCGTCTATCGGGGTCCGTACGAATACGCTTCGCCCCTGGTGGAAGCCGACTACCTGATGCAGACCACGTTCGTCGCTCACGAAGACCGCCACGTCGATCCCGATCAGATCGAACACCACGCCTGATTCATGTCCAGTACCTCTTCCACAAGCTATCGCGCAGTTCCGCACGCCGCGGCCGTCATGACGGCTCTGCTGGCGTTGCTGCCGATCGCGCTGGGGGCGCAGACCACGACCAAGGCTGCGGGCATGGCGTTTCCCGACTGGCCGACGTCGGATGGTCACGGGATGTTGAGCTATCCCTGGTTCGCGTCCACCGGGGCCAAGTTCCTGGAGCATGGACATCGACTGGCAGGCGTGTTGATCGGTGTTTCGAGTATTGTGCTGGCGGCGGCATTGTGGTTCGGCGACAGTCGTAGATGGGTTCGCCACCTGGGACTGGTGGTCGTGTTCCTGGTTGTCGTTCAGGGAATCCTCGGGGGACAGCGGGTGCTGCTGGATGCCCGGGGGTTGGCATTTATCCACGGTTCCACGGCGGCGCTGGTGTTCAGTTACATGTGGGGAATCGCGGTTGTGACAAGTCGCGGTTGGTTTACACCAGCGGTGAGTGAAGAATCGAGTTCTCCGTCCCCAACACTGAGCTGGCTGTCGATTTTGACCTATGTCGCCGTCTACATTCAGTATGTAATGGGCGGACTCGTGCGGCATCAGGGGCAGGCATTGGTCGAGCATCTGATATTCGCCTTCGTCGCCGCCCTGGCGATTTTGGTCCTGGTGGTGTCGGCTGCGTCGACCGGCCAGAAATGGCTGCTGTTCCCCTCCCTTGCGTCGGGCGTATTGATGCTCGTGCAACTTGTCTTGGGTGCGGGAACCTGGGTGACCAAGTACGGCTTCGGTGACGCGGGAAATCCGGTTTACGGATCGACCGAGCAGGTCGCCTTCCGGACCACGCATGTCCTCAACGGGATGCTGCTGTTCGCATCGGTTTCCGTTCTGGTGTTTCGCATCCAGCGCCTGCGGTGGCTGGCGACTGCGGCGACCACTCCGGTGAGCGGACCCGTTTCCGAACATGGGTTTCCACTCGCCGGGGGCATTGCCACGCCGGGAGGTGCCCGATGAAGAGTGTGTCAACTACAACGGCGGCTTCGTTCACAGCGCCGGCTCAGATCGCTTTAGGTGAAGTGTCTCTGGGTGAGGTGGCGCTCTCCGAAATTCCCGTGACGACGCGCATGACGGCCCGACTGGCGGATTACGCGACATTGGGGAAGCCCCGGATCGCGGTGATGTCGCTGGTCGTTGTCGCTGCGGGCTATGCGCTGGGACGGTCTGAAGTCGGCGTGGCCGCCCCGTTAATTCATGCGTTGATTGGAATCGCACTGGTGGCGATTTCTTCGAGCGCATTGAATCAGGTGTTTGAGCGGGTGACCGACGGACTGATGAAGCGGACCGTCAACCGTCCGCTGCCCGCCGGCCGGCTCTCCTCGGGCGAGGCGCTGACTTTCGGCGCAGTGTGTGGGGTCGCGGGTGTCGGTTACCTGCTGGCATTTGTCAATCAGCCGACCGCTGTCTGGTCGGGCATTACACTGGTTTTGTACGCGTTCGTTTACACGCCACTCAAGCGGGTGCTTCCCTTGGCGACCGCGATTGGTGCGATCCCGGGGGCGATGCCTCCGGTGCTTGGCTGGCTGGCGGCCGGCCGATCGATCGATGTGGGAGCATTCGCGCTGTTTGGAATTCTGTTCCTGTGGCAATTCCCGCATTTCCTGGCGATCGCCTGGATTTACCGTGAAGATTACGCCCGGGCCGGGTTGAAGATGTTGCCCACCCGCACAGAGATTCCACGCGTCACGGGAACCCTGGCGTTCGCGTATTCTGTCGCGCTGCTTCCGATCAGCCTGTTTCCGTCGTTTTGTGGATTGGCTGGCAGGGCCTACCTGGTGGGAGCCTTGCTGTTGAGTCTGTGGTACCTGGCGGCGTCGTTGCGATTCGCTTTGGTGGAAGAACGCGATTCCGCCCGAATGGTGTTGCGGACGTCTCTGGTGTACCTGCCCGCGCTGTTGGCTCTCTTGGTGTGGGATCATTACCGGCTGCTCGGCTGAGAGTCGCCGGCCCCTTCGACTGATTTCCTGACACGTTGATTCGATCATGACCCACGGTTCTCATGCCCCGGCCCATAGCCCCCCTCTGAAAATGGGGGTGCCGATCCCGAACGGAAAGCTCGGGATGTGGCTTTTCCTGGGGACGGAAATCATGTTTTTCACGGCGTTCATCGGCACGTACATTGTGCTGCGGATGGGCTCCGATGGTTGGCCGACCGACCCGAATGTCACGCATATCCGCGTCGCGCTGGGGGCAATCAACACGTTCGTGCTGATTTGTTCCAGCGTGTCGGTGGTGCTGGCGCACGAGGCGATGGGACTGCGGAACTATCAGCGGGCGACTCGCTGGTTGGGCATTACAACGGTTCTCGCCTTCGTGTTCCTCGGCATCAAGAGCGTCGAGTACGCCGGCAAGTTCGAACACGACATCCTCCCCGGCCATGTCTCGGAATCGCAGGAGGCGGCTCGCGACAAGCTGTACAAGGAGCTCGACAAAGCGTGCGGTGCCACGGCGCTCCGTTCCGAGCAGGCGAAGATCCGCAATGCGAGTGCCGGCGGAAAAGGGGCTGACGGTCGTTTGGCGGGAATTGACGCCCGATTGACCGAGCTCGGAAAAGTCGAAGCGTCGTACGGACCACTCAAGAATGACCTGAAAGCCGGAACAGTCACGTTGCTGGAGTCCCGAGGTCGGTTGGCGGCACTCAAGGATTTCTTCAGCGGCCACACAGTACACCTCGAGACGCACGATGCGCACGAAGTTGAGGTGATCGAGGCGGCGCGTAAGAAAGAGACTGAAGCGCTGACCGCCCGGATCTCCGAAGAAGATAAGGCGCTGTTCCGCAAGAACTACGCCGACATCTTTACGGGAGTTCATGATCCTCACGTGATCGTTTACGGAAACACGTTCGCGTCGATCTATTTCACCATGACCGGTTTCCACGCGATCCACGTGATCGTGGGAATGATCATGTTTGGAATGCTGTTGTTCCGTGGCGTGACCAACACGCTCGGTCCCGATCAGGAATTGTTCGTCGAGAATGCCGGCCTGTACTGGCACTTCGTCGACTTGGTGTGGATTTTCCTGTTCCCTATGCTGTACATCATCTAATACCAGCGCCATGACACATACCCCCGCGACAACTCACGGCGATTCTCACGCCGCCGGCGCTCATCACGCCCATCCCAACTACATCGCGATCTTCGGGATTCTCATCCTTCTGACGCTCGCGTCGGTCGTCGCCGACTCGGTCGGCGGAACGATTGGCAAGGTCATGGTCGGGCTGATCGTGCTAGTCATCGCCAGTCTGAAGGCGATGTGCGTGATGATGTACTTCATGCACCTCAAGTTTGAAGGGGCCTGGAAGTATGCGTTGCTCGCCCCGACGATCATATTGGCCCTCGCTGTTCCCGCGGCGCTCTCCCCCGATATCGCCTTCAAGTATTACGACTTGCAGGTGCCGCAGCAAAAGGCGAAGGTGGAACAGGATGCCGAACATGCCGCCGGCGCGAAGCATCCGGGCGAAGGCGAAGAGGTCAAGCACCCGGAAACGCCGAAGCCGGCGCATTAGTTCCGGTTGGTGCGCTGAGCTGCGGGGCGATTGCTACCTGCCGAGTCACGGTGCTTGTCAGTTTTACAGCGGACGGTGGTTGCCAAACCCACGGCGACGTTTGATTTTTAGGCATCAACTCCGAAGTCCGATGGGAATTCTTGAAGCGGTGCCGCGAATTACACGTCCGGGAGGAATCATGCGACATTCATCCGGAGACGCCATCCGGCTTGTCCGGATGGTGAACAAGATCGGCGGCTAGAAAAATCTCGAATTCGCGCTAGACCCCATCCACCTCGGGTGGATGGTGAATCAGATCTTCGCTCTGTCGATCAAGTTTGATGGGTGTTGGTCAACGCGTGATAAACGCCATCATTGAATTCGGGAGAAAACTTGTCGTTTCGATCATTCAACCGAAGCGTGTCTGACGGAGCGAAGATCTTGTTCACCAATTCACGAAAGGTGGATGGGGTGTCGATTGCTGCCCGGAGAACTCCGTTCCTACGAAGAACGAACAGCGGCGGCTCGGCAGGAGCCTCGCCCTCCCGTGGGGTTGGTCGCTGCATGATCACGGGCTGGCGCTCGCTTCTGGTGTGCTGCGTCGCGGTGTTCTTCGCGCTCGCGTCACCTCGTTCCGCGACAGCGCAGACGCCGCGGTGGGATCCGAATGGGCTGCCGGATTTCGAACTGGCAGAATGCCGGGGCCGGACGGTCTCGAAGGCGGATTTGCTCGGGCAGCCATGGTTGGCGGCGTTCACTTTCACGCGTTGCGCGGGACCATGTCCCATCGTCAATGCGGAGATGAAGAAGCTGCAGGAGGCGACCCGCGACATCCCACTTCGGCTGGTCTCGATCACCGTCGACCCGGCTCGCGACACGCCCGACGTTCTCAAGTTTCACGCCGATCAACTGGGTGCCGACCCGGATCGTTGGTGGTTTCTGACGGGTGACAAGACTGACATCTTCAAGCTCATCACGGGCGGTTTTCGCGTGCGGGTGGAAGATGATCCCAACCCGAAACCCGGCTTTGAGGTGATTCACAGCATCGAAATCATGCACGTGAATGAACAGGGAGTTGTCGTCGGACGTTACAACGCCAGAGATGATGTGCAGATGGCCCGACTGAAACGGGTCGTGCTGGGGAAGCTGACTCCCGAAGAGGCGCAGCGGCTGAATGACGCGCCCGTGGCACCGAAATCGGATCATGCAGGACCAACATCCGGTGCCGAAGATCCTTCCGATTCCGAACCCGTCGGGGTCGAGATTCAGACTCTTCCGCGTCCGGTCCCCGAATGGGTTTTGCGACTTCCTTCGGTGAATGCCCTGCTGAACGGATTAGCGACACTCTGTCTGATTGTGGGCTATGTGTTGATTCGTCGAGGTGCCCGATCGGCCCACGCGTCGGCGATGATCTCGGCGTTCATTACTTCCGCGGTCTTTCTCGGAACCTACCTCACCTATCATATCGCATTGCGTCACTACACGGGCAGCGGTTCCCAGCCCTACCAGGGGCCAGAATCCCTCCGAATCCCGTACTACTGCATCCTAATCCCGCACATCGCGCTCGCCCCGTTCGCCACCGGTTTGGCCTTGGTGACGTTGAAAGAGGCCTGGAAGAAGAACTGGCCCCAGCACCGTTGGCTGGCACGGATCACGTTCCCGATCTGGCTGTACGTTTCGGTGACGGGCGTTATCATTTACCTGATGGTCTACCACCTCCCCCGGCAGTCGCCGGTCTAGAGGCGATTCACACTCCCTGTGGATCCACTGGAAGGAAGATTCCCATGAACCTGATTCGTCGCTTTGCGTTCCTCGCTTCGGCGCTCTTCGTGCTGACCTGCCTCCCCGCGATCGCGTCGGCCTGTCCGATGTGCAATCAGTCGATTCAAGAAGACAAGTCGCTCCCCATGGCGTACCAGGCAAGCATCATCTTCATGCTCGCCACCCCGTTCACGGTACTGGGGGGCTTGGGCGGGCTGATCTGCTACAAGTTCCGACAGCACGAAAAAGCGTTCCGCGCGGCGTACGCCCTGCAGATGACCCAGCCCCCGGCCACGCCCGAAACGGGCGATCGCGGCTTGCGGATCTGACCCGACGGTTACGTGCGAATCCGCCCAGTCGGGGCTTCACCTCTTCGCCGCGACCCGAAACCCCTCAATCGCATCTCAGACCTCTGCCACGTCCTGTGGCAGGTGAACTAAATCCGTGGCACCACGTCCACCCCATTCGCGACCTGATCACCCGGGTGAACGATCACCTGATCTTCGTCGTCCAACCCTTCCAGCACCTCGGCTCGCAGTCCATTCTTGTGTCCGATTTTCACGGGACACAATTCCGCCTTTCCTTCCCGCACTCGAAAGACCGCCCAGCCCCCCTGTCGGCGGAACAGGGCGCTCATGGGCACCTGCAGTACGTCGCCCGCTTCCCATGTGACGATTCTCGCTTCGACCCGAAACTGATCGCCCAGCTCCACCGGAATCTTTGACCGGTCGGGAAAGTCGATGATCACGTTGACGCGTTGTTCTTCGACCCCCAGTGCCGAGATCTTTAAAAACCCGGCAGGCTCGACCAGACGCACGCGTCCCTCCAGTGGCTCTTCGCCTCCCCATTGTTCCAGAAACACCCGGGCACCCGGGTGGACCTTCACCGCGTCGGCCGACAGCACATCGACTTCGACCTCCAGATCCGAAGGATCTCCCAGTTCCAACACGGTTTGACCAGGAGAGACGACCGACTCACTCTCCTGCATCACGCGCAGCACCTGGAATTCGCCACCAGGCAAAGACGCCGGCGGCGCACGCAGTTCGAATAGAAATTCGTCCATGGGCGACGCCCCGTTGATCGGAGGGCGCGTCCGGACCAATGCCCCTTCAGCCAGTTCCAATTCAAACTCGGCGATTTCTTTGGAATGCCGGGCGGCTCGATAGTCTTCCACCCGGGTCCGCCGAAGCATGACGCGCATGTCGAAGTCGGTGGGTGAAATCGCCTTTTTGCCACGCAACTCCTCGGCCCGCGCGTACTCGCTCTCGGCGTGATCGAGCGCGACCTTCGCACTCTCGAGGCTGGAGACCGCCCGGTCAATCGCGCTGCGGGCGGCTTTGACCCGCGCTTCGGCCTGCGCCAATGCGCGGGGATCCAATAACGCCGGATCCGATGGCTCAATCGCAGCGACCACCTCGCCCGGTTTGACTCGCGCGCCTGGTTTCAGTCGCACCCGGGAGAGCTTTCCCGACAAGGGAGCCGACACGATGTACCGATCGCGAATGCGCGTCCGGCCATCTTCCTCAACGGCGACCAATAACGGTCGGCGGGTCACCCGGTCGAAATCGACCGGGACCGGCTTGGGAAGAAAGGCGTAGCCAATCCCTCCCACCAGCCCCGCCACAAGCAGGAGGCCGAAAATCTTTTTGATCCAGCGTTTCACAATGTCATCACTCCCGTGTCTTCAGCACGGCGATCAGGTCGAGTTCATCCAGACGCCGTCGCACGACCAGTCCCGAGACGATCGCGGCGACAACCACCACCAGCACCGACATCCCCAGTGTCTTCGCGGTGATCACAAACGGAATGCGGTACATTTCGGAGTTGAGAAAATGGCAGACCAACTTCACCAGAATCAGGCCGCAGCCAATCCCAAACGGAATCGCCGCCAACGTCAACACCGCCAATTCTCCCAGCAGAATGAAACTGATCTCGCCCCGCGTCAGCCCCAGTACCCGCAAGCTCGCGAGTTCACGTCCCCGTTCGGAGAGGGCGATTCGGGCGGTGTTGTATACGACTCCAAACGCGATCACACACGCGAAGATGACGTTAAAGAACTGCATTTGCAGCATGTTGTCCATCACTGTCCGGCGGAAGCTGTCGACAGAGACCTGCTTGACCGCGACGTTCGCCGCCCGGGGAGTTTTCTTGATCTGCTCGTACAACTGATCGTACTGATCCAGATCGGCCGACAGATTGACCTCGGAGAAGGAATTCCCCTCCTGCATCAGCCGGTTGAGAGCCCGCAGGTTCATGTAAGCGAACGTCCCCAGGTTTTCAGAAATCAGTCGGGTCACGGGGACTTCCACGGTTTGCCGGGTTCCTTGCAGAAACTGAATCGTCACGGTGTCGTCAAGTTTCAATCCGAGAACCGAAGCGAGCTTGGCGTTCATCACCACCCCCTCTTCAGGAAGTTCGACGGTTCGCCCCTGTTCGTCAATCAGATTGTTCAACACCGGTTCATCGACCAGTCCCTGGATCAGCGTCCGTCGGGTGATGTGGCCGTTTTTGAACCGAACCAAAACCATCTTCCGGGGCTCAACCCGCAGGACGCCCGGCAGATGCTGCAGCTCGTAGACTCCCTGCCACGACGCCGACTCGTACAGCGTGATCCGTAAATCCTGCCGCTCGCTCACATGAAACTGCAGTTCCAGCAAATGCCCCAGCGAGTCCGCGGGAAAGCGACCCAGAAGCTGAACGGCGATCGCCATCGCGATGCCGAACATCGAGAAGAACGACTTGAGTGGCCGGCGTTCGATGTGGCGCAGAATCATTCTGGCCGGTTGCGAGAACCAGCTCGCGAAACCAAGTCGCTCCAGGATCGTGGGGCGATACGACGTGGGAGGTTCCGGTCGCATCGCTTCCGCTGGCGGCAGCTTCACCGCCTTGCGGATCACTCCCAGTGTTCCAATCGCGGCGGCGACCAGACTCACCAGGAACGCCAAAACAATCACCTTCGCGGGGAGCGAAAACAGCAGGATCGGAAACTTGTAGAACTTGGCGTACATCGTCGTCATATGCCGACCGAGAAGGCAACCGACCCCGCACCCCGTAGCGACCCCCAGCACCACAACGACCAGCACCAGCTTCATGTAGTGCAAACCGACTTCGAAGTTGCTGTAACCAAACGCCTTCAGGGCGGCGATCTGATCACGCTGCAGAGCGATGATCCGCGACAACACGACATTTAACAGGAAGGCGGCCACCGACAGAAACAGCGAGGGAACGATTGTCCCCATCCGTTCGAGCTGTTTGATTTCGTCCGACACGAACCGATGCGAAATCTGGTCCCGCCGACCATGTGCGCCCATTCCGCCGTATTGTTCAATCAACCGGTCGACCCGGTCGATCACTTCCTGCTCGTCGGCCCCGTGCATCAGATCGAGTGCGATATCGTTGAACGCCCCTTCCATGTCGAACGCGGCGGAGATCGACCGCTCTCCCATCCACATGATGGCAAAGCGTTTGTCATCGGGAACGAGCGACCCGAGACGGATGGTGTAAATATACTCGGGGGAGAGGACCGTTCCGACAATTCTCAACTGCCGCCGACGACCGTTGATGATGGCGGTCACCCGGTCTCCGGGATGAAAGCCATGCGCCACCGCGAACCCGTCGGTCACCAGAACTTCGTCATCGCGACCCGGTTCAATGTACCGCCCCGATCGCAGGTGCAACGCGTTGAGATCGATCCGCTCGACCTCCGGAATCGAGATCAGGCGGCCGGCGGCGGGTTCGGGAAGCCCCGGCACGTCGAGGATGACATCGCGGGCCACACGGGTTTGCACATGGGCGACGCCGGGAATCTCGGCCAGTCGCGGAATCAGCGTGTTGGGGGCGCGTTTCAGGTAGGCGAAGACGTCGGCGAAACGGTAGCGGTCGTAGTAGGCCTCCTGCGTGGTCCGCAGTGCCTCCAGCGCGGTCAGCGACATGACAAACGTCGCGACGCCGCAGGCAATCACCGAAATGATCGCCGTCATCTGTCCCTTCAGGTGCCAGATGTCCCGGACGAGCTTGCGATCGATCGCCCGCAGGAATCGAAACATCACCACGCCAGCTCCGAGGGGGCCTGCTTGTGCGTGTTGACGCGAACCTGCGCGATCCGGCCATCGGCGACGGAGACAATCCGGTCGGCCATTCCGGAGATAGCCGCGTTGTGCGTGATCACCGCGGTCGTGGTCCCCAGCTCCCGATTCACCCGCTCGATGGCGTCCAGAACCAGAATCCCCGTTTCAATATCGAGGGCCCCGGTCGGTTCGTCGCACAGAAGCACATCGGGACGCTTCGAGATCGCCCGGGCGATGGCGACCCGCTGCTGCTCTCCGCCTGAGAGTTGAGCCGGGAAGTGATCGAGACGATGACTCATCCCCACCAGTCCCAGTGCCTCTTCCGGCGTCATTGGATGCGCGGCGATCTCGGTGACGAGCGCCACATTCTCTCGTGCGGTGAGACTGGGAATCAGGTTGTAAAACTGGAAGACGAAACCGACATGCTTGCGGCGATAACCGGTCAGATGCGCGTCGTCGTCCTTCGTGAGATCGTGATCGCGGTACCGCACGCTGCCACTGGTGGGAACATCCAGCCCTCCCAGAATGTTGAGCAGCGTCGACTTGCCGCTCCCCGAAGGCCCCAGCAGGACGACAAATTCCCCTTCGAACAGGTCGAGATCAACACCCCGGAGCGCGGGGACTTCCACCTCGCCCATGCGATAGATTTTTGTGATCCCCCGCGCTTCGAAGACGGCGTACGGCTGCGCTACGGAGGGTACCGTACTCTGAGCTGGAATGGGACGGGTCGACATGAGATGCGCCGGGCAGAAATGCGGTGCGCGAGACAACGAAGTATACTGACCGCACTCAGGGGCGGATCATTCACCGCCTGTCGATTCTCTGTTCCCGGAAAACCCGGGCCCGCTGAGGGGGGAATCATGGTCCCGGTCGTTCCAGGGATCAGGAACGACTTTTGCGAACATCAGTCCCAGTCCACCAAGTCCCCTCAAAATCTCCTCCTCCACTTTGTCCACTGAAGTTGCCGCGGGCGAAATCGAGAAACTGCCGGA
Source organism: Planctomicrobium piriforme (assembly GCA_945860955.1). GTDB lineage: Bacteria > Planctomycetota > Planctomycetia > Planctomycetales > Planctomycetaceae > UBA10511. The sequence continues at coordinate 52,802 of CAMATH010000027.1, forward strand.
ATTCTCGAGGGAATGCGGTGAGTGTACCGCCTGCTGCACGTTGCTGGCGGTTGTCGAACTGCAGAAACCGGGGCGATTCGCCTGCGATCACGTTTGCCGGTCCGGGTGTCAAATCTATGAAACCCGCCCCGAAAACTGCCGGCAGTTTCATTGTGCCTGGATTCGTGGTGGTGTTCCGACCGGCCCGGAGTGGCGGCCCGATCGACTGGGAGTGATGGTCGATTCATGGATTGATCGCAAGACAGGCGAACGCCGCGTGGTGATGTTTGAGATGTGGCGAGGTTCGTGCGACGCTCCTGAGGTCGTGGCGTGGCGGAATGAACGGCTGAAAACCGACGCGATTGACGTCTCGTTTCGGGATGGAACCTGGACCACATATTCCCAAACGATCACAAAGGACTCCGCTATCACTCCAACCTGACCAGACACCCTCAAGCCGGGTTGACACATGGACACGGGGACGCGTCGTTCGGGTTTGTGGATTGAGACACTTCGGACCACTAGAATCTTCCAGGCACCGCGCCCTTCGCAAGCTTTTCGGTGCCACCCACCTTCCACTTCGAGAAGATTTCGCGAATGTCGCTGTTTTTGGGGATCGAAGTCGGCGGTTCCAAGCTCCAGCTCGCGATTGCGGATGGGACCGGGAACCCGTTTCGGGCGCTGGTGCGAATGTCAGTGAGCGCGCCGGGAAAAGCCGCCGAGATTCAACGGCAGATCCTGGCCGGCGTGACTCAGGTTCTCGCGGATGCGAATGTTCCTCGGGACCAGATTGCCGGTATTGGGATTGGTTTTGGCGGTCCCGTTAATTCCGCCGCTGGCACCATCGTCACCAGTCATCAGGTGTCGGGATGGGATCAGTTTCCGATTGTCAACTGGCTGACAGAGCAGACCGGCTGGCGCGCGGTTCTGCATAACGACGCCGACGCTGCGGCGTTCGCCGAGGCCAAATTCGGTGCCGGCCGCGGGTTCGACCCGGTCTGCTATGTCACCGTCGGTTCGGGGATCGGTGGGGGGCTGATCGTCGACGGCAAGGTGTATCGCGGTCAGGGGGCCGGGGCACTTGAGATCGGGCACCTGCGTCCCGGGTACATCCCGACCCATGTTCCGCTGCCGGGGACGACTGTGGAGTCGATCGCATCGGGCTTTGGAATCACCGATCGGGCCCGCAGAATTGTCCAGAATCCGGAACTTGCGAACGATTATCAGGCACCGCACCCTTCGCGGCTGATTGAGCTGTGCAAGGGGGATCCGATGATGATCAACACCCAGTTGATCGCCCAAGCCGCCCGGGCGGGTGACCGACTTTGTCTGGGATTGCTGAACGACGCGATCGACACACTGGGCTGGGCGCTGGCGCAGGCCATCACGCTGATCAACCCGGCACGAATTGTCATCGGTGGTGGCGTGGCGTTGATGGGAGAAAAGGAATTTCTGTCCCCGGTTCGCAGGGCATGCCGGCGGAATTGCTTTCCTCCGTTTGTCGATCTCGCGGAGATCGTTCCCGCGGCGCTTGAGGAAGAGGTTGTCGTCCACGGGGCGCTCGCATTGGCGCGCGCCGAGTTTGCGTCATTGGGAACGTAGGATTCGCACCAGTCAGTTCCCGATTCATCCCGCGAGTGCGCGATTCAGCCGTGGCATCAGTTCCATTGCGAACAGTTCCATGCTCCGCAACCAGCTTGTCTTGTCGTCCCAGTCGTAGCTCATCAGAACCAGGGTACCGAAGGGGCCGGTCTCTTCCACCATTCGCATCAGTCGCCGGAAGACTTCGTCCACATCCCCCGCGATGATCTGTTCGTTCATCAGATAATCGAGATTCGCCTCGGCATCGGGCATTGCGAGGTCGCGTTTGTAGATTCTGCGCCCCAGCCCTTTGTCGAAGAGTCGGCCGATGTATTCGTAGTTCTGCCCCAGAGAATTCGACCGTGCCCGGGAGACGGCTTCGCGGGTCGTGTCGGCGAGGAAGATCGAGCGTGCGACCTTCAATTCGGACCGGTTGGCCGGGCGTCCCACCTCCGCACACCCGCTCGCGTAACTCGCCCAGTTGTCGGCGATCACATTGGCCGGAACCAGACAGTGGCAAAACGGTTGAAATCCTCTTCGGCCGGCCAGTCGCATGCTCGGGGAATTTCGGCTCATTCCCGGAATGGCGATCGGCGGGTACGGCAACTGGAACGGCTTGGGGATGTAGCCAATGAGTGTTTCGGTGTCGACATTTTTCACCAGGTCGAAATTCCAGAACTTTCCGTGACAATGATACGGCGGATCACTCGTCCACAGTTTCAGGATCATCTCGGTCGCCTCCTCGACCATCGCGGACCCATTTTTCGGATCGGCTCCGTACAGCTCCTGGTCGGCCGTCACGCTGCCCGACCCAAAGCAGAGGTTCAGCCGGCCTTTTGACAAATGGTCAAGAAACGCAAGGCGGGCGGCGACGTGTGCCGGGTGGTGTTGATTGAGACAACAGGGAGCCGGCCCGAGGCGAATCGACTCGGTCATCCCGAGCGCCCGCGCGATGAAGATCTCGGGCATCACGATGTTCTCGTACCGCATCGTGTGGTGTTCGCCCACCCAGAACTCACGAAACCCCAGGCGCTCGCAGTGCTGCACCAGTTCCAGATCTTCGTCGAGACTCTGAGCCACCGGCTTGGTGGGGGGATGGTAAGGCATGATGAACATGCCGTAATCGATTCGAGAAACGGACGTTCCATCCATCCGAGGCATCCTCAGGTGTGCGAGCGCGATGACACGAGCAGCTAGCCCAGACCCTAAGGCACCAGAATCCGCGAGTCAACTCCGCGGAGTTTCGTGAATGTCACCAATCGGCAGTGTTGGTGCCGCGTGACATTCCGCTCCGGCAAGTGCCCGAATTTCAGATTTCCTCGTGATGCTTGCGGCCCGGCGAGAAATGCGTTTCCGACTGGCTGGTTGGTCAGCCTGCCATCACAGGATGCCAATTCACGGACGGTCCCTCTCAGTGTTTTCCTGATGCCGTCGACGACCTTTCGCCTGATGTGTCGTGAGTGATTTTTCCGCGACAAAATCCGCAATCGCCCGATTCATTTCGACTTCTCCAACGTCAGAATGGAGCCGTTCAGTCAACGCACTTGGCGACGAATTCCAGTCGCGAGGCGTTGGTCGCGAGGTTGCGACAGTGAGCCTGTTTGAGTTTCCCGTTTTTCTGAGTTCTCCTGTGAAGGACACACCCACCATGAAGAAGTTTTTGTTTGCGACCGCGGCTGCCCTGTTCCTCGTCCCCGGCGTGGCATCGGCCGGACCTGCGCATTCGCTGAATGTCAACGACGGAACCGCCTCGGACTGGGAAAGCGTCGGGACGGTACACATTGGCGATAAGATCTTCACATACATCTCTGAGTCCGGATTGGATTCCAATGTGAACGCCGAGTTTCACGAGGTGATTCAGAATTATGTCTACAACTTCCAGTTGCATGAACTGGAAACCGGCCCAGTGGGTAATTGGAACCTGAGGTTCAAAGTGGAAGTCGACCCCATGATTTCTCCAAACTCCATCTTCGGCAACGATCTTGATACCAACAAGGTGCTGAGTTCGACGAATGTGACGGCCCAGATCTATAGTGATGCAGCATTCTCGTCCCTCATCACGACATTGACGAGCGTGGACGGTAACGCCAATGGTGTTGTTTACTACACCCCCGCGGTCAATGCGATCTGGGTCGATTTGACCGGCACATTGACGGGGGGAGGCCAGTTGAGCGACGTCAACCTGGAAATCAGCCAGACGCCGGAACCGAGTTCGTTCGTACTCGTCGGTATCGCCGCCGTCGGCGGCTTGGTCTACAGCCGACGTCGCACCAAGGCCTGATTTGTTCACTGGTCCAAACGGCCGCCATACGAGTCGGACTGAGAGAATCACCCTGAGTCAGGTGATTCTCTCGGAGTACGAGGCTGGGCGACACTGAGGAACCGAAACCGATCGACTGCCAGCGGCCGCTCTGAAAAGGGCGGCCGCTGTTTCGTGTTTTGACCCGATTGCTATTCAGTCGGAGACGTCAGCACTTTCGGGCGACGCAGCGTACCTGACGTCCCTAGAGGGCGGGAGCGGGTCATCCGCGGTGACGACGCAGTGGGCCGCAGCGGCCCTCGGATTCGTTGTATGTGGGCCAAAGGGTCATTCCGCAGGCGCGCCGGGCCGCCTGCCCCTGCGTGGAAAGTGAAACTTGTTCGCTGTGCGGTGGTCAATTCGAAATCAATTGAGTCGCTTTTTGATTGTTTTTTACAGTAGACGCGCGTACAATGGTGGTCAAGCCGATCGGTTCTCACGCCAGAGGCTATTCACCCATCGTCTAGAGTGGAGTTGCCGCCATCGCAGCCGCCCCGCGCGTTCACTAGGTTCTGATTGTTGACGATCACCCCATCGTTCGTCAGGGGTTGCGTGCGCTACTTGAGACGCAACCGGATTTTTGTGTCTGCGGTGAAGCCGAGGACATTCGTACCACGCTTCAGGAATTGGAGCGAATCACACCGGCGGTCATCGTTGTCGATATCGCGCTCAAAGACTGCAGCGGTCTGGTGTTGATTCACAGAATCCGTGCGAAGAATCTGACGATTCCGATCCTGGTCGTGTCAATGTATGACGAAAAGCTGTTCGCCGAACGGTCGCTGGCAGCGGGGGCGCAGGGATACCTCAGCAAACAACAGGCCCCTGAAACCGTTGTGACGGCATTGCGACAGGTTCTCTCGGGGCGACTGTTTGTCAGCCCCGAATTGACGTCGCAGTTGCTCACCCGCGCGGTCACGGGCAAGGCGGCGGTCGCGGGGCCGCGGGTCGCGTCGCTTTCGGATCGAGAACTGGAGGTTTACGAACAGATCGGCCAGGGACTGACCACCAGCGAAATCGCTGATCGCCTGAAGCTGAGCGGCAAGACCATTGAAACGCACCGCTTGCATATCCGCGAGAAGCTCAATCTGGCCGACAACTCCAAGCTGATTTGCGACGCGACGCAATGGGTTTTGGAAAAACGCGCGGGGGGAACTTCGAATTAGGCTACCGCCGAGGGTTGAGCCAGCCACCGAACCGTCGTCGCGGCGCAATGTGTCACGGCCGGGGAGGTGTACAAGACGAACACCCCCAGGGAGCGATACCCCTCGTACTCGCCAGTCGCGCGTACGAACGGGGGATTCTCCAATCGCCACAATTGAAACTGGACTGGTGCCCGACTACTCCCCGGGAAACTCAGGAAATCGTTCCAGATACTCCGGGTGAGCTCCGCGGAGGTAGACGTAGTCGTCGGTGATTTTTGCGGGGGTGACGATGGCCGACAGGGTGGAACCGCAGATTCCCGCGACAATCAGCAGCAAAAACCCGGCGATGATCATCAAGGGTCCGGTCGGGTTGTTGCCGTTCCTGGAATTTGCCGCGAACCCGATTCCGAAAACGACGAGTGCGATCGACGCGAATCCCAGCAGCCACGCCGTTGTGAGCGTCCAGAAGCGACGCTTCGAACGCTGTTCGCACAGCCCGACTTCAATGGTCGCCCGTTTCTGCACGATCAACGCGACGATGATGTAAATGATCGGGCTGAAGAGTGTCAAGTAGATCGCGGGATGGTGCCACGACAGTTTGCGTTTGAGCCACCGGTCGGCAGGCTGGTTGGTTTTGACGCAAACATACGGCAGTTTCGCATCTTTTGCCATGACCAGCAGGTGTCCATCCTGCCAGATGTCCATCGTGGATCCCGATTCGTCCCCCGAAAACAACTCGCCGCAATACCGGCACTTCTGCGCCGCCGCCTTCACGGTTTCACCGCACATCGGGCACCGTTTCGTTTCCGCACCGTCGGTCGACATTCGGGAGACTCCACACAGAATTTTCAAACAATCGAGGCGTGCCGCCACTGGCGGCACATCACCACAACTTCACGATCGGTTACGAATAGCAGAAACTGCGGGGCAGGAAAACCGAATCCGTCCGATGGAACTTCGGATTGAAGGCTCGACTCGCGCAACTTGGCCGCGACTCCGCTCTGTTCCGAACCAACGGGCCGTCGGTTTCGGCGAACCGATCGCGTGATTGCCACTGTCGGTTGTGGTTCCGCTTCGCGGGAACCGCGACCGGAACGCCGCTGCGGAGCGTCGTCGCTACAAAATGGACTGCCCCGCATCGGTCCGCGGAGCCGAAAATTGAAATGTCCGAACCGGCTGCGCCACACGGAGGTAATCCGCCACCTGCATGATGATCGAGTCGGTCAGCGAGCCCGCGTTGAAGGCGATCTTGTCGTTCACCAAAATCGCCGAATCGACATGCAGCGCGTACGGAAGGATTGGTTCGCCAAACGGCGGAACACAGCCGGGGACCAGTCCGGTCTGCTCGTTCAATTCTTCAGGGGTCGCGAACCGCAGTTTTTTACAGGCGATGGTCTTTCGAATTGCGGCGGAGTCGAGTTTTCGGTCGGCGGGCAACACAAACAGTCCAAACGTCAGGTCGCACCGCAGCAAGAGCGCCTTGCCACCGGTGTTCAGCGCTTCCCCCCGGGCCGCCGCCGACTCTTCCGAGGTGAATGTGGGAGCATGGTGTCGCTCGTCAAACGGGACACCTTGCGTGATGAGCCAACTGCGAATCGCGGCGAGAACGGGGTGAGACATGGTCGCAGTCTACCTTCTTCGGCGACGGATCAGAACGGGGGCGATTCCCCAGACCGCGCCAATCACCAGTCCCGAAAAGTGGGCGGCATTGGCGATCTTGAGTCCTCCCACTCCCACCATGCAGACGACCAACCACAGCAGCATGATGAAGATCGTGTTCGGTGCCAAGCGAAAGCCGGCGGCCGGGTCGTACGAACCGCGCATCCAGGCGAACCCGAACAGGGCGTACACGACTCCCGACATTCCCCCAAACATTGGGCCGGAATAGAGGTATTGCGCGACATTGCTGAACACCGCCGACAGCAACACGAACAGAAGCAGCCAGCGCCCCCCGTAGCGTCCTTCGAGCATCTTCCCGATCCATGCGAGCGACAGCATGTTGAACGCGATGTGCTGGACGCTGAAATGCAGAAAGATGGGTGTCACCAATCGCCAGACTTCCCCCCGGGCCACTTCCGAATAGCGGCTGAACAGGGGGAATTGAAAAATGGGAGCCCGAGACTGTGGACCGGCATCCGCGTTAATGACGTACCGTTGAATGGTCAGGTACTGGGTCGGAACGGTGACTGGTCCCGTTAGCAGGGCGTTCGCCTCATTTCTCCGCGCGATGGTCGCGGAGGGCCGGTCCAGTGATATTCCCATCGTCACCGCGACCGAAATCGCGATCAGGATCCAGGTGACTGCGGGGGAATTCGCGGGACGGTTCCACCGTTCCCCCAGCGAGATCACCTGCCGACGGGTTTGCCTTTCCCGTTGCGCCGCGGCGGTCCGCAGTTGCTTCGCTTCCCGGGCGGCGTTCGCGTACTTGGGATTGGCGGGCTGTTGCTGAAACTCGATCACCTCGCTCTTCGCCTCGGCGATCCGGTCTTCGTCATAGGCCCATAGAACAAAGCCTTCCGGTTCCTGGTCGGAGTGCGTTCGAATTCCCAGCGTCAACAGGTAATCCGTGATTCGCTCGAGGTCGGCCGCGTTCTCAATCGTACCGATTTGCCGCATGGAGGCTGCTCTGGGGGGGGGGTGTCGAGAGTCAAGATTAGCGTTTGGCGGGATTGTCAGCCAATCCACACAAGGTGGTTGGGGCCTGGACCGCGCAGTGTGGTTTGGGACGATCCATCGATCTTTCTCCCCATCCGCTCAAGGCGGATTGGGCCGTCGCCATCACGAGCCGCCAAACCGCTTTCCCAAGACTCCATCCGGCTCGAGAGCAATGTCCCGTTTTCGGCCGCGTGGAGAAACACCTTGGTTTTCGGTCCGATCGAGTATCAAGTGATCATCGGACCGCGCCGATTGGGTGTCTAAGACTCCAGGTACCGGATCCGCTTCTGAACGTCGACATTGACACTCTGGTATGCCTGTCGCAGGTTGCCCGGGTGAAACAGGTTGACTCGCACCGCCTCCATGTCTTCACCACCGATCGCGTTGGTGAAGATTGGCATCAGGTACTTTTCGCCGATCGCGGAGGGCTGAAAGTGTTGCGGGTTATAAAATGACGTGTGCATCTGCCGGGGGTGGATCCCTCCGTACTGATCTCGCAGCCGGTTCGCGGCGATCGAATCGACGTAGAACCCCTTCGCCTGATTCCACTGCAGCGTCGCGACGTAGTTGGAAGCGCCCGAGTGCAGCAGGTCGACCGCTTTACCTCCCAGTTGCATCGCCTGGAACCGGTCGAATTGAATGGGGCGGCCCCCCCGCTGCGTGTGCCCCAGTTTTCTGGTGAAAATCGCCGACTCCGCCGACTCATTCCGACGGCGGGTTGTGAAGAACGAATCCTCGAGCCGCTCGATGAGCGCGTTTCGAATCACCTCGGAAGCGCCACTGAGAATCGGTTTCCCCGAGGGATCGGTCTGTTTCATTTCGTCACCCAGCAAAGTCCCATCTTGGGTGACAACCCCTTCGCCGACCACCATGACGACATGTTTCTGGAGGTCGTACAGTTCTTTCACTCGCGTGGTGATGCTTTCCAGATCGATCGCGTATTCCGGGAGCAGAATGATATCGGGCTGGCCGTACGCCGACCCCAGCGCGATGTACCCCGAATCGCGCCCCATCACCTCAATGATCGCGATCCGCCGGTGGCTCTCGGCGGTTGTGCGAATGCGTTCGATCCCGGTGGCGGCGACATAGACGGCCGTCGCGTAACCCGGGGTCGCGTAGTTGATGATCTCGTCGAGTTCAATCTCGCGGTTCTTCTTCACCCGGCGATAACGTGGCTTGCCCGACGCTTCGTCGGCCTCACGAATCCACTCATTCGCCTCTTCGGGGTAATTGAGTCCCAGATCGTTGTCGATCGTTTTCGGAGCCAGCACCACGGGAAGGTAGTCGGCCAGCGGCTGCATGCCGTTGATCGTTCCATCACCACCGATGCAGATCAATCCATCGATTTTAAGCGCCTTCAGCCGCATCGCCACCGCGTCGAGCGCCGCCTTGTCGTGGCCATCGACATAGGTTCGCGACGCCCCCAGAATTGTCCCGCCGAGGCAGGGATTCAATTCGGGGATCGAATGAAACAGCGGATTGAGTTCCAGGTGTGGAAACTGCGGGTTGAGCAAGCCCGAGAACCCTTTGATGATTCCAAACACACGAATCTGCAGCGCGTTGGCCCGTGTCACCGCCCCCGCGATGGTGGCGTTGAGTGCGGGGGTATCGCCACCGGCGGTCAGAATCGCAATCCGTTTCATGTCGTGTGTCGCTCCTGGGGTGCCTCGGTCCGAAATCGGCTCTTGAGACGATTCGAGGAAAGATTTATACCATTCCTCAGGCACCCGCGCCAGTGGAGAGAATGATCCAGTGGAGAGGATGATGTGGAAGTACTGTGTGAGCTGTCTGTTGTCCGCGGTTGTGGGGGGCGTGATGGTCGCGTTCCTGGTCGATCACAAGCCGCTCTTGGATTCCGCCTATGGTGACGAGCCGGCCCCTCGGGGGGGCCGACCTGTCGTCGATGGCCCGCGCCCGGGATTAGATGAAGCCCCGTTGGGAGGCCGCCGGGGGAGACTCTCCGAGCCGGACACGCACCCGGATCACAACCAAGAGAGTCTGTTCGGGGCCGATGGACTCACCGCCGAAGAACGCGTCAATATCGTCGTCTACGAGACCGGCAATCGCAGCGTCGCCCACATCACCACCAAGGGGACACGGGAAACCGGTTTGTTCGCTCTGGAGGTTCCGACCGAAGGGTCAGGTTCGGGAAGCGTGCTGGACAAGTCGGGGAACATCCTCACGAACAACCACGTGATCGAGGGCGCTCGGCAAGTCGCGGTGACACTGTTCGATGGCAAGTCGTACGAAGCGAAATTCGTGGGAGCCGATCCAGTCAATGACGTCGCCGTGATCCGTATCGACGCCCCGCCAGAGATCCTGCATCCCGTGGAATTGGGAGATTCGCGGGAACTCAAAGTGGGGATGCGGGTCTTCGCCATCGGGAATCCGTTCGGACTCGAACGTACCCTGACGACTGGCATCATCTCCAGTTTGAACCGCACATTGCAGGTGCATGAAACCCGCACCATCAAGTCGATCATTCAAATTGACGCCGCGATCAACCCGGGGAACTCCGGCGGGCCACTGCTCGACGCCCATGGCCGACTGATCGGAATCACCACGGCGATCGCCAGCAAAACCGGCCAAAGTGCCGGTGTCGGTTTCGCGATCCCAGTGAGCCTGGTCTCGCGGATTGTCCCCCAGCTTCTGGAACGGGGGCGAATCGTTCGTCCCGAGATCGGCATCGCCAAAGTCTTCGAAACGGAACTGGGACTGTTGATCTACCGGTTGGTTCCCAACGGGCCGGCGGAACGGGCCGGACTGCGCGGTCCGCAGATGGCCACCCGGCGGAAGGGACCGCTGGTGTTTGAAACCGAAGACCGGTCGGCCGCCGACCTGATCGTGGGACTCGATGGTGAACGGGTCAAAACCGCCGACGATTTTCTGTCCGTCATCGAATCAAAACGCCCGGGCGATCGGGTCACCATCAGCGTGATGCGCGGGGGAAAAGAGCTGCGGATTCCGGTCGTTCTGGGTGGCGAAGAGCCGGCTGGCGGTCGGGGGAAAAACTGACCATTCCGAAACACGGGTTTGTGATTCCGCAGCGGATGCGGTAAGGTGAACATCAGTGTCTGATTCGACGTCGTGTTCCACGAGACCGCAGCCTCCATGACCAAGTCGGCCCGGGAAGAAAGCCCGGAAAACAACCGCCCCATCTGCACCAACCGCAAGGCGAAGCACAATTACGAGATTCTATCGCAATTGGAATGCGGAGTCATGCTGCAGGGGAGCGAAGTGAAAAGCATCCGCAGTGGCAAAGTGTCGCTCGATGAGGCGTACGCCAGGATGCGCGAGGGGGCGCTGTGGCTGTTGAGCTGCGACATCGCGGTCTATCCTCAGGCCAGCATCTTGAATCACGAGCCGCGCCGTCCGCGGAAGCTGCTGCTGCACCGTCGCGAATTGCGAAAATTCGCCGAGCAGGCCGACCATAAAGGACTGACGCTGATCCCGCTCTCGATGTACATCAAGCAGGGGAAAATCAAGGTGGCGGTCGCGGTCGCGCGCGGCAAGAAACTGCACGACAAGCGCGAGACCCTGAAGAAAACCGAAGCGCAGCGGGAAATCCAACGGGCGATGCAGCGAAAACGCTGATTCGGGATGTTCCTCCCAATCCTCCGTCACTGATTGTCTTGCAGGCCGCACGCATGTTCTCTTTACGCCACCTTGTCGAAGATCTCGCCCAAGCTGGGCACTTGGTGCGCTTCGACGAACCGATCGATCCCCGGCTCGAAGCCGCTGAGATTCAGCGCCGGGTCTACCTCTCGGGCGGGCCGGCGGTGTGCTTCACCAATGTCGTCGGCTGTAAGTTTCCGATGGTGTCGAATCTGTTTGGCACGCTCGACCGGGCGCGGTACATGTTTCGTCATACGTACGAGGCGGTTCGCCGGGCGATTGAACTCAAAATCGACCCGACCGCCGCCTTGCGGAATCCCCTCCGCTACTGGTCGGCACCACTCACCGCCTGGCGGATGCGACCGAAATCGGTCCGCCGTGGCCCGGTGCTGGGCCACGAAATCCGGCTCAGTGAACTTCCCCAGTTGAAGTCCTGGCCGGACGATGGCGGCGCGTTCATCACGCTGCCTCAGGTCTACAGTGAAGATGTCACGCAGCCAGGATTCGGGAAGTCGAACCTGGGAATGTACCGCGTGCAGTTGTCTGGGAATCAGTACGCGGAGAATCGCGAGATCGGGCTGCACTACCAGATTCATCGCGGGATCGGCGTCCATCACCAGGCGGCCATTCGCGCGGGTCAGCCCTTTCGGGTGAACATCTTCGTGGGGGGGCATCCCGCGATGACGCTGGCGGCGGTGATGCCGCTCCCTGAAGGGTTGAGCGAACTCACGTTCGCGGGCGCTCTCGCCGGAGGGCGGATCCCGATGATTTCCCGAGCTGGCTCGTTGCCCCTGTATGCCGACGCCGACTTCTGCATCACCGGAACCGTTGACCCAAGCCGACAACTTCCGGAGGGGCCGTTTGGTGATCATCTGGGATACTACAGCCTGGCGCATGAATTTCCCGTACTCAACGTCGAACACGTTTACGCCCGCGAAGGAGCGATCTGGCCGTTCACCGTGGTGGGTCGGCCTCCGCAGGAAGATACAACGTTTGGGCAACTGATCCATGAACTGACCGGTCCGATCATTCCGACCGTGTTGCCCGGAATCAAGGAAGTCCACGCGGTCGACGCGGCGGGAGTGCATCCGTTGTTGCTGGCGATCGGTAGCGAGCGTTACATGCCGTTCCACGCGAGCGATCGGCCGCAGGAACTGCTGACGCAGGCGAACGCCATTCTGGGACAGGGGCAGATGTCGCTGGCGAAATACGTCTGGATTGGCAACCGGTTTGATGATGAGTCTCTCGATCTGCATGATATCGGGCGGTTTTTCCAGCACATGCTGGAGCGAGTCGACTGGCGACGCGATCTTCACTTTCAAACCTGCACGACGATTGACACACTTGACTACAGCGGCGAAGGATTCAACGCGGGATCCAAGGTGGTGATTGCCGCCGTGGGGAAATCGAAACGAACGCTGGGGTCCGAGATTCCCGCCGATCTGAGATTGCCGGAAGGGATGAGCGAGCCGCGTGTGGCGCTCCCCGGAGTTCTCGCGGTGACGGTCCACCCGACGCTGACCGATTTGGGGATCGCGCTGGAGCAGGCATTGGGATCGAACGCCGAGTCAATCGCCGCCGAATTTCCGTTGATTGTCGCGGTCGACGACAGCGATTTCACGGCACGGAGTCTCAACAACTTTCTATGGGTGACCTTCACCCGCAGCAATCCCGCGATGGATCTCGACGGCGTCCGGGCATTTTCGCGTCACAAACACTGGGGCTGCCGGGGCTCGTTGATTATCGACGCGAGAATCAAACCACATCATGCGCCGCCGCTGATCGAGGATCCGGCGGTGACAAAAAAGATCGACGCGCTGGCAGCGCGTGGTGGGGTGTTGGGGAAGTGGTTGTAGGGGCCAATTGTGTCGGTCCGATTCCTTGTGATTACTCACCTGCAAACGCCGCCCGGCTACTGCCGTATCAATGATCTGACCGCGCCATTACTGTAGCGGCAGATAGATCACTTGCCCCTCAAATTCTCCGTCAGTACCGCATTCGGCAATCAAAATGACGTCTTCGATCACAACTGACAATGACGACTTTCGGCTGATTTCGATCAGTCCCGGCATCGACATTCCCGCGGCGACGCGTTCAGTTGCGTACCGTGTCATTGTACATACGTCGTGGGTCAACACAATCAGTTGATTTGCGGCTGCCCAATCCAAAACAGCCGAATCGTCCATCCCGGTCATGCCAACGTCTTGAATGCGGACAATACTGACAGACGGCACGCGACGTCGAATCCCACGTACTATGCCGTTGTTCAGATTTTCGTCAGCCAAGAATCGAAGCATAACTGGTTACCCAGACTTCTGACGTCGCGCCAGCAATCTCGCTCGAATTCCAGGCAGCGAGATTCGAGTCTCATTCTTGACGCGTGTCGAATGGGCGGCGTCTTCACGGCTAACGAGGTAGGACTGGACAAGGGATTGGTGGGTCAGGTAGTAGCCGATCGTTGAATAGACGATACCCAACGGGACCGCTGGGTATTGTTCAGAAATTTCTTCGGCGGACAACCCCTCCTGGAATGCATAGACAATTGTGTCCAGCGTCACACGCGTCTTTCCAACCCGAACGACACCATCGGTGTCGGACTCGAGAGGGACGGCTTCCAGTTCAATGTGGAGTGACATCATTCGACCTGCGGAAATTGTGTGACGATCCATTCAGCCTATCATCGTCTCGAATCTCGGGTCAACGTCGATCGACTGAGGCGCTGAGTTCAAACACCAGGATTGCGCTTTCACCCGCTGGCCCGGAAATCGACTGCGGGTTGCGCTGCACCGTCCGTCGTGCCGAACTTCAGCGACACCGTTGACGGAATCGCAGTTGTGTAATCCAGACTGTCAATGGCTTGCGCATTCGCCAGGGTGTTCGGGAGGACCGAACTTCTTTCACTGAGTCAGCCCATCGCGCACTTCACAATTCGGGAGACGCCCGGGCGGCTTGCAACAGCCGCTTTCGCTCCTGGCGGGAGGCGCGTTTCCATTCCGGCGACTGCCGCAATTCGGCTTCCGTTTTCCGGGGGGTAGGAGATGGGTCGACCGCCGGTCGGGGCGGACTGGTATCCAGTTCGCCTGCGGAAACTGCTCACCGACCAGATCAAGATTAGCGAGCGGACGAACATCGTGCAGGCGCAGAAGTTCCGCGAGGCGCTGGAGAAGGCGATGCTCGGTTACACGAATAAGCAGATCACCACCGCCGAGATGATCGCCAAGCTGCTGGAGTTGGCGAGGTGGGTCCGGGAGGCGAAACAGCACGGGCAGGAACCGGGGCTGACCACCGAGGAAGTCGCGTTCCTTGACGCGTTGGCAGAGAACGGCTCGGCGAAAGAAGTGATGAAGTCCGACCAACTGCGTCTGATGGCTCGCGAGCTGGCCGAGATGGTCAAGAAGATGCCCAAGCTCGACTGGACGCTTCGGGAATCGGTGCAGGCGGACCTGCGTCGCAAGGTGCGGAGGTTGCTGGCGATGTACGGGTATCCGCCGGACCTGTCGGAGGATGCGACGCAGCTTGTGCTCAAGCAGGTGATACTGTCGACGGAGGCGGGGGAATAGTACGGCAGAGGCGGGATGGCCGTCATCCTTCCTCGGCTGTCGACCGAAACACCGTAGGCGGCACTCTCTGAGTGCCTGCCTCGGTGTGCGTCCGATGCGAAGAAACGCGTCTCAGGGGCCATGCGAACGACCCGAGCGCAGCCGCATTGGCAGCATGATCAACGTCCGCCTGGGGCGGTTTCTGCCCCGAAAACGTCTCGACTCGCACCGATCCCCTGGATGCACCGTCGCCCTTGACGGTCGGCCTCCTGCGCCCTTGTCGTTGGTCTTCCCGCCGCCCGGCGGAATCGGCCGTATAGGCCCCGAAGCATCTGCATCCAACTCCCACCCGCCAGTCCCAGGCGGTGCAGGATGTCGGGTTGATCGTCTGCGATCGCTCCCCGTTTGTCGCTCCGCCATTGGCGTCCGCTCCATTCGAGCAACTCCAGGTACGACGCCAACGACAGTTCGAGACACCCTTTGTTCGAAGCGCGGGCCGCCGGGACCGGTTGTTGCCCGATCGTGGTCGACTCATCGAGAAGTCTCTGCATTCGGAATCTCCCCAACCAAAAACTCCATTCGGTCCTGAAGACACTGCTTGCGGTGATCGAAACAGCGCCCGGTGACCTCGTCGGGTCCGCACAACCACGCTCGCCGGGCACAGCGATTGATGCAATATCGGCGGGGCAGTCCCTTGACCGTGGGCTCGCGGCACGGCTACAAAGAGTTCTGAGAAGGAGGGACGCTGGTTCGGCCGTCGCGGCGCGGCGATCCGGCGTGCTTCGAGGCACGGGGATTCAGACGGTGCGTGAAGTCGCCGCAATGTGGCGGACGTTTGTCAGCGTCCGCAATCGGATAAGTTCAACCCGTTTTGATAGGACGAGTCGATGGATTTAGCCAAGCGATTTCAAACGGTGGCGGTGCTCACAGCGGGGGCCATACTTGGCTACCTCGCCGCATCAGGCGGACTACGAGTCGCCGACGTAACCGTTCACGGGCCGGAATAACCAGGGGGGACAATTTGGCCTTCGCGCAAACGGAAAAATCAGCGACATCACCGCCATGTCGCTGTCGCAACCTCCGATCACTCCCGAACAGATCGCCGCCTTGCCGCCCGAGTTTCGGGCTT
>CAMATH010000028.1 GCA_945860955.1 Planctomicrobium piriforme
ACCTATATCGACCATGTGCGGTTGCTGGCGATCGACCATCCTGCAGACGTGGAAGTCTTCTCGAATGAAAAGGTCGGCCCCTCCGAGATTTCAGAGTATCAGATACACACCGTCCGGCAACGTCGCGCACCAGTCGCCGCCCGGGACAAGCACGGTCGCGACGTTTTGGATGAGATCTCGCTCGCCGACCGGCGGTTTTTCCGGGGCTTTGACTCGACGCCGCGGACTGGTCGGGTCGATTCCCATTATCTCGAACTCGATCTCGGCGACTTGGGACCGCACGAAAAGGCGAAGAAGATCCAGTTGGTCCTGTCCGGGTACATCTATCCGGTTCCGACTTCGGTGGGAGTGGGACTCGCTCAAGACTCGAGGAATCCCCCGGGAAGTCCGCCGGCCCTGTGGGTGCCCGATGCCCAGGGGGAATGGCGTGAGGTTCGCCCATTCACCGGTTTTCCGGGAGGCAAGAACAAGACGGTTGTGCTGGATCTGTCCGACGCTTTCTTGACCCGCGATTACCGGTTGCGAATCTCGACGAATTTTGAGATTTACTGGGACGAAGTGTTTTTCACGCTGGACGAATCGCCCGCTGAGGTGCGACAGACTCCCGTGGAACTGACCCGAGCCGATCTGCATTTTCGCGGCTTTTCGGAGCGGCGAACGTCGCCGCACAATGGGCCCGATACGTACATTTACGATGTGGTGGAGAAGCGAACGGTGTGGTTGCCGATGGAGGGGAACTTCACCCGGTTTGGCGACGTGCGGCCGTTGCTGGCGACCGAGGACGATCAGCTTGTGGTGTTTGGGTTTGGTGACGAGTTGACGCTCGAGTTCGCCGAACCTCCGCCGCCACCGGCAGGCTGGAAACGCGATTACATTCTGCACAACGTCGGCTGGGACAAGGACTGCGACCCGAACGTGCTATTGAGTGGTTCGGTCGAGCCGCTGCCCTTCCGGGCGATGACCTGCTACCCGTATGGACCGGATGAGGAGTATCCGATGACCGCCGCCCATCGCGCGTACTTGAAGAAGTACCAGACACGGCGGATGGACCGGATGGCCTTTTGGCGAGGGCGGTAACTTTCAGTTGTCGCACCGCGCAGCGCGCCGTTCTGGTGAAAGACGCGTGGGTCGTTCGACTGCGGATTGGTCGATCGCCGCGAGTTCACTCCCCTTCGAAATCAATCAGACTCACGAGATCGTACTGGGACAGGCGTTTTCGGCCCCCGAGTTCCGGCAACTCGATGATGAACGCGCAGCCGACCAAAACTCCCCCCAGTCGCTCAGTGAGCTGACAGGTCGCCAGGCAAGTTCCGCCTGTCGCCAGAAGGTCGTCGACGACCAGACAGCGTTCCCCTGGCTTCAGCGCGTCGACGTGCATCTCGATGCAGTCGGTCCCGTATTCGAGTGCGTATTCCTGGCGTTCCACCGCGAACGGGAGTTTCCCCTTTTTTCGTGCCATGACCAGACCGCAATTCAGGTGGTGGGCCAGCGCCCCTCCGATCACGAATCCGCGCGACTCAATCGCCACCACCTTGTCGATCGGCGAATAGCGATACCGTTCAACGAACAGATCGATCGCCCGTTTGAATCCCCAAGGATCCTGGATCAGGGTGGTGATATCGCGGAACTGGATACCCGGTTTCGGAAAGTCGGGAATCGTTCGGACGAGAGACTTGAGATGGTCGTTGGAGTGCATGGAGCCGTGTTTGGGGGTGATGGGTGAGACGTCGTAACAGGGGCAGTTCCGCAGCCAAGAGTGTGTCGGGGGGGGGCAGGACGCATCCCCCAGGGCGAGATCGTAGTCCTTCCCGCGCGACATTGGTACAAAACACCCTTCTCAAATTGTTCCCTCCTCCGCCCCACGCCTTGTCCATCCCAGGGAGTTGTCGACCATGCCGCGTTTGTCTCGATTCTGTCTGGCGTTCGGTCTGTGGCTTGCCGTGGCGCTTTCGGGTTACGCCGCGGAACCGACGGACAACCCGGGGAAGGGGCGTCCAATTCACTTTGGTTCGAACGATTGGCCTTGGTGGCGCGGTCCGACCCGTGACGGAGTCGCGCCGACGGGGGATTCCCCTCCCGTCACCTGGAGCGAAACCGAGAGTATTCTCTGGAAGGCGGATGTCCCGGGACGTGGCCACGGGTCACCCACGGTGTTTGGCGACCAAGTGTTCTTGACGGCCGCCGAGCCGGATCGAGAGGTGCAGTCGGTTCTCTGTTTTGACCGGCGGACAGGAAAACGGATGTGGCAATCGGTTGTCCATGAAAAGGGGTTCACCACCAAGGGGAACGCGAAGAGTTCACTCGCTTCCTCCAGCGTCGCCTGCGACGGCGAACGGCTATATGTCAGCTTTCTCAATCGCGAGGCGATCTATCTGACGTGCCTCGACCTTCAGGGGGCCTTGCTGTGGCAGACGAAAATCACCGACTTCGCGCTGCACCAGGGATACGCGGCGTCGCCCGCGCTGTATGACTCTGTGGTGATGATCTCGGCCGACAGTAAGAGCAACGGGCTGTTCGCCGGCGTCGACAGGGCGAGTGGTAAGATCGTCTGGAAGCACGAGCGGCCCAAGCTGCCAAACTATACTTCGCCGATCGTCCTGTCCGTCGCCGGGCGGGACCAGGTGTTCCTCACGGGATGCAATCTGGTGTCGAGTTTTGATCCCAAATCGGGCAAGAAACTCTGGGAAATCGCGGGGGCCACGGAAGAATGCGTGACGTCGACCGTCACGGACGGAAAGGTCATTTTCAGCAGCGGGGGGTATCCTAAAGACCATCTGGCGGCGATTGCTGCCGACGGCTCCGGTAAAATCGTGTGGGAAAACAAATCGCGAGTTTACGTTCCCTCAATGATCGTCCGCGACGGATATTTGTATGGGACGCTGGATGCGGGAGTCGCAATGTGCTGGCGGTGTTCGGACGGAGCGGAAATGTGGAAACAGCGTATGGGTGGCACTTTCAGTGCCTCATTGGTCCTGGCCGGCGCCACGCTGTATGCCTGCAACGAAGAGGGGCAAACGTTCGTTTTCAAAGCCACACCGAAAGGCTTTGAATCCCTGGGAGAGAATCGATTGGGAATCAGCGTGTTCGCCAGCCCGGTCATTTGTGGTGGTCGCATTTACCACCGCGTGGCTCATGAAGTGGATGGTCAACGTCGCGAGGTTCTGTATTGCATCGGGAAGTAGCGACAGGCGCGGTTGCTTTTCTCAGTCCGACGGCGCGGGGTCACACACTGGCGACGTGACGCGGTTGGGGTCATCCGCCGTACGTCTTGCCTGGCCAGTTGCTCCACCAATTCTGGAACAGCTTCAACTGCGCCTCGGCGAAGTGCTGCTGGCTGGTTGAAAGCCGATCGGACTCATTGAAGTGGAGTTCGTAGTCCCGATCTCCTAGCAGCACGAGCAGGTATTTGTAGTACAGCACCAGATCGGGGCCTTCGTCGAACCGCGACAGCTCGGCGAGTCCCTCTTCCAGTTCTCGCGCCAATCGTCGCGCTTCAACATCCCCTTGGGCCGCCAGTCGACACAACGCGATCAGATGCAGCACTTCGCGGGGCAAGCAGTTGCCGATCCCCGTGATCGCCCCCACCGCACCGCAGCGAATGAACCCATGGCAGACTTGGGTGTCGACCCCTGCCATCAACACCACACCGCTTTCGGCGTGAGTGATGTGTTCGGCGGCATAGCTCAGGGAATTTGCTCCGCCGAATTCCTTGAATCCCACCAGATTCGGAAACTCACGTCGCAGATCGAAGAACAGGTCGGCCTTGGTTTCGAATCCGTAATAGGGACTGTTGTAAATGACCGCGGGGAGTTTGGGAGCGGCAGCGAGAACGCCGGCGAAATGAGCCCGCTGGGCGGCGGGCGAGGTTCCCCGCGACATCAACCGTGGAATGACCATCAATCCGCAGGCCCCCACCTGTTGCGCATGGGCGGCATGGGCGGCGGCCCGGGCCGGATTTTGTGCTCCGGTCCCGACGACCACGGGGACACCCGCCTCGGTCAGTCGGCGAACCCCTTCCTGACGCTGTTCATCCGTTAAGAGCGGCCAGTCCCCCATGGAACCGCAGTACACGACCCCCTGCATTCCCGCCGCCATCAACGCCTGCGCCTTCTTCACCAGAGCGGCATAGTTCGGTGTGCGATCGGGCTGGCACGGCGTCATCAGGGCCGGTATGCAACCCTGGAAAATGCTCGAATTCACGCTGTTCTCTCTTCGAAGTGGGTTCGGTTTGTCACGCTGGATTCTTGTCCCGGCGGTCGTCGCGCGGAAACGGAAGTAGTCTAGCGATTTTGTCCATCGGATGCCTGGTGACCGGCGGAGTCGGTCATCTCGATCCAGATTTCATCGGGGGACTCGAGTGGATTCACGAAAATGGATACGGGTGTCACCTGCTGGTTTACCTGTGATTCGCACAACGTGACCATCTCGGATGTGACCACCGCGAGGCGCCGCCCCGGCGTTTCCAGGGGGTACTCCCGCAAGACCTCGATCCAGGTGCCGCCATCCGGTGGGGGGCCTTCGGAAAAACGCACCACAACCTCACCATCCACCTCAGCACGTGCCGCGATGGAAATGCAGGTCGGATTGCGCGAACACACCGCGTTGTCGTCGTACTGCGGAACAAGAATCTTCCGATGAGTGGGATCCAGGACGAACAATATTCCGTGGGGCAGTGCAGTGGTCACGCGACTTGGTGGCATTGGACATTCGCATCTGTGAATTGTGTTTGTCGGTGACTGGTTCGTGAATGCCTACCTTCACACGGGGAAGAGCAACCAGAGCCGTGAGTTAGGCACGCAGATTCTCGGCATCGATCGCCAACGGAATGGCGTTGGCCGCCAGCCACGCCGTGCTGAACGCCGCCTGAAAATTATAACCCCCAATCGGCCCGTCGAGATCCAGCACCTCCCCCGCCAGATACAGACCGGCATGCAGTCGACTGCACATCGTACGGGAGTCGACGGAGTCCAGCGAAATTCCCCCCGCAGTCACCTCCGCTTTTTCGAATCCCAGGGATCCGGTGACCGGGATGTGGCACCGTTTGACTGCGGAGACGAACGCCACGCGCTGCGCTTTAGTGAGGTCGGCCCCCCGCTGTTCCATCGGCACTCCCGACTGTTGCCACAGCGATTCCACCAAGCGGCGCGGCAGGAGATCGTCAAACAGTCCGTGGATCGATTTTCGTCCAGCCTGGGACGTACGGTCCCGCGTCAGTCGATCGAGTTCCTCCGCGTGGATTGTGGGGAGGAAGTCGCAACAGAGGGTTGCCGAGGAATTGGCCAGAGCGGTCGCCCCCCGGCTGACATTCAACACCACCGGTCCCGAGACGCCGCGGTGGGTGAACAGAAACGACCCGCGATCGACGGGTGGCCGCGCATCGACAGCGACCGGCGTCCCCCCCGGTTGATTTCGCGCGACCACCGACACCCCCACATCGGGCAATGTCACTCCCGACAACTCGCGGATCCAGCCAGCGTCCGAGGTGAGTGGCACCAACGACGGGCGGGGCGCGACAATCGTGTGTCCCAAATCCGCCAGCCAGCAGTAGGCGTCTCCCGTCGTGCCACAACCGGGATACGATTTGCCTCCAACGGCGATGATCACATTCCCCGCGGTCAACTGTCCGCCAGCCGACTCGACCCGCCAGCCTGACGCGATCGGGGCCAGCCCGGTCACTGGCCGCGAATAGTGCGTGACGCATCCCGATCGGGCGAGTCGGTCGGTGAAGGCGCGCAACACGTCGGCCGCTTTGTCGCTCTCGGGAAAGATCTTGCCGGTCGGCTCGATCTTGGTGCGAACCCCTTCAGCGGCGACCAACACCACCAGATCGGCGGGGCCTAGAGCCGCCAACGCCGAATGCAGGAACCGTCCCTGTGTACCAAACGCCTGCACTATTCCCCGGCGGTCGGTATTCTGTGTCAGATTGCAGCGACTTCCTCCCGACATCAGGATTTTGACCCCGGGCTTGCGGTTCTTTTCGATCAGCAGTGTCCGCAGTCCCCGTTCCGCCGAGCGGGCCGCCGCCAGAAGTCCCGCCGCCCCCGCCCCCACGACGATTACGTCAAAATCGTTCATCGGGCACTCACCGTTCCATCCCCATTGCCTGAAGTTCAGCGGCCATTTTGTAGTGCCCCGGAACCCGCAGCAGTTCCGCGTGAGTTCCCGACTGCACCAACCGCCCCTTGTCGAAGACCAGCACCAGGTCGGCTCGCCGCAGCGTACTCATGCGATGCGCCACGACAAACGTCGTCCGCCCCTCCATCGCCTGGTCCATCGCCGCCAGAATCTCCTGTTCGGTTTCCGGATCGATCGCCGCCGCCGGGTCGTCCATCAGCAGAATCCTCGGATCAAGCAGCACCGCCCGCGCGATCGCCAGTCGTTGTCGTTGCCCCCCCGAAAGATCCATTCCCCATTCACCCAGCAGTGTGTCGTACCCTTCTGGCAGACGGTTGATGAACTCATGGGCGCAGGCGACGCGGGCCGCCCGTTCAATCTGGTCACGCGTCGCGTACGGCCGGCCAAACGCGATGTTGGCGGAGATGCTGTTGCTGAAGAGAAAACTCTCCTGAAACACAATCCCCACCTGACGACGCAATTCATCGACATTCAGCTCGCGAACGTCGATTCCATCGATCTTCACGCACCCGGAGGTCGGGTCATAAAACCGGGGAATCAGCGACAGGAGCGTACTCTTCCCCGCGCCGGTTTCTCCCAGAATCGCCACCCTCTGCCCCGTCTCCACTCGAAATGACACGCCACTCAACACCGGGGAATCGGCATCGTAGGCGAAACTCACGTTGTCAAATTCCACCAGGCCGTCAAGCCGCGGACGATGGATCGCGGTCGGCTTCGACTCGATTTCGATCGGCGAATCCAGAACCTCAAACACCCTGCGGGCACCACTCAGACTTTGCTGTACGCTGTTGGTGATGTTCGTGAGATTCGCGACCTGGTTCGCGAACTGCGTCAGCAGGCCGGCAAACACCACCAGTCCCGTTCCCAGCGAAAGGCGATCCTGCGTCACCATATAGCCGCCGTAGATCAGCAGAATCACCACATTCAGTTGAGTCAGGAACCCGATGGTGGGAGTGAACAGACTCACCCGCCAGAAGATGTTCCGCTGATGCGACTCGACCGCGCGAACCGCGTGGTCGAATTTCGCAATCTCCTCGTTTTCCCGGCCGAAACCTTTGACGACATGCACCCCCTGAATATTCTCGGCGAGCGTCAGCACCACCTGGTCGGCGAGATCGCGGGTCTTGTCGTAAAGCGGGCGAACGCTGCGCGAAAACAGTACCGTCACCCCCCACAGGATTGGTGTTGTTCCCAGACAGGCGGCCGTCACCCCCGCGTCGATGCGGACCATGTACACGACATAGCAGACCAGCGATAGGACCAACAACGCGAGCTGAATGATCACGCCATCGATGAACGTGCGGACCGACTGCACGTCGCCGGTCACCCGGTTCATGATACTCCCGGTCGCGTTGCCGTCAAAAAAACGGAAACTGAGCCGTTGCAGTTTGTCGTACACCTCAGCCCGCAAGTCGACGACAATCTGTTCGTGGACCAGCTTGCCCGACGCGACCGCATAGATGTAATTGAGTACGCCACGGCAGATAGACAGACCCAAAATCGCGCCGGCGATGGCGGCAACTTCCGCCATGGGTGGCCAGTCACCGGGAGGACGCCAGCCGAACGGGTATTGCGCGGGGGACTTGGCCTCACCGGCGTGAAACAGCACCGCGTCGATTCCGACGCCAGTCAGCCCGAGTCCCCCCAGTCCCGTGGCGAGCAGCAGCCCCTGCAGCGCCAGCAGTTGCAGGCAACCGAGCCGATATTTCCAACCCAGCCCCAGCATCCGCCACAGCAGTTCGCCGTTGGTCAATTCGCGCGCGGCCCAGCGCGAACCGGGAGGGAGATCAGTCGAGTGGGGAGGGGTCATCCGGCGGAGAACAAAGGGGCATCCTGGGCGCGAAACTGAGTGTATCGAAGTGGTCGGTGAGAAAACACCAACCGTCACGCGCGGCGGCGCGCGATCAGCCCGGCGACAAACCCTCCCTTGAAGCCCGCGTCAATGTTGACGACGGTCACATTCGCCGCACAACTGTTGATCATCCCCAGCAGTGCCGACAGTCCCTGAAAACTCGCGCCATATCCCACACTCGTGGGAACCCCAATCACCGGACAGGCGACAAACCCGCCGACAATCGACGGCAGGGCCGCCTCCATGCCGGCGACCACGACAATCGCGTCGGCGTGTTCGAAGCGGTGCTTTTGCGCGGGCAGGCGGTGTGGCCCGGCGACCCCCACATCCACGATCAAGTCGACCCGACACCCCATCCACCGGGCTGTCTCAACCGCTTCTTCCGCGACCGGCCGATCGCTGGTGCCGGCCGTGATGACCACCACAAGCCCCCCGTCAGGTGACTGAGGCTCTGCGGTCGCGTCGGTTGCGGCGGGGAGGTCCAAACGCAACGTGCGAGCGAGCGGGTTGTGGACCGCTTGTGGAAACACCTCCAGAACCATCGCCGACTGTTCGGGTGTGACGCGGGTCGCGAATCCGGACTGACCATGTTCCCGCAGCCGGGCGAGAATATGAACGAGTGCCTGGGGGGTTTTTCCCGGTGCGTAGACAACTTCGGGATATCCGCAGCGGCGGGCGCGATCGAGGTCGAGTTGCGCTTCGACCCCCTGTTCTGAACTGACATAGCCCGATCGCAAGAGTTGCTCGGTCGCCTGCTCCACCGCGAGTTCCCCTTGTTGCAGGCGTTGCAGCAGGGAGGTGAGTTCGTCGAGTGAGACAGGCATGCGGCGAAGCGACGCGGGTGCGTCGACCGGGAATCAAAGAAAAGTGGAATGGGCGGGAGTTTCATCGCGTGGCACACGACTTCAGCGCCCCCGGCGGATATAACACCTCTGTGATGCGTGTGCCACTGTGCGCCCTGGGACTCGTTTTTCCTGCCGCGGAACTTGAGCATGTCTCCGTTCGATGCAACTTGTAGCGACGACGCTCCGCGGCGTCGCTCCGGATGTGGTTCCCGCGAAGCGGAACCACATCCGGCTATGGTAAACACGCGACCGGACCGCTTAAAACGACAGCCCACTTGTCCGGATGGTGAACGAGATCGGCGGCCATTAAGATCACTCGAATTCGCGCAAGACCCCATCCACTTCAGGTGGATGGTGAATCAGATCTTCGCTCTGTCGATCAAGTTGGGCCATTACCTAGCCACAGTTTTGGATCACCATTCGGATAGGCCGGATGGGGTCTGGACACTTGGGCAATTCGGGTCGATGGCCGCCCAGAGGACGTTGGTTTTCAGGCGAAAGTACAGTGGCGGCTCGGCAGGAGCCTCGCCCTCCCGTGGGGCGGTTTCTTGCTACGCCCCGTCGCGCTTCGCATCGACGATGGCCGCCTGGAGAACGTTGGTTTTCGGGCGGAAGCACACTGGCGGCTCGGCAGGAGCCTCGCCCTCCCGTGGGGCGATGCCCCGCCGATTTGTCAGTTTCCTTCGGGTGGCGTTTCAACTCTGTTTGTTCGCGGTCTGGGTGGTCGGGCACGCTGCAGTGTCTCAGGCGGAAGACTCGGCGACCGGGTTGCGCGCTCGATTGACAAGTGGCGAACAGACCGTCAACCGAATCGATCCCCAGATTCAATTCTCCTGGAACGACGCATCCCCCGACGAGCGACTTTCCGCCGAGCGTTTTACCGCTGTTTGGACGGGAACCTTCCTCATCCCCGCCCCCGGCGAATACCGGTTTCACTTTTTCGTGCAGGGGGAGGTTCGACTGACCATCGACGGAAAGCCGGTCACCGGTGGGGAATTGGCAGAGCCGGGTTGGATTGCGGGAGAAGCCGTTTCGCTCGACGGGAGGGATGTGCCGATCGAAGTGAAGTTCGTCAAAACCGCTCCCGGCGCGGTCGTCCGGATGTTCTGGACCGGCCCCGGGTTTTCGATCGAACCGGTTCCGCAACGCGTACTCGAATGCGACGGCGATTCGGTACTTCAAACGCGCGAAACGCAATTCGCCAACGGAACAGAGTTGTACTCCGCTTTGCTGTGCGGCAATTGCCACACGATTCCGGGCCTGGAATCGACTCGGCGGGGACCATCGCTGGAACAGGCGGGGGTCACGATCTCCCGGGAATGGTTCAGCGACTGGCTTATTGGTTCCGGGACGGGACGGGAAGAAAGGCGAATGCCGCACTTCGCCCTCACCCCGCAGGATGCGGCCGACATTTCTCAGGCACTGGTGCAGTCGACGAAGTTCGAGTTGCCCATAGCCAAAGCACCTGAAAACGTGGCGGAATCCGAACAGCGCGGCCAGCAGCTTTTCCACTCGCTCGGATGCCTGGCATGCCATACGGTGGGAAAGGAGGGGACGCGTGGCCGATGGTCGGGGGGGGCACTCGACTCGATTGGCGATAAGCGCTCGGTGGACTGGCTTGCCCATTGGCTGGCGACTCCGGAATCGTTGAATCGCGATCACCGGATGCCGGTGTTTCCCCTTTCGGAGGAAGAGCGGCTGGATCTGGCGGGTTATCTCGCTGCCAGGAGAAGCCGTTCGGGAGACGCGGCGGCAAAAACGGTCGGCGATACAAAGCGTGGACTCGAACTGATTCGAAAACAAAACTGCGTCGCCTGCCATCGCCTCCCCGACGCACTCGCGAAACAGATCCCGCAGCCACCTGCACGTCCCCTGGATGTCACGCGACTTCTGACCGACGCGAGCTGTATTGTTCCGGCCGATCGGCGACCGCCGAATCAGCCACGCTACCTGCTTGGTCCCGATGACCGACGGGATCTCACAGACTATTTGAAAGGACGACAGTCCACCGCGCGGGAAGCAGGGGCGGCCACTCGACTGCTGACACGGAACGGGTGCATTGCCTGTCATGAGCGGGACGGCGGCGTGGGATTCAAGCCGGTGATCGCGCATTGGATGGCGAGTCGTTCCGAGGGGAAGGTCGCGGGGGAGTCGTTGCTGCCCCCCAACCTGACCGCGGTCGGTGACAAATTGCGTGACGAGTGGTTGGCCCGCGCGGTCGCGGGGGAACAGCCCAGGCGGTTGCCGTGGCTCAGTGTGCGCATGCCGAAGTTTCGCCACACCGAGGAAGAACGAGCCATGCTGGTGAAGCACTTCATCGCGTACGATCGCATTCCGCCGAACGCCCCGGACGCGGATGTCGGTGGCGTGTTGCGTCCGCCGGCCGACCTTCCGATTGCGCAAGTCCAGCAGGCAGGACTCGCACTCGGCGGAGCGCGCGGTTTCAGTTGCGTGGCGTGTCACAAGGTGGCGAAGTTTGAACCGCGTGGTGTGGCGCAGGCGACCCGCGGGTCCGATCTGTATCGCATCGATGAGCGGATGCGTCCGGAGTTTTTCTCTCGCTGGGTGAAATCCCCTTTGCGGATTTCGCCGGGCATGGAGATGCCCTCGTTTCAGCGTCCCGCCCCGAATCTGCTCGGCGAACGACTTGACGCGCAACTGGCCGCCGTGTGGCATGTGTTGTCGGATCCTGGCAAACCGCCGGCGTTTGACACTTCGAGCGTAGAGCAATCGATCGAGGCATTGGTGGGTGGCCCCCCCGCCGTCGTGCGGGATGTCTTCAATGTGGGAGATGCCGCCAAGTCGGATTTTGTCCCCCGGTCGCTGGCGATTGGTTTCGACAACCGGGCGAATGTCCTGATCGATCTCGACCGGTTCGCATTACGCGGCTGGTGGAGCGGATCGTTCGCGCGACAGCGGGCCTCGGGCAAGAGCTGGTACTGGGAACCGGCGGGGGTGAACTTTCAGCAGACTCCGAACGAACAACCCGATCTGTTGCTGGAGACTGACGCCGCTCCGCCCCTCAGTGCGGTCCAGGAGCATGGTCGGTATGGCCGCCTGGAAAATTACCGCACGCGTGCGGGTGAAGTGGAACTCACCTATTCCCTCATGTACCTCGACGCCGGTGTGCCGATTCGTGTGCGCGTGGTGGAAGTGCTGCGCCCGCTGGTTGTGGACGATGACGATTTCTACCCCCGTTCGTGGAAGCGATCGGTGCGGGTGATGGGAGTACCGGCTGCGGGAAAGATGTTGCTGACAAAGACCTCGATAGGCGAAACGGGGCATTTGTTGACTTGGCGGATTTTGCTGAAGAAGTCGGGAGGCGATTGGACAGGAGAGGCTGTTTATCGCCTGGAGAGAGAGACGGGCGGGAAAGTGAGTTCGACGGCGACGGTGGTGGGAAGACAGGCGGCTGACGCCCCCCGCTCGCCAGGGGGATTGCAAACTGTTGATGGGGTGCCGGGGTTTGAGGGGGTTCGATTGCCATTGCCCGCGTCGATCATGCCGACGTCGCTGACGTTTCTCGCTGACGGAACGCTGGCGTTTTGCACTCTGAAGGGGCAGGTGTATCTGGCGCGCGACACCGATGGGGACGGTGTGCCTGATCGGTTGACACTGGTCGAAGAGGGACTGGCATCACCCTTTGGCTTGATCGCGGATGGCGACGACCTGATTGTGGCCCACAAGCCGGAATTGTTGCGGTTACGCGACTTGAATGGAGATGGCCGCGCCGATGTCCGCACGGTGATCGCGGACGGCTGGGGTTATACCGATGACTACCACGACTGGACGACCGGCATCGTCCGCGACTCGGCGGGGAGGCTCTACATCGGGCTGGGAAGCGATTACGCCAAGGCGGGGCGGACCAGTGATCAGGGGCGGTTGCGAGGCAAGGTGGTGCGGGTTGAACAAGACGGTTCGCTGACAGTCCTGGGGCATGAATTCCGCTATCCCACCGGTCTGGCGATCACCTCGGATGACCAGGTGTTTGTGTCCGACAACCAGGGAGTGCAGAATCCGTTCAACGAAATCAACCATCTGGTCGACGGAGCGAGATACGGCGTCCCCAGTCTGTTCGAGGAGCTTCACACCGAACCCCCCCGGCCGCCGGCGATTCAGATTCCCCATCCCTGGACCCGCAGTGTCAATGGCCTGTTTTTTCTGAACGCCGACCGGAAGTCGCCGTTCTACGGGCACGGTGTCGGGTGCGAATATGACACCCGCTTCCTGGTGCGGTTCACCGTCGAACCGGTCGGCGCCACCTACCAGGGGGCGGTCTATCCCCTGAGCCTGCCCCCCACCACGATGCTGCAGGGGACGAAGGCGGAGAACGCCAACGAGCCACTGAATCCGGCGGGTTCAGGATCCCAACCGAAACGGGGTTTCCTGGGAACGTTCTGCGGAGCCCAGGCTCCCAATGGCGATCTCTACATCGGTTCGATGCACGATAGCGGCTGGACAGGCGGGCCGAACATTGGCGAAATCGTGCGGCTGAAGCGATCTGGAGAGATTCCGCTGGGAATTGAGTCGATCTCCGCTCGCGAAGGGAAGTTCATTGTCCGGTTCACGCGACCGATGGATACGACCGCAGCGGCTCGTCCCGAGCGGTATGCGATCTCGGGAGTGACCCGTCGCTGGACGAGTGGTTACGCCACACCCGATAGCGGTCAACATCGGCTGGAGGTCACTCGCGCCGACGTCAGCGACGACGGCCGAACCGTCACCCTGCAGACCGGCAAGCAGCAGCGCGGGTTCGTTTACGAGATTCGCGTCGGTGCCGTCGCATCCGACAAGGAAACGTCGCTGTGGCCCGCTGTCGGGTATTACACCCTGCATGACTATCCCGTCGATCCAGACGGCAAGCGATGACAATCACGACCAGGAGGGAACCGATGCGCGACGTCACTGAGGGATCGAAACGAAAAAATATGGGTGGCCCCATGGAAAGTCACCGCGTTCGCCGCATCACAACAGGGATCACCCTGTTGGCGGTTGTGTTGTCCTCGTTTCCGGCTGGAGGAACGGTCGCCAACGGGGATGAGGAGTCACCCCCGCCGTCCGCCGGTTGGCCGCAATTTCGCGGGCCGACGGGACAGGGAACGGTCGGTGCCGGTGAGTCGGTGCCGGTCTCCTGGTCCGAGACCGAGAACATCGCCTGGCGGGCGAAAGTTCCCGGTTCGGGCTGGTCTTCTCCGGTGATTGACGGCGATGAACTCTGGGTCACCACCTCTACCGAATCGGGACGGTCACTGCGGGCGATCTCGTTCGATCTCGCGACCGGCAAACTGACCCGCAATATCAAGGTGTTCGATATCGATCGGGCGGGGACGATTCACTCCAAGAACGGCCACGCTTCCCCAACGCCGATTCTCGACGGCGACCGGGTCTACGTTCATTTCGGCGCGAACGGAACCGCCTGTCTCACGCGGTCGGGGCGGATTCTCTGGAAACGGACGCTGGCGTATTACCATCACCACGGGTCGGCTGGTTCGCCGGTTCTGGTCGATGGTGTCCTGGTGGTGGTCTGCGATGGATTCACCGGTCCGTTCTACGATAAGGCGACCCGCCCCGGAGTGGAGAATCTCCAGTTCGCGGTCGGGCTGGATGCCGCGACAGGCGACGTCCGCTGGAAGACGCCGCGCGCGGGACGCCACAGCTACTGCACCCCGCTGGTCGTGTCGGTCGACGGAAAACCGCAAGTGATCTGTCCCGGTGGAGACCACGTGTGGGCGTACGATCCGGCCGACGGTCGGGAGCTGTGGAACTGCCGTTATGAGGGGTATTCGGTGATTCCCCGCCCTGTGACCAAGAACGGAGTGGTCTTTGTGTGTACCGGCTACGACGCCGCTTCGCTGATGGCGATTCGTCTTGGAGGACAGGGGGACGTCACGAACTCGCACCTCGCGTGGCGATACGCGCAAGGGGTGCCATTCACTCCGTCCCCCGTGATCGTGGGAGACTACATCTACCTCGTTTCCGACAATGGAATCTTGAGCTGCGTCACGCTGGGAGGGGGACAACTCGAGTGGAAACAACGGCTCGGAGGCAACTTTTCGGCGAGTCCGATCTGCGTTGAAGACCGGCTGTACTGCCAGAGCGAAGACGGGGTCACGCACGTGGTGCGGGTCGGACCGAAGTTTGAGAAACTGTCGACCAACAAAATCAAAGGGAAGACATTCGCGTCTCCCGCAGTCGTCGACGGACGGATCTACCTTCGAAGCGACAAGCAGATCTATTGCGTCGCCGAGGTGAAGTGAAATCCCGTCTACGCCTTCTGCGTCGACTTGCAAACTTCACACGGCCGAAACCGCGATATCGGCGTAGTAGGGCGGGCCTGGGGTGGTGACACCCAAAATCGGGCCACCCAAGTTCTCAAACACCGCGACGTGGCGTCCGCTTCTTCCAATTTCGGAACGCCAACCCCAGGCCACCGCAGGCCACCAACACGAAGGTCGATGGTTCCGGGGTCGGGGGAGGATCTCCGCCCGACAGATGGAACAGTCCAAAGCCATTCGACGACGAAGGATCGATGACCAGGTCAAACGTCACGACGCCCGAATCACTGCTGGAATTGGTGTAGTCCACAAGGTCGGCAACTTGCAGCAAAGTGTTCCCGAATCCGTCGATGGCGAAAATCAGCTCCTGCGCATAGGCGAACTCCGTCATGGGGTCGTCAACCGTGGACGAGATCTGGTAGGAGTACGACAGTTGAAACTGCAGTGTGTAGGTTTCCAAGGTGGAATTCGTACCGGTAAACCCTGTCAGGAAGAACCCGACACTGATCGCGAAATCCGCTGGTGCGACAGTGCCTCCATCCGCTGACAGCGACTGGAACAGCGAATCTCCGAGATTGAAACTGCCGGAATACAACCCGGTGACGGGAGTGACCCCATTGAGCAACCCATCAGCGGATGCGGTCGCGAAACCTGTTCCCGACGACTCTGCGAAATCACCGACAATCGCGAACAACTCAAGATCCAATCCGGCGGGCAGGCCAGCGACTGGGACCGAATTCCCATCAAGAATTGCGGCCAGCATGAGATTCACTTCGCTGTGGGCGCTGTAGACCGTCCCTGCGGAAACCGATTGCGAGGCAAATCCTGCCAACACCGTGAAACACCACGCCCAAACCCAGCAACAGTGACGCATCATTCACATCCTGTGAAACGAGATCGATCCTTCATCTGGTCGCGAGTCTTGCGACCGCCATGGAGTCGGGCGGATTTACCGCACGGACGCCTCCGCGTATCGGCCGAACGCTACGGGTTTCCGAGAAACAGAGCAAGGGCAACCAAGCCGACACACTACACAATAAGGACCAATCCAAATTCAAAACCGCGTTTATTGCTTGTTTCGCTGAATCGGCGAGAACTTGTGGAATTCGCCGGCGGTTTCCGTCATCATGAATCGACTGGAATTTCAGTTGCCCCTGCCATCTCAACAAGTGAGTCGCCGATGTCGCTCCCCAGTCACCCATCCAACCGACGTCGTTTTCTTAAAACCACGTCGGCTGCCGCCGCCTTGAACCTGTTTTTCGTTCCCGGCCTGTTCGCCGAGGAATTGACGAAGACCCCCGCCCAGACCGAGGGACCATTCTACCCGGATCACCTCCCGCTCGACACGGACAATGATCTCTTGATCATTAACGACGAAATCAATCCTGGAGTGGGGGAGATCACCCACCTTTCAGGAAAGGTTCTTGACGCCAATGGTGACCCGGTTCGCGGCGCGGTGATTGAGATCTGGCAATGTGACGCCCATGGTGCCTATTTGCACACCAGGAGTGGGAACGCCGAAAAGCGGGACTCGAATTTTCAGGGATTCGGCCGGTTCTTGACGAACCGGGCGGGTGAATACTACTTCCGCACAATCAAGCCCGTTCCGTACCCCGGTCGCACGCCGCACATTCATGTCGCGGTCAAGATCAAGGGACGCGAGAAATTCACCACGCAGCTCTACATTCAAGGCCATCCCGGCAATGACGGCGACGGGGTTCTCAGGGGGGTTCGCGATTTGAAAGACCGTGCCGCGTTGATGACCGAATTTCAGAAGATCCCCGATTCGAAGATCGGCGAACTGGCGGCGAAGTTCAACGTTGTTCTGGGGTCGACTCCCGCGATGGAATAGTCGGAACTGTGAGGGACTTCCCAGTCCATTCCACAGGGAAAGTCCCGTCATCAAAAACGCCTGCGAGTCGACGAATCTGGCGGCGGTTTTCCTGTTCGCTTGACGACTCTCTTCCTGGCGGAATGCACGATTTCTATGCGTCGGGAGTCGGTGCGGTCAACATTGTATCACGATGCTGGCTTCCATAGGCGATCCGCCGCGTGGCACGAAGGCCCCCCCTCTCGACCACGCGGCGGATTCGTTTTTTCTCGCGAGTCTGGGGCAAGCGAATGCCACTCGCTGGCAAATTCACACGTGGATCGGTCAGAATAGAGCCGTCCTGGCACCTGACAGGGTTGAAGATACGCCACGCGGCTGAGGATGAGATGTTGGCGCAGAGCCGCGCGAGTCCAGAAGCGGTCGCGGATAACCGCTTCCGGACTCGCGCGGCTCGGGGGCCACGTCGCTTCTTCGCCCCCCCGTGTTGAGTCTGTCTGCGCGTGCCGTTCCCTGTGGAAACAACCGACGACCGCGATCCGCGAACGCGATCATGATCCATCGCCCGATGATTCCGGATTTTGCCCCCCATTGGCTGCTGCGAGACGGCCATAGTCAGACTCTGGCGGCGGTCTACCTACCGCAGAAAAAGAGTGTCGAGACCGCGACACAGCGGATCGTCGCGCTGTCCGATGGTGATCGCATCGTGCTGCACGACAACGCGCCGTCCGACTGGCAGCCAGGCGGCCGGGTCGCGCTGCTCGTCCACGGACTGGCTGGTTCCCACGCCAGCCCGTACATGCGGCGGATCGCGGCCAAACTGGTCGATGTGGGCGTCCGGGCGTTTCGGATTGACCTCCGCACGTGTGGGGCCGGCCTGAGACTCGCCCGGCTTCCGTACCATAGCGGCCGCTCGAGTGATGTGCGTGAGGCGTTGTTCGAAATCACCCGGCTCTGCCCAAGCTCTCCCATTGCCCTGCTGGGTTTTTCCATGGGCGCGAATATCGCCCTCAAACTGGCGGGGGAAGCTCCCGATAGCAACCCCCAGGAACTCGAATCAATCTTCGCCGCCTGTCCACCTGTCGACCTGAAGCGATGCGTTCGGCATCTGCAACGGGGAGTGGGTCGGTTGTACGACCGCTATTTCGCGAAGCTCTTATTACGTCACATTGACCGCTGGCAGGCGGTTGTGCCCGATGCCCCCCGTCCGACGTTTTCAAGCATCCCGCGGAGCATTGAAGAATTCGACGAGCTGTTCACCGGTCCCGTGTGCGGGTTCGGGGGTTCGTCGGCCTATTACGCGGAATCAAGCGCGGCTCAGTATGTGCCAGCGATTCGGGTGCCGACGTTGATCGTTGGTTCGAACGACGATCCGATGGTGTCGCCGGAACCGTTGCGTGATCTCGACCGCCCAAAAGAAGTGCAACTCCACCTGACCTCGGGCGGGGGGCATATGGGCTTTCTGGGGAGATCGAATGGCGACCCCGATCGCTCGTGGCTTGATTGGCGCGCGGTGGAATGGGTTGTGTCGCACGGTGAGACGAAGGAAGCATGAATCTGGCGCCCCAAACATCAGCAGGGAATTGCAGAGGGTTTTTTGAAGGAAAGAACGCGTCGCAAACCCCCCTTGCCTCAAACATCGCAATCGTTCTAATATCCCCCACCTTCCGGGGACTGCGGCGAAATGATTTCGTCCGTGGTTTTCGGGGGAAGCGACTCGACAACAAAAACCCCTCGACTCACCAGACCGCGTACTTGCCGGTCTCCGCGCTGCGGAATGGATTCCCCGCGGTTCCGAAGACGGCCGTGCGGACCCCGGCGCGCGGAGCGGCTGTTCGCCAATCTGCTGATCGCCGCCATCCACAGCGACTTCGGACCACTGCATGGCAGAACAATCTCACTCCATCGCCAATCCCTCCGGATTTCAGCGATTTCTTCGATGGGTGACGGTTTCCAGCGCCCGCAATCCGTGGTTCACGCTGACGGTGTGCCTTGGCTTTGCGCTCGCCGCGACTTGGCTGACCGAAACCCGGCTCCAGTTCAAAACCAACCGTTCCGACCTGATCGACCCGCAGACCGACTACCACCAACGGTGGCTCAAATACCTCGGTGAGTTTGGCGATGTGTCGGAAGATATGGTGGTGGTGGTCGAGGCGGACGACCAGAAAACAATCGAAGCGGTTTTGGATCAACTCGGGGGGGCGGTGGACGCCGACCCAGAGCATTTCCGAAACGCGCTCTATAAAGTCGATTTGTCGCGACTCCGTGCCAAAGGGCTGCAATTCGCCGGCCCGGATGAATTGCAGTTCCTGATCGGTCAGCTCGACGAGTTCAGCCTGCTGTTGCGAGATTTCCGCAAACTGAATCTGCATCGCATGATTCGCGAACTGCGGTTCCAGCTCAAGGGGGCGATGGAACAGCCTCCAGATATCGCCGAAGTCGCCGCCGCCCCGCTTGTCCGTCAGATTCACCTGATGGCGGCGAGTCTCAGACAGTTTTCGGAAGAGCGACCGCGGTACCTCTCTCCCTGGCAGTCGGCAATGCCGGGCGATCTGTCGCAGCTCGAAACGGAGTTCGCCGACCGGTACTTGGTGAATCCCCGGGGAACGATGGGTTTCCTGAAAGTCCAGCCGGCGGCGATGTCGGCCGACTTCAATGGTGCCGCCCCGGCGATCGATCGCATTCGGACTTTGATGTCGGAGGTGGCGGCGAAAAATCCGGGCGTGCGTTTGGGGCTGACGGGCATTCCCGTACTGGAAAGCGACGAGATGCGCGATTCGCAGACGTCGATGTTTCACGCCTCGGTCCTGTCGTTCGTCGGCGTGACGTTGCTGCTGATCTGGGGCCTGCGCGGCCTGCGTTATCCGCTGTTGTCGACAATCACCATGGCGATTGGCATGGCGTGGTCGTTTGGCCTCACGACGCTCGCCGTCGGGCATCTCAACATCCTGTCGGTCTCGTTCGCCGCCATGCTTCTGGGGATTGGGGTCGATTTCTCGATCGTGGTGCTGGAACGCTATATCGAACTGCGGCACGAGGGGTATGGCCTGCTCGACGCGCTGGGAGAGTCGGCGGTCAGCATTGGGCCAGGCACCGTCACCGCCGCCGTCACGAGTGCTGTCGGATTCTTCACCGCGATCTTCACCGACTTCACCGGCGTGGCCGAGCTGGGGATCATCGCGGGGGGAGGGATTCTGCTGTTTGTGGTCGCTGCCTTCGTCGTGCAGCCCGCGTTGATCGCGATCGCCGACCGGCGGATGAAACCTTCGATGATTCCCAATCCGCTGGAAGCGAATGGCTACCGTCGGCTGCTGTCGCGTCATCCGGTGCTGGTGGGGATGTTGACCTCGGCGGCGATCGCGTTTTTCGCAATTCGCGCTCCCGACGTGAAGTACGACTACAACCTGCTGAACCTGCAAGCCGAGGGATTGGACGCCGTCGAGGTGCAGCATCGCATCTTCGAACAGTCAGACAGTTCGCTGCTGTTCGCGGTGTCACTCGCCGACAGTGCCGAGCAGGCGCGGGAACTCAAACAGAAGTTCCTCGCGCTCCCCACCGTCCACCATGTCGAGGAGATCGCGTCGGTGCTGCCGGCGCATGCCCGCGAAGAGACACAGCTCTACGTACAGGCGATTCACTCAATGCTCGAACGGCTTCCGGAAGGACCACAGGGGCCGAAGGGGGTCGATCCCAGCCAGATTGGCGAAGAACTCGAAAAACTCGAGACGCTGCTCGAAGGGATCGACGGATCGCTCGCGAAGACGGCGCTCGATGAAATTGGCGTCTTTCTCGATCGCCTCGATTCGGTTGACGATGCCCGTCAGGTGGCACTTCTGCGTGATTACCAGCAACGGCTGACTTCCGAACTTTTGCAGAAATTCCAGGGACTGGCGGCGGTGTCGAATCCGGAACCGGTCGCGGTCGCGGATCTCGAAACACCACTCGTCCGGCGGTTTCTATCCACGAACAACAAATGGCTGCTGCAGGTCTATCCCAAGAAGCAGATCTGGGATCTCGATCCGTTGCGGGAATTCATCTCGGACGTGCGGTCGATTGATCCCGAAGCGACCGGAACGCCGCTGCAAACCTATGAGGCTTCGCGCTCGATCAAACGGAGCTACGAGAAAGCGGGAGTCTACGCGCTGTTCGCCGCATTTGGCGTTCTGCTGATCGACTTTCGCAGTGTGAAGCTGGCGATACTGGCGATGTTGCCTCCGGTCGCGGGGACCGCGCTGCTGTTCGGCGTGATGGGATATTTTCACATCGATCTCAACCCTGCGAATATGATCGTGTTGCCGTTGATCATGGGGATTGGCGTCGACGGTGGCGTGCATGTGGTGCACGATTCGCTGACGCAGCCCGGGCGGTATGTGATTGGTTCGACGACGTTCAGCGCGATTCTGGTCAATACGCTCACCACGATGGTCGGATTTGGCAGCATGATGATCGCCCGCCACCGCGGACTGTACAGCCTGGGGCTGGTGCTGACACTGGGGGTGGGAGCGTGTTTGATTGTGTCGTTGGTGCTGCTCCCCTCGATACTGGCGGTCCTCGCCCGGGGACGTGAGTCGGCGGCCGACGAGCCGGAGAGACTTTCGGTTGAGATCGAGGCCCGAGTACTCAGTCTGCATGCCGCCGAACCGGTCGGGATTCCGCATTTCGCGACCCAGGAACTGCCTGCGGGACGGATGATCGGGTCGCGATGACGATTGTCGTGAAACACGTCGAACTCGCTTCGCTGGAGGTCGTCCGATGCGCCATTCCCGACTGGGGTTGCTGACCCTTCTGCTGGCGGGGGTGTCAGCGGCGAGCGGCCTTTCCGCCGACCGGGCCGGCAAAGGAGTGGCCATAGATTCCGTCTACCTCCGGCTGATCGACACGGTGGATGTCCCGGCGTTGTCTGCGGGGGTTGTCGACGAGATTGCCAGGCACGAGGGGGCTCGGGTCTCGCGGGGGAATCCACTCGTGCGCCTCGACGCGGCCGACGCCGAGCTGGCGCTGGAACGGGCAAAGCTCGATCTCGAAGCGGCCGATGAGTCGGCGGAGGGAGAGTCGAAACTGCAACAGGCGCGGGCGGCGGTTGACGAGGCGCGATCCATGCAGGAGCGAGCCCGCTTCGAAAACGACATCGCGAAGAAGAAGGGGACGAACGACGTCTCCGTCCGAGCGGCGCTCAAGTCCGAGGCGGTGGCGACATCGGAACTGAAACGTGCGCAAGCCGCCCGACGGGAAGTCCGCGACAGCGTTTCCGACAATGAACTCGATCACCTGCAATTGACCGCTGACAAGGCGACGCTGGAAGTGGAGCAAGCCCGGCACGACTTGGCGGTCGCCGACTTGACCGCGCGGATGAAAGGGGCCGAGGAAGCGGGACTGGCCGCCCTGGTGAAGCGTCGTCAGGCGGAGTTGCTGCAGGCGGAAGAAGATCGACGAGTGGCGAAGATCGCGCAGCGGGCGAAAGCGAACGCCGTTCGAACGGCGGAGCGCGAGTTGACGCGCAGAACGGTTCGCGCGCCGGTGGCGGGTGAGGTGGTGAGCAATTACCGACAGGTGGGGGAATGGGTCGAGCCGGGCGAGCGTGTATTGCGGCTGGTGAGACTCGACCGACTGCGTGCGGAAGGGTTTCTGCCGGCGGCGGACGGGGGACGCGAGTTGATGGGGACCGCGGTGAAATTTGTCGTCACGATCGACGGTAAGTCGCGGGAGTTCGCTGGCAGAGTTTCTTTCGTCAGTCCGGAAATCGACCCGGTGAATGAGCAGGTGTTGGTCTGGGCGGAAATTGAGAATCCGGAGCCGGGGTTTCCCCTACGGCCCGGGTTGCGCGGGAAGCTGGT
Organism: Planctomicrobium piriforme; assembly: GCA_945860955.1. Classification (GTDB taxonomy): domain Bacteria; phylum Planctomycetota; class Planctomycetia; order Planctomycetales; family Planctomycetaceae; genus UBA10511. The sequence continues at coordinate 22,770 of CAMATH010000028.1, forward strand.
GATGAGTGCGAAATAGGCGTGAAGAATACGATTGTGCCAACTGTCTGGTATCATTCGCGTAGCTTGACTTCTGGTTCATCTCCTCCCGTTCCCTGTGGGGCCACTACGTATGGCGACTGATCGGCAGGGCTCGCTCGGCCCGACTTCGACCGACGAGCATCTGGTCGCGTTCCTGGATTTGGGGACGAACTCGGTGCGGTTGCTGCTCGTGCGGATGTTTCCGAACCACTCCTTCAAGGTGGTCGCCCAACAGAAGGAAACAGTGCGGCTGGGTGAAGGGGAGTTCAAGTCGAATCGGCTGCAACCCGATGCGATGCGCCGGGCGAGTCTGGTCTGTGCCAAATTCGCCGAGATAGCCCGGTCGCGCGGAGCCGACCAAATTGTCGCTGTCGCCACCTCCGCCACGCGCGAGGCGGAAAACCGCGCGGTGTTTCTGCGGCACCTGCGGCGGGTCGCGGGGATCGACGTGCGGGTCATCTCGGGCAAAGAAGAAGCCCGGTTGATTTACCTGGGAGTCGCCAGCGGTTCGAACCTGGGAACGAAACAGACGCTGTTCATCGACATTGGCGGCGGGAGTACCGAGACGATTGTTGGCGACCAGACGCAGTACAAGTTTCTCGATTCGCTGAAACTCGGCGCGATTCGTCTGACCAGCATGTTCTTCCGCAAGGATGACTCTGGCCCGGTCACACCCGTCAAGTACAGCCGGATTCAGCGGTACGTGCGGACCCGATCCGTCCGCACGTTGCAGCGGCTGCGGCAGCTCCCCATCGAGCAGGCGATCGCCAGCTCGGGGACCGCGTGCAATCTTGCAGAGATCACTCTGCGGATGACGTTGAAGCGCGGATTGCAGCGGGGGGATGTCGTCACGCGGGCTCAGTTGCGGGAGGCGGTGCAACTGCTCTGTTCCCTGCCGCTCGAAAAACGCCGGGAGGTTCCGGGTATCAATCCGGAACGGGCCGACATCATTGTGGCCGGGGCGGCGGTGCTGGAAACGTTGCTGGAGGAGTTGAACATTCCCGAGGTGATCATCTCGGAGCGGGGTTTGCGGGAAGGACTCCCGATCGATTATCTGTCGCGGTTCGACGATGCGCATCTGTTTCAAACTACGTCGTTCCGTGAACGAAGCGTGTTTGAACTGGGTCGGCGGTGCAACTTCGACGAACCGCACGCGCGGCAGGTGGCGAAACTTGCGTGGCAGTTGTTCGATTCGGCGAAAGAGGCGGGGCTACACAATTTGGGAGACTGGGAACGCGAACTCTTGGAGCACGCGTCGCTGCTGCACGACGTGGGAACGTTCGTTTCGTATGGAAATCACCGGGCGCATTCGCATTATCTCATTCGCAACGCTGATCTTTTGGGATTCGATCAGACCGAGTTGGCGATCATCGCGGCGACGGCGCTCTTTCACCACAAGGCGTTCCCTCGCACACGGCACCCGGAGTTCGCCGAGCTGGACAAGCGGTCGCGCGACATTGTGAAAGTCCTGTGTACCTTTCTGCGAATCGCGGAAAGTCTGGACCGGAGCCATTTGCAGTCGGTCGCCGAGGCGAATTTGCGGGTGATCGACCGCAAGACGGCACTTCTAGAGCTGACACCGGCGAGAGACTGCCATCTGGAGTTGTGGGAAGTGAAGAATCACGCGAAATCGTTCGAGAAAGCGTTTGACCACACGCTTCACATCCGGGCGAAAGAGATTGTTCCGGTTGCGTAAAAAGGGAATCGATCAAAAATCCACGTCCAGTACCGCGACGGAAGCAAACCCAAAGGGGCCCGGGTCGTGCTGGGGGTTCACCGGTCTGTTGGGTGGATCAATATCGCCAGATTGCGATCACTCACGGACAATCCACACAGAATGGTGACGCAGATGCGACAAACACTGCGTACGCTACCCTCCAGGATACGTTTGTCACGTTGGCGAGGAATGGCCACTTGGCCCGTTTGTTTGAACTCTACGACGACAATGACGTCTGGGTTCAAACTTGGGCCGCAAGCCATACTCTTGAAATCGACGAGGAACGAGCTTTGGAAAAACTGAAACAGCTTGAAAACTCGCGAATTCCGCTCATCGCGACCATTGCGAAACACACAGCCGTGGAGTGGAAATCCGGTCGGCTACGTTTTCCACACCCACCGGGCTGACAATAAATCACGAACGGTTGACGCCGCTGAACCAGGTTCCACCACCGTCCTCCCGGATGCGTGTAGACGATGCCCCCACGTACTATTGCCACGTTGCAACAACTCGAAAAGGCCGACTGGTTTTCGCGGGTCGGTGTCCAGGATACGGACGTAGCCATTTTGGGGTTGGAAGTACCGACTTCACCCGCCGGTTCGGTTTGACGTTGCCGTATGAGGACTATGTCGCACAATCTCTCACAGTCATTTAGAATACCCTCCCCGCTCGAACCACCATCGGTTTCTCCAGTGGCACGTCCCCTCGTCCCCCGTTTCCCGGCGCGATGCACCCTTCCACCACCCCAGCCGACTCAAAGATCACCCCCCAGGTACTCGCGCGGTTGGTCGAAATCGTCGGCGTCGGCGGAATTCTGAGCGCCCGTGAAGAACTGGTGGTTTACGAGTGCGATGGGTACACGATCGAAAAGAACACTCCCGACGTCGTGGTGTTCCCGATATCGACGGCTCAGGTCGTCGAGATCGTAAAACTCTGCAACCAGCACCAGATTCCGTTTGTTCCGCGGGGTGCCGGTACAAGTCTTGCGGGGGGATGTCTCCCGATTGGCGGCGGAGTGATGATCGCGCTCACCCGCATGAAAAAGATCCTCGAGGTCAACCTCCGCGACCGGTACGCCGTCGTCGAGCCGGGGCTGGTGAATGTCCACCTGACGAATCATCTGAAGGGGACTGGATACCACTACGCCCCTGACCCCAGCAGCCAGGGAGCCTGCACGATCGGCGGAAATTTCGCCACAAATTCGGGAGGCCCCCACACGCTGAAGTACGGCGTCACCGTGAATCATGTGTTGGGAGCCGAGATGGTCCTCCCCGATGGGCGCGTCGTGGAGATCGGCGGACCGTGCGAAGACTCTCCCGGCTACGATCTGCCAGGTCTTTTCGTCGGCAATGAAGGAACGTTTGGTGTCTGCACACGCATCACCGTCCGCCTGACACGCGACCCGGCCGCCTATCGCACCATGTTGGGAATCTTCAACTCGATCCAGGACGCCACGCAGACGATCAGCAATATCATCGGGGCGGGGATCGTACCGGCGGCCCTCGAACTGATGGATCAGGGAATTATCGAGGCGGTGGAAGCCGCGTTTCATTTTGGATTCCCACTCGACGCGGCAGCCGTTCTCCTCATTGAGGTCGACGGTCTTGAGGTCGCCGTCGACGATGAGGCCCGCCAGATTATTGACATCTGCAACCAGACCGGCGCGCGGGAGGTTCGGACCGCGAACTCCCCCAAAGAGCGGCTGTTGCTGTGGAAGTGCCGCAAGCAGGCGTTCGGGGCGATTGGCCGACTGAGTCCCAGCTACTGCACGCAAGACGGGGTCGTCCCGCGGACCAAACTCCCCGAGATTCTCGCATTCATCATCGCGATGAGCGAGAAACACGCGATCCGGATTGTGAACGTGTTTCACGCCGGCGATGGGAATATCCACCCGATTCTGCTGTTCGATGAACGGGACGCCGACCAAGTGCGACGTGTTCTCGCCGCCAGTGACGCGATTCTCGAAAAGTGCATCGAGCTGGGAGGGAGCGTCACGGGGGAACACGGCATCGGCGTCGAGAAGATCAATCTGATGAACAAGCTGTTTTCCGAGATCGACCTGGCGGTGATGGCCCAGGTTCGGGATGGCTACAACCCCAGCGGGCTGTGCAGTCCGCGAAAAATGTTACCCACCGCCGGCGCTTGCGGTATGGAGCATATCGAACGTAGCACCCCCGGCCGCCGCGCGGCACTTTGACCCCGTCCCGACTTTCCGAACCGCACTCACCTCGCCGATCCGTCCCGTTCCATGTCTCTGGCTCCCGCCGCCGAATCTGATTTTCAACCGTCGACTCAAGAAGAACTGAGTCGCTGGCTCGCCGACAATTCCACCGGCCCCGCCCGTCCGGTTTTTGCCGTCGGTGGCGGCACGTCGACGCAGTTTGGATATCCCAGCACGGTCGCCGGTCAGACCGTCAGCACGACCCGGCTCGATCGCGTGATCGACTACCCGGCACGCGACATGACCGTCACAGTCGAAGCGGGAATCACGATCGAACGGCTGCAACAACTGCTGGCGACCGAACGACAACGACTGCCGATCGACATTCCGGAAGCAGACTGGGCGACACTGGGGGGAGTGCTGGCGACCAACGCCAGCGGTTCCCGCCGACTGGGGCTGGGGACGATGCGCGACGCCGTGATCGGGCTCTCAGCGGTGGACGCGGAAGGACGGCTGTTCAAATCGGGTGGCCGGGTCGTGAAAAACGTCGCTGGCTACGATTTGTGCAAGATGCTGATCGGTTCGCTGGGGACCCTGGCGGTTGTTTCGCAGATCACGTTGAAACTGCGGCCGATTCCCGAACGGTCGGCGATTTTATGGGTGCCCCTGTCTGCGATCGGCGAGGCTGAGCCGATTCTCGAGCGGCTCACCTCTTCCGCCACCCGCCCGGTGGCGATCGATCTGCTCGATCGGCGCGGAGCGGAACTGGTGTCGGCGAAGTCGCGACTTTCACTTCCCGTGAATGCTGCCGTACTGGTTGTTGGCGTCGAAGGGGGCGTTCGCGATACCGACTGGCAGTTGCGAACCGTGCAGGATGAAATCCGCCGCGTTCAATCGGGCGAGTCACACGCGGTGGAAGCCGGTGAAGTCGACAATTTGTGGTCGGCATTGACGGAGTTTCCAGTCGCGATCGAAGGCCCCGTCACATTCAAGGCGAGCCTGCTCCCTTCGCGGACGGTCGCGTTTGTCGAACAGTCGGCTCGATTCGGTTGTGCCATTCAGGCCCACGCCGGCTCGGGGATTGTCACGGGTCATTTGCCGGGTTCGGCGGAGACGGTCGAATCGGCCCAGGCGATTATTCGCCCAGTGCGCCAGGCCGCCGAAGCGTGCGGAGGCAGCCTGGTTGTGATGCGTTGTGACGATGACTGGAAAGCCACGCTGAATGTGTTTGGCCGTTCGACCCCCGCCACAGACCTGATGCGAACGCTGAAAACGCAGCTAGATCCCCGCGGACTGCTGAATCCCCGCCGACTGTTTGGAGACATGTAAATGACCAGTTCGGCTCCCCCAGCCCCGCTGCCGACCGACTTGCCTGTCTTAGCAAATTCGGGACGCGTGGGCAGCGACATCGACTACGAGAAATTCCTCGACTGCGTCCATTGCGGGCTGTGTACCGCCGCGTGCCCGACGTATCTCGAAACGGGCGACGAAAACAATTCGCCGCGCGGGCGGATCTATCTGATGCGATCGGTCGTCGACGGCCGACTCGAATTGACCCCCCGGGTTGAAAAACACCTCGATTTGTGCCTGGATTGCCGGGCGTGTGAGACGGCGTGTCCCTCGGGTGTGCAGTATGGCCGGCTGATCGAACCGTTCCGGGCGGCCCAGCGTCGGGCCGAGGCCGCCGCCGGCAATCCCAAAAACCAGGACTGGTTTCACCGGTTCATTTTGTACGGAATGTTCCCGTACGCGAATCGGATGCGGTGGTCGCTGTTGCCCGCGAAGTGGATGCAGATGCTGAGGCTGGATCGACTGTTGGAAGCGACCGGGCTGACTCGGCTGTTGCCCGAGCGATTGCGGCGGATGCAGCGGCTGCTCCCGACCCTGGTGAACGGCGGCCCCGCGCTCCCCGAGTTCCTCCCCGCGATCGGCCCCAAGCGGGCCCGGGTCGCGCTGTTTACCGGGTGCGTGGCCGACGCCGTCTTCCGTCACCAGCATTGGGCGACCGCCCGTGTACTTCAACAGAACGGTTGCGACGTCGTCGTCCCACGGCAGCAGGCGTGTTGCGGGGCGATTCATTATCACTCGGGGGCCGACGCCCCCGCGCTTGCTCTCGCCCGGCAAAACGCCCAGGCGTTCGACGCCGCCCAGGTCGACGCGGTGATTGTGAATGTCGCCGGTTGTGGCTCGATGCTGAAGGATTACGGTCATATCGCGCACGAACTCGAACCGCAAAACAGCGCGTTGCAGGCGACACTGTCGAACTGCGCGTCGAAAGTCCGCGATGTTTCGGAGTTCCTGTATTCACTCGGGCTGATTCCTCCCAAGGGACGCATTCCGTTGCGGGCGGTTTACCACGACGCCTGCCACTTGGTCCACGCCCAGAAGATCCGCGAACAGCCGCGCGAACTGTTGGCACAGATCCCGGGGTTGGAGATCGTCGCAATCAAGGAACCGGATGTGTGTTGCGGGGCGGCGGGAAGCTACAATTTGACGGAGCCGGAAATGTCGGACCGACTCGCGGCCCGCAAGATTCAGAACATTCTGGAACAAAGCCCGCAGGCGATCATTTCCGGCAACGTCGGTTGTTCGATGCAGTTGCAGGCCGAATTGCGGCGGGCGGGTCGGGAGGTGTGGGTCGCGCATCCCATGGAATTGCTGGACCTCAGTTACCGTGGTCTGGCACCGCCCCAGCGGTAAAGCTGGCTGGCACCAATCACATCGGCAGTACCGTTAGGACTTTTTCGCGACTTTCACCGTGTCGGGACCGACTCGACGTGCGTCTTTTCACCAGAGTGTTCGGCGATCTGGTCGCGAAGCCGGCAAGCCCCAGTGTTCCCTCAGAATTCTCCCATGTCCAACACCGTCCCCGCACCTGAGATCCGAGCCGTCGTCTTCGATCTCGACGGGCTCATGTTCAACACTGAAGACATCTTCAACGAGGTGGGGCACGAAGTGATGCGCCGCCGAGGAAAGGAGATGACGAACGAACTGTTATCCCTGATGATGGGGCGTCGGGCACCGGAGGCGATGCAGGCCTGTATCGACTACCACCAGCTCGATGACACGGTGCAAGGCCTGATTGACGAGACCCGCGTGTTATTCCGCGCGCTTGCCGAAGATCGGCTCGCCCCGATGCCCGGACTGCACGACCTGTTGGCCCATATTGAAACCCGGCAACTTCCCAAAGCGGTTGCGACCTCATCAGGGCGCAAATACCTCGAAGAGATTCTGACACGGTTCGAACTGTTCGACCGGTTCCATTTTACCCTGACGGCGGAGGATGTGACGCATGGCAAGCCGCATCCCGAAATCTATCTCTCGGCGGCCCGTCGACTGGGCATTGAACCGTCGCAAATGATGGTATTGGAAGACAGCCACGCGGGGACAACGGCCGCAGTCGCGGCCGGTGCGGTCGCGGTCTCGGTCCCGACCCGGCACAGCCGGCACCAGGATTTCAGCCACGCCCACTACGTCGCCGAGCGGCTGGATGACCCGTGGGTCATGAGTCGCCTGGGAGGTGGGTGAGGTGACGCCATTTGGCACCACTCCATTCAAGCATCACTGAATTCGGAACTGTCCACTCGGTTTCGCCTGATCGTCCTTCAACCGTAGGCGCAGTTCTAGCCTATTTTTCCCAGTCGGCTGTGTCGCGTCTGGGGCCACTTCAAAGGACGGAAATTCGTCCTTCGCGAGTACTATTTGTCTCGGTACTCACCGTGACACGTCTTGCACGACTTGCTCACCCGGTCTAGAGCCTGGTTCGCCCGCGTCGCGGTCTCTTTCGAATCGGTGCTTTTCGCGAGTTGTTCGAGTTCTACCCGTAACGTGTCGGCCGCCTGCTCGGCGGTTTTGAGCTGTGCCTGGAAACCGGACCCCTTGCGTTCTGAATCCGAATTGCGTGACAGTTCTCGATAGGCTTCCAGCAACTGAACGGCGACTTCTGGGGGTGCGGTGCGCGAATCGCCCGTACTCTTCCATTCCCTCTTCGCCAGCCCCTTCAGTTCGTCGTGGAGGCGGTCAATTCCCAGCATCGCATCCACCAGGGACGGGGTTGGTACGGATTCCGGAAAGTCGGCGGGCAGCTCTTTCGTCTCAGCGACAGTCGGGATCGCCAGCTCTCTCACGTCGCGATACAGACCGCGATACGCCGGATCCGTCCCCGCCATTTTCAACCACGCCTCTGCTTCAGAACGTGACCAGTTGTTTCGGGCGATCGCACAGGCGGCGGCGGCGGCCGGCCCCCGGTGCTTGCCATGGTGACAGTGGATGAACACCGGCCCGGGGAGTTCGCGAACTGCCTTAATCATGATCGGAAGTTTGTCCCGCCGCAGCCCGTCGTACCCGATCGGAAGATGGACGTACCGTATTCCCAGTTTGCGGGCGGCTTCCACAGGGGGCGGTGTGCCATCGACCGAGATAATTGTGCGGACACCCATGGTTCGCAACGCCTCCAGGCCCGCTTCCCCATTCGGCTGTCCCCCGCTGTAAAGGCCTGGTGCGAGTCGAAACAGGTTTTCAATCGTCGGCGATTCGAGTTTCTCGACTCCCGCGACGCCGAGTTCCGTCACTGGATCACGATTTTCGGTGCCAACCGGTTTCTCGGTTCCGTCGAAATTTCGTCGGGGAGAGGAACCTAAACCGACCGCCAACAGCAGCATCAGTCCGGCGCACAACATCCGGAGCGACGTGGTCGCGCGTCTCAGTGGAAGGGGGTCACGGGGAGACATCATGGCAGGAAGGCGGAAGAAAACCCGGCAAGCGAACCTTCAGGGGCGATTTCACACGGCTGCAGAGGAAGTACTGACGCGGAGCCGCGCCCGTCGGAAAGCGGTGGCCGACCAACGATTCCTACGTGACAGAGATCCTACCGCCAACACAATTTGTTTGCCGTCGGACTGCGAACTTCCCTGGCGGCCGTTGGCGGCCATACCGGTCGCTGGAGAATTCCCGTGGGGAATCTCGTGACATCGTCCATGCGTTGCGGTACAACCGATCGGCATGATTAGCGGATTCCGTTCGCGGAATACGTCCAATGCGAACAACCCTCCTCCGAGAATCCTGATTCATGGACATGAACTCCGTCATTGACGAGTACCTGGCGGGCACCGCGAAACTCCGGGAGGCGACCGCCGGCCTGTCGTACGAACAGCAGCGAACTCGCCCGGTGGCGGGTAAGTGGAGCGTTCTGGAAGTGGTCGCCCATCTGGCCGACTTTGAACCGGTTTATGCCGACCGTATGAAGCGGGTGATCGCCGAGGAGACCCCGGCACTGATGTCGGGAGATCCCGACCTGTTCGCCGCCAGCTTGGCGTATCATGCCCGCGATCTGGACGAAGAGCTGCGGTTGATCGAGGCGGTGCGCGGGCAGATGGCCCGGATTCTGCGTCAGGTTGACCCGGCCGCCTGGTCTCGCGCCGGCAAGCACAGTAGCGATGGCCTGATTTCGCTGCAAACGCTGCTAACCCGCATCACCAATCACATTCCGCACCACCTGCCGTTCATTGTGGAAAAGCGAAACGCGATGGGAGTCTGATTCGATCATGAAGTCAAGCTATCTGGTCTTATGCTGTGCGGTCCTCGGAGGATGTCTGGGATATCTGGCGTTTTTCTGGCTGGTGGGACAAGGTTTGTACGGGCTTGTCCTGCCCGGCGGAGCGCTCGGCATGATGGCGGGGATTCCCCGGAATCGGTCGAAGGTGACGGCCATCGCGTGCGGTCTGTTGGCCCTGCTGCTGGGGCTGTTCACCGAATGGCGATTCGCACCCATGAGGGCTGACGATGGGTTTGCATATTTTCTGACTCAAATCCACCATTTGAAGCCGGTGACCCTGCTGATGATCGTCGTCGGTGGCGCGATGGGATTCTGGATTCCCTTTCGACGTATCGACGACACGGCGGACTCTCGCACCGCGTCGTAGTCGTCATTGGCCATGACAAGGCGGCCACAACCTACGCAGCCGTCCGTATCACCCGAATCCAGACAACCGTCTTAGAATCCATTCGATCACCAGCAGACCGACTATGGCCCCCCACAGCCACGGGCGGTCCCACAACGGTTGCCGGCTCACCAGCGACTCCCCCTCGATCTCTGGCAACTGCTTCAGCACCTCAGCCAGCTCCCGGCCGCTGTGCAGTTCTTTGCCGCCGGTTTGGGCGGCGAGTTCACGCAGGATCTCGGGACGAGGCTGAGGTCGCAACAGTTCGTGCAGGTCTGGGAGAATCTGAATCTTGGTGGTCGTCCGGCCGATCTCTTTTCCTTTGTACGTCGCGATCACTTCGATCAACCGCGTCGGCAGTGCCGCCGACTCACCGGCACCCAGGTCGACAATCGACGCCAGCGCGTCGGAATCAAGTTCCGCCACGTATCCCTTTCCGCTCGCGTCGGGTGACAGGGTAATCGCGGTGGCGGCGAGGGTGCCGGCGGCGGCCGCCGGCAGTTTCACTTCCGCCCGCAGTTCATAATCGACCGTCTCGTCGTACATTTCGGTGTAGGCTTTCGCCGTCAGGTGAATTGGCTCACCGGCCCGATACAGCAGCTTGTCGGTCTCGATCAGCACCCGCCGGGTTCCCGCGACCGAATTCTCGGCCAGCCACCGCACCAGATTCCGCCAGAACCTGCGGAAATAGCGGTTGTCGTTCTCGCCCCAGCGCGATTCGAAGTCGCGGCCCCAGTCGGCGGTGGTGTCGGGTGAGAAGGCGAATGTCCGTCCTTTGCCGTACGGTTGCGACGCGAACACCGGCATCACTTCGTTCAGATTGGGAATCGGTCCGACCGAATACGCCAGGGCGGTCGCCGCCGGCTTGAGGCGCTTGATGTAATTGGTGCCGTAGAAATAGGGCATCGCCGCGATCGCCCGCTGGTTCTGGTCGGGATCGTCAACAATCCGCCAGATCGGATGATTCAGTTCTTTCGCGGGGACACTGACGCGGAAATTGTGATACAGCCAGCCCCGCCCCAGATTCCCTCCCGACATGTCGACGGGAATCAACTGGTCCCACACGGTCTGGTCCCAACCCCCGGCACCGAAGCTGGTGATTCCCCCCACCATCACAAACCCGCCCCCCCGCTCGCTCACGAGTTCCACGACCCAGTCCAACTGTTCTTTCGTGTACGCTCCCAGCACAATGTCGCTGCAGATGACCACGTCGTATTGAAACAATTCCTCTTTCGTGGTCGGGAAACCCCGGTTGACGTCGTCGATCCGCATCAACCTGGGACGCTGCACATATTGCTGGTCGGCGATCATCGCCACGCATTCGATTTCCTTGTCTTCCTGCAACGCGTCACGGACCCAGCGATACTCGGTCCCGCCCGTCCCTTCCATGTAGAGCACACGGAGTTTGCGTTTTTGAGTCCCGAGCTGGAAGGGCACCTGGTTGTTGCGCAGGGTGACCTCCCCGGGAAGTGGCGGAACCTCAAGCAGCAGTTCGCCAAATTCTGGATTCGCTTCGACCACCATTTCAAACGGGGTTTCCCCGTCGCTGAGAGTCAGCGGGAGCGTCGCCATCGGTTCGGCGAACGGCCGATCGACCGGTCGGACGGACAGGACAACGCGTTCGCCCGGATATCCCGCCGCGCGCACGACTCCGCGGATTGGTGCCTTGACGCCCGCGTCCACTCTCCGGGGCACCACCAGATCGTCAATTCCCACGTCGCCTCGAACCTGCGGGTTGCCGATCGGATAGACATGGACGGGGATATTCAGCCGTTTCAGCACGTCGGCGGTTGTCGCGAGTCGATCCCCATCGTCGATCGCGCCGTCAGAAAAAACCACCACGGCCCGAGGCGGCTCGCGCGAGAAGCGGGCTGGCAATTGTTCCAGTGCCATACTCAGTCGGCTCGCATCGTCGGTCGGGCCGAGCTGCCCCAGATCGGGGAGAGCCGCGAGCGAGTTGCCGAACTTGAACATTTGCAACCGGGGACGCTTGTCCGCAGGGAGTCTGCGGTCGGCGTCACCAATCGCCTGCTGCACCGCGGTCGCCCGCGTGATTGGTTCCTCAAGACTCATGCTGCGGGATGAGTCGATGAGGTAATGCACCTGCGAAGGCTGAGAAGGAAGATGATGTTCTTGCCGATGCGCCGGGTTCAGCAGAACCAGTAGCAGCAGCCCCAACACGAGGATTCGCGGAATGAAGATCGACCACCGACGGAGTCGATCGGAAATCGCCAGCCGACGCGCCCCCACCACAAGCGCCACGCAGCCCGCGGCGAGCAGGCCGTAGAGCCAGAGGGGGTAGGGGGAGGAGTCGAGCATTGGGTTGAAAGGATGAAGAATGAAGGATGAAGGATGAAAAAAGGGGTTAGCGGAGGTCGTCGGAGAGGGTCTTGTAGTACTTTTCGACGAGGGGTTTGTACTCGGCGGGGACGGGTTGGTCGGAATCGAGGAGTGCGCCGGCGAGAATTGCTTCCTGGATTTTGGACTGGAGAACCTTGGCGACTTTAAGTGGTCCGTGGAAATCGCCCAGCTCGAGCCAGGAGTAATGTCCCTGGGGAACCTCCTTTTCTCCGCTCTGCTGGAATTGTGTGGGACGGAGTTGGGAGTTGGGCTTCAACTCCGATTTGCCCCCGAGCTGGGTGCTGTCGGAGGGCTCTTTGGACTCGGCGTTCGGGTCGCCGCCACCGGGGCCCTGTTGCAATTTCTCTAAGGCGTTTGCGAGTCTCGGGTCTCCCTTCGCGAGTTTGTCGAGCTTCTCTTCGAGCGCGTTCCACTTCTCTTTGAGTTCTCCCTTTTGCCCCTCTTGGGCGCGCTGGGCCTGCTGCATCAGTTGGGCGAGCTGCTCTTCCAATGCGAGCAGTTCCTGCAACTGCGGTTGAGCAAACGCGCCCCGTGCCGCCCCCAGTGCTTTCGCCAAGTCTGCCGCCTGATCTCTGGCCTGACCGGCCGCCTGCCCGGCTTTCGCGGACTGACCCGATTGGGTCGCCTCGGCGGCTTGTTTCATCTGGCCGGCGATCTCACCGGGGGGATTCTCTTTGGCGACGGCGTCCAGATTTCGGCGGACGTCGGCCGACTCGCGTGAGGCGTCGCCTCGCAGTCGATCGAGCAACTCACCCAACATCTCGGTACGTGCCGCCAGGTTCTGTTGATCTCGCGCCATTTGCTCGCGTGATCGCGATCCCCGACCCGGATTCTTGCCACTCTTGCCGGGGCGGCTCCCTGTCCCTTCATCCTGGTCCGACTCGGCTTGACCCGACCCGCTATCGGCTGGCTGTTGTTGCCCGTCGCTCGAACCCGGTTTTTCGCTCTCCTGCGACTTTCCGCCGGCCGTTTTGCCGGGTGTCTTGCCAGTCGATTCCTCGGGCTTCTGATTGCCGGAATCACCCGGCTTGTTACCTGACTTGTCACCCGATTGCTGCCCGGACTGCTGGCCCGATTTGCCATCGTTCTGTCCGGCTTGCGGCTTCTGCGGAGGAGCTCCCAATTCGTCGGCGAGACGTTCCTGCTCGCGGGCGATCTGTTGCGCCTGCCGGTCGGCCTCGTCCAGGCGTCCGCCAAAGTCGCGGGCCGCCAACGCCGCCAGATGGTCGGCGAGCTCTTCGAGTTGCCGCGCCGATTCTTCCGCCGCCCGGGAGACGGCCTCGCCATCCTTCGCGTTCAGTTTCTCCAGTCCCTCTTGCAGCGACTGGTCGGCGTTGTCGGCCTGCTGCTGGGCGGCGGCTCCCGATTCCTTAATGCCGGCCAACTGTTGCTTCAGGTCGGCGAGTTCCTTCCGAATCTGCTCTTGCGCCTGGGCCAATTCCTCAGCCGTCGGCTTGGCACCGTCCGATCCCGGTTTTTCTCCCGAAGTCGATTCCGACTTCTCCGCGTCACTCCCCTTGTCCGAGGGTTTGCCCGGATTCTGTTCTTGATCGGCGGGGGATTGTCCCTTGTCTTCACCCGGTTTGTTCGCTTCCGCAGGCTTGTTCGCCTGAGATTCACTCGGTGACTGAGAGGGAGACTGGCTGGGACTCTTCGACTGGCTCGATGACGAACTGGACGAACTCGGCGAGTTGCAGCAGCTTTGCGATTGCTCACCCCATTTCCGCTCGCGCTCGGCGAGTTTCTCGAGTTGAGTTTTCGCCTCGTTCAGCTTTTTCTCGGCGGTCTCCTTCTCTTTGGGAGGAAGTCGCAATTTCTGTTTGAACTGCCGATCGAACTTCTTCGCTTCGCTCTTCGCGGAACTCGACGAGTTCTTTATCAACTGTCGCAGATTCTCGCGGGCTTTCAGAAGGGATCCCAGAGCCTCCTGTTCCGCTTCCACCGCGTTCAGAAGATCTTGGTTCGACAGGAAGTCAACCGCTTCACCCATCGCAACAATCGCCTCGTCCAGCGTAGGCACCGGCCCGACTTTGGCGCGAATTCCCTGATTGAACTCTTCGGTTTGATTCTTGAGAGCGAGTTCCCCCCGACGCAACGTCTCGGCGACGGTCTCCGACAGCGTCTGCTCCTCCCGGACGGCGAAACCGGCGATGAGGTTGTCTCGCTGACGTTTGATCAGTTCCTCGAGTGAAGCGGATGGCTTGTCGTTCGACTCTCCCTCATGGTCGTCACCGCTTGCCAGACCGTAATCGATCTTGAACGGACGGATGTCGATGAACCGCAGTTCGGTTGTGGTACGCCGGGGGGCACCAAAATAGTTGTCCTCGGCGAACGCGTAATACGTGACCCCATCCTGAAACGTCACCTCGTGATCTTCGAGCATCAGTTGAGCCACCGCGCGCAATGTCTCGTCGGTTCCCTCTCCAGACCCATCCCACAGCGTGTGCAGAGTTCCCCCACTGACCTGATAGAGAATCCCGACCCGGTGCAATCCCAGATCGTCCCGTGCTTCGGCGATCACCGGAACTTCTGTGGTTGGCGTCACCATCAGTTGTTCCTGCGGTGCCAGAAACTTGATCTCAGGCTTTTTGTCGAGCTGTACGCGCACACGAACCGTCAGCGGATCGAGCGCCATGCCGTCTGCGGTTTTTGCGGAAACGGTGAAACTGACACTCTCGCGCAGGTCATTGAGATTCGCGACCAGAGCGCTTTCGACAATCGCCAGGGGGACAGCTCGGACGTTGGCGGTCGCCTCCCCTTCTTTGGACTTTTCCGCAATGGGAACGAGCAGGCCTTCCGATGCGGGGCGACTGAGGTCCAGCCGGAGCGAGACGTTCGACCCTTCCAGCACTTTCAGGTCTAGCGTCTCCACATCCTGCGCGGGGCGGTGGGTGTATTCGGGGGGGGTGATGTGTGCCGACGCGCGCTCCAGTTTGAGCGGCTGCAACACGGTGATCCGTCCGAACGGGAGCGGCTTGGGACCGGCGATCACCTCAAACTCGACATCCTGTTCCAGCTTCGCGAGAGTCGTGGTGAAACCACCGAGCAATACCTTCGGTTCCTCAGGTGTCGAATCGTCGTCTCGCTCCGCTTGAATTGGCTCGCCGTCGTCGGGCAGATCGATCACCGTCCAACTGCCGTTCGAACCGGCGGTTCGATAGCGAACGATCGCCGACGTCACCGGCCGCCCCTCGATCTCAACGCTGACCTCGACCGACTCGCCAAACTTGACGATCTGTTCTTGCGGAGCGAATGAGACGCGCGTGTACTCTGCGGGAAGCAGGAATGTGCGTGCGGTCGCCGTCCGGTATTCGGGTGACAACACCAGCGCCATTCCCCAGCCAAACAAGCCCAGAGCACCCGCGACAAACGCGAAAAACGCGGGAGACCCGTCAACCAGGGTCGGCCAATCCACGTTCTGTGCCAATTTCACGGTCTGGCGATGCATGGCGGCCAGCAACTGCGGCGAAGCCTGTGCCGGGGCGGGTTCTCCACGACTGTAGTCGAGCGTTGTCCGCAGCCGTTGTCCGAATTCCGCCACCTGTCGTTCCGTTTCGGCCGCGGTACGGTTCAGCGTCACCTGGGCGATGAATTGCCGATAAACCCAGTAGACGCCGCCGGCAATCGCCACGATCAGCGAGATGAGCGCCACCGCGCGGATTCCGAATTGCAATTCGGCGAAGTAGTCAACCAGCGCGACCGTCGCGAATGTCGCGAGGGCGACGGTGCCAATACAAAAGGCACCCGTCAACCAGCGGACGCGGACGATGCGCTCACGTGTCCGGCGCAAATTCTCGGTCAATCCGCGGACCAACGATTCCGCCGCGAATTGTTCGGTTTCGGACAGAGTGGGAGATGAAGTCGACATGTTCGTTCAGCCGTCGTGGGGACTCAAATGAACGCCGTTGAGAGAACTACGCTAACGCGCTATGAAGTTCGGAGACAAGACCGGTCATGCGTGAACCCTCGCCGCCAGCAACAACTCGGCCGCCAGGATCGCGAACAGCAACCACACGAGCATCGTCCAAATCTCTTCCGGACGTTGTCGGTTCGCAGGGAGAATCTTCGCCCATTGTGCCTCGACCTCGCGGTCCTCGGTCACCTGGTCTTCCACACCAAACGTCCGGCGAAGTTGTTCTTCGTCCAGCCGGTCGAGCGCCGATTCGCGCGGGTCGAGATTTGTCACAATCCATTTCCCCCCAGACTGCTCCAGCCCCGCGCGATCGGTGGGCTTCGCGATCTGGCGGGGCACAACCAACCCCCGATCGCCGAGTTGTTCCGTCAGGTAGGCTACCATCTGCCGAATCAAGGGAACGTACAGCCGGGTGCGGGGGAGATCGGTCCAGTCGCGGTCGGCGGTCGAACCGAAATACACGCACACACCCGATCCAATCGACCGTTCAGCCGCCAACACGGTTCCCTTTGTCGACAGGAGCGGCTTGACCCCCTCCGCGAGTTCTTCGAGAGGCAACAAACGATCGACGGTCAGCCGCCGCAAGTCGCCCTGTTGTGGATCCCGAAAACAAGCGAGAGCAGGATGATCGCTATTCCACGCGTCGACGCGATACAGCCCATCACGTGTGGACTCGGCCACCACACCAGGCAGCAGCCCCTGCTTCGCCAGCGGGGCGAGGGTCTCACGGGTCGTCTGATCGCCGACAAAGATCAGCAGCTTGCCCCCCTCGGTCACATACTGCCGCAGCCGTTCGCCGTCGGTCTCACTGAGTCGCCGCACGTTTGCCAGGACCACCACGCGATAACCATCGAGACGCGGAAAGCCTTCCCCCGCCTCCCACACCAGTCGGTCCGGCTCAAACGACCGCAGTCTCCCTTCGGTCTCCTCCGTCGTCAGTCGGAGCGCGGTGTCGAGGAAATACGTTTCATTCGCGAAGACCGATCGCCCTTCCTGGCCGTCGACCAGCAACACCCGGTCCGGGTGACGCGCTTCGAACGCGATAAACCGGCGGTTGTCGAGCGGGAGCGCGTCGTCGTCTTCCACAGAAACACTTCCGCCGTAGACCCCGTCTTCTGTAATCGCGAAGGGCAATTCGACAACTCCCCGGCCTTGAGCGGGGATGTCGATGGTCTCAGTGGAAGTCAATTTTCCCTGCGGGCCGCTCAGCTCGCAGGAGACTTTCAACTTGCTCAGTGCTACCGGCGAGTGATTACGCACGACGGCCCGCACCAGGACTTTGCCGTCGGGACGCAATTCCGTACGAACCGCTTCGGCCGTTTCAACGGTCTGGTTGCGCAGGAGTTGGTCTCCCACATCTTTGATCAGCAATTCGACCCCGGTTGGCAAAGGGTTCGGTGTTCCGCGGGGGAGTCCCGACCTTTGCAAGTCGGTGTACAGGACAATCTGCCGATTCGCCCGGTCGGACGATGCCAGCAGATCGCCCGCCCAACCGAGGGCCAGACCGTAGTCGGTCCCCCCGTGTGAGGTGGTTGCTTTGGCGAGCCGGTCGAGCGGAATCTCTTCAACCGCCGTCGAATCGAACAGCGTGATGTGAACGATCGCGTTTTCGTCGATCCGCTTCAATTCCTCGTTCACCCGAGCGAGCGCTTGTTGAAACGCGATCTGCCCAGTCCCTCCCTTCGCCTCCATGCTCGCCGACCGATCGATCAGCAGCACAATCTCCTGCTGCAACCCCTTTTTCGCCGCGTCGTTCCAGTACGGCCGCGCGAACAGCAGCGCCAACAGCGCCAACGCCAGCATCCGCAACGCCAACAGCAGCCACTGCCGCACGCGACGCCGCCGACGATGTTCTTTCACCACCTGTTGCAGAAATCGGATCGACCCGATCGGCACGGTTCGCGAACGCTGTCGAAAGAGCAGGTGGATGACGATGGGAATCGTCACCGCTAGCCCGGCAGCGAGAAAACCGGTGTGGATGAGGGAGAGGCCGAACATGCGTGGGTGACGGAAGCTGCGGACGTGTAGTGGAGAGTGGGAAACCGGCGGTTGGAGACGGGTGGGTCAATACAGTTGCGACCGCCTCAGACAATAGTCGGCAAGCCCGGCATCGAGTGGCTCGTCGGTTGTGAACTGGCGGTAGTCGATACCCCGTGCCGTGCATCCTCTGGTGAGCTCCGCCAGCCACTGTTCAACAGCGGCAGCGTAACTGTCGCGAATCTCATGCGCGATCGTTTCGACGATTTCGCCCGTCTCGGCATCAATCAGTTTCACCGGCCCGTCGACTGGCATCCGTCGCTCCAGGGGGGACAGCACCTGAAACACCAGCAGGTCGTGACCGTAGTGACGGAAATGGTCGAGTGCCGACAACAGTTCGGCCGGTTCGTAGTACAGATCCGAGATCAAAACCACCAGACCGCGCCGGGGCATGAGGTCGGCGACTTCGTGGAGAACGCGGGCCGAGTCGGATCGCGGATGGGCGCGGGCCTGCGCCAGCGCCGACAGCACCGCGAGCCGATGATCGGAATTCCCCCGCGCGTTGTAATGTTCGACCACTCGATCACCGAACAGCGTCAGGCCGACCGCGTCCCGCTGCTGCGCCGACAGGTGAGCCAAACTGGCCGCCAGAATCGCCGCGTAGCGCAACTTCGACGCCGGACCGTCCCCCACCGTCATCGAACCCGACACATCGACCACCAGGTGCAGGTCGACATTCGTCTCTGCGTCGTACTGTTTGATATACAGCCGATCGTGGCGGGCGAAGAGTTTCCAGTTCAGGTGCCGCAGGTCGTCCCCCGGGATGTATTCACGGTGTGAGGCGAAATCGACCGAGAACCCCACATACGGGCTGCGATGTTGCCCGTGCATGAATCCCCCCACGACCCACCGCGCCACCAGATCGAGATCTTCGACCGAGGCGAGCAGTTCGGGAGCCGCGAGTTCGCGGAGTTTGACAGGGGCGACGGTGGTCATTTCACCTTCACGTGCTTGACGATTCGGCGGATCACCTCGTCGGCGTTGATGCCATCGGCCCGGGCGTGGAAGTTGAGCACGAGTCGGTGCCGCATCACGGGAACCGCCATTGCCTTCACGTCTTCAAAGTCGACATGAAACCGCCCGTTCAGCAAGGCCCGCGCCTTCGCGCCGAGAATCAGGTATTGCGAAGCGCGGGGACTCGCGCCGTAGCGGATGAACCGGTGAATTTCCTCGTGCGGCTGGGCGAATGTCTCTGGTCGCGAATAACCGACCAGCGTGACGGCGTAATCCACCACGTCATTGGCGACCGGAACGCCCCGCACCAGCCCTTGCAGCTTCAGCACCTCGTCGGCGGTGAGGATCGGCTCCAGCGAGACCTGGGCATTGGTCGTCGTACTCTTGACGATCTCGGCTTCTTCGGCAGGCGTGGGATATTCGACCGGAATGTTGAGCATGAACCGGTCAAGCTGAGCTTCGGGCAGGGGATACGTCCCCTCCTGTTCCACCGGGTTTTGCGTGGCGACGACGAAGAACGGCGGCGGCAACGGATAGGTCTGTCGACCGACGGTGACTTCCAGTTCCTGCATCGCCTGCAAGAGCGCCGCCTGGGTTTTTGGAGGAGCGCGATTGATTTCGTCGGCGAGCAGAAAATTCGCGAACAGCGGCCCCTTCAAGAACTCCAGCCGACGTCGTCCGGTGTCGGAATCCTCCATGATCACATCGGTCCCCGTGATGTCTGACGGCATCAGGTCGGGTGTGAACTGGATTCGCTTGTATTCCATGTTCAAGGACCGCGCCAGCGTGCGGGCCATCAACGTCTTTCCCAGCCCGGGGACACCCACCATTAGCGCGTGCCCTTTACAGAGCAGGGTGACCAACAGCGCCTCGATCACCGCGTCCTGCCCGACGACGACTTTCGCCATCTCGGCTTTCAACTGCTTTTGCGCGAGTTGCAGGCGTGCGACGGCTTGATCGTCTGCGGGCATCGAATTCGAAGGTTGGCTCATGGCATCCTGGAATAATTGTGAAGTCTCTCGACAGATCTCGCGCCCCGTCTCATCGCTCGCTCCCGGTCGGTTCGGGATTGGCCGGATCCGGTTCGGTCGGAACTGAATCGGCCGCATCGGAATCGGTTGGTTTGGGATCCGCTGTTTGAGGATCAACCGGCTGTTCAGCGGCTGGTTCTGATTCGATCGCGGGTGTTTCCGCAGGGACGGGAACCGTCGGCATCGTTGCCAGTCGCCGATCAGGCACCACCGTTTTCGCCGCGAGCAGGCCGTCCACCTTAGGAATCGCCTCGATCACGAGCGAATCTCCCGGCCGAAATTCCTTCGCCACTCCAGGGGCGGGTTTTTCGGTCAACTTCTCTGTCCCTTTGGCATCCCCATTGTCATCGAGTTGAGCGTGTTCCGTTTCCAGACGCTTGTCCTGTTTGAACCGGCGGACGACCTCGGCGATCACTGCGTCGTACAACTCGGCGACTGTGAGTTGTCCGTCGCCGTCAATATCGAGAACTTTGGGGGGAGTGCGTCCGATGGTCGCCAAAGCGTGGGGGAATTCGGTTTCGTTCGCCTCATCGTCGGCGGCTGTCGCGGCGATCACAATCCGACTGGGGCGCGAGAGCGGCTTCACCATCCAACCGGAGCAGGAGTGGGTCAGCCACAACACCTGTTCCTGGCAGCGAAACCCGGCGAACCAATTGGCGAAATCGACATCGGATGGATCTCGGCCCGCCAGATGAAGCCAGGCCCGCTTGCCATCGTGACTGCCGTGCCCGAGAGTGAAGACCCAGAGAGAATCGTCGGCTTGCAGTTTCTCACGCAGTTCGGCGAGACGTGACCGGATCTGGTCCGCAGTCACTGGCGGCAACTCCTCGGCTTCCTGGTCGGCCAGTTCCGGCAGTCGAATCACCTGGTCCCTGGGGAATTCCAGGGAATCGATCAGCCAGTTTTTCCAAGATTCCGATGTCTTGCGGAACAACTTGTCGTGTTCCGCGTCTCCAGGAAGCCCGACAATGATCACGGCCCAGCGATGGGAAACGCGGTCCGGTGAATCTTTCGTTCCTGCCGGTATTTCGGTCTGGGCAACGGGAGTGGCTTCCTCAACGTCCGCCGATTCTTGTGGGACACTGTTCCCTTCGGCCAACGCCCGACTCGCAAACAGGACCATGACGGCTAGGAAACCAAAGAGTTGGCAGGCAGCCAAAATCCCAGGAGAACCGGGGGGCGGATGTCGTCGGGTGACAGGCATTTCGTTTGCGGACTGCACGTTTGGGGAGAGATCAAGTCTCTGGCGTCGTGAATTCGCCGGCGCAACGCGGTTCTTTGAAGGACGTTCCAGTTTTCCGCAACTCTGACGCCGCTGGGCGGAAAATGGTTCCCATTCCAGACGACCACTTGGATGGGAGTCGCGTCGCGATTATAGCCGCCAATCAGGGCGCGATACGACTCTGTGTGTCAGTTTGCCGTAACACCAGCCGGGTATCGCGCTGTTTCCGGTAAAGAGGTACGGAACCTGCCGCGTCCGAGACCACTGACAACAACGCGGAAACCACATCGGAACCGCACTCGCTACTCGTGAGTTTTCGGAAGCTCGCGGTCGAGTGGTGCGAACAGTTCGTCGACGGTCACCACGAAGCCAGGGAGGACCACTCCGCCTGTCAGCATTTGGCCGGTCCGCAACTCGGTCGACGCCGTGGGGGAAGAAAAGACCTGCACGACGCGGTGGCGGGGTTCGAGAAACCAGACCAATTCCACACCCGCGTCGAAATACTCAGTGAGCTTGCGACTCATCTCGCGACGTGTGTTGGAAACGCTCAGGATCTCAACCGCCAGATTCGGAGCGACCGGGAGGATACTCTGCGACAAATCGCAACCCCGCAGACGCTCTTGACTGATAAAACTGGAATCCGGAATACGGATTTGACCCGCTTGGAGTCGAATCGGGCCATCGCTCGACAGGACTCTCCCCAAACCGCGCGGCACCACGAAATTGTTGAGCAAAGTGGTGATCCAGCCCGCCAACCACGATTCCAGGTGCCCCATCGCTTTCTCCACCATAACACCGTCAATCAACTCGCAGAGCGGCTTGACAGTGTCCGCCGTCGCGAGAAAATCCGCCTCCGTCGCCAGACCGGGAGGAGGCGTCGAACGGATGCGCGAGAACGGCAGCGGACCGAACCGCTCGACAAGGTCGGCGAGCGTGAACGGTTCAACCGCAGGCGGAAGTGTGGCGGTACTCATGGGCGATCGTTGATTGAAACCGCAACGCGTTTGGTAATCCAACTGGAACTCGGGGGACTCAACACGGTTCGGTTGGATGCCGAGCGCTGCCCAGCGGGCGGTGCTTGGCGATTGATCCCACAGCGGCGGCTCACGAGGACGTTCGCCCTCCCGTCGCGTTGGTTCCGTTCGATCCCGTGCGGGTCACGTGGATTAAAATCCACGCGACCCGCACCCGCCGGGCCGACCTATCGAACCCGCAAATCAAACGGCATCATCGTCGCCGCGCGTTCCTTGGAGAACAGTCGCAGCACGCCCAGCGCTTTGAAATGGCCGGTCGCTTCCGGGAGGTATTCCGTGGTCAGGCGACGCAGCAACCGGGTTTCCGCGTCGACACGGGCTTCGGAATTCGGGTCGAGGCTTCCAAACAGCGATTCAAACGGGCTGGAAGCTTTGGGAAGATCGAGCCGTTCGAGTTTGTCTTCGGGATTCAGTCCCGCCAGTTTCTTGGCATGGGCGATCGCCGCGTCGATTCCACCGATTTCATCCACCAGTCCGATCTTCAAAGCGGCGTTGCCGGTGTAGACCCGGCCACGGGCGAGTTTCTCGAGCTGGTCGACCGGCATCTTCCGTCCCTGGGCCGCCTTGGCGGTGAACTGCGAGTAGATCTCGTTGAGGATCTTCTGCATCGCGGCCCGCTCCCCCTCGGAGTAGCCCTGCGTGCTGCTGAGGATACCGCTGTTCTTGCCGCGCGAGATCACGTCGGTCGTCACGCCGACCTTCTCCATGACGCCCCCCAGCGCGAGCTTCATGCCCACGACGCCAATCGAACCGGTAATGGTTCCCGGCTCCGCGAAGACACGGTCGGCCCCCATGGCGATGTAGTAACCGCCACTGGCGGCGACATCGCCCATGCTAACGACAAACGGCTTCTCGACCCGTTCCAGTTCGTGCCACATCAAATCGCTGGCGAGGGCGCTTCCCCCCGGGCTGTCAATCCGCAGGACAATCGCCTTGACCGTCGCATCTTCGCGGGCGTCGCGAATCGCTTTGATCATTGTGTCGGAACCCATTGTCGATTCTCCGGACAGAAAATCGACCGAGCTTTTGCCAGTCATGATCGTCCCCTGCGCATGGATGATCGCCAGCTTGGCATTGGTCGATTTCCGTTTGGGAGGCTCGATACCCATCAGCGTTTCCATGAACTTCATCATGCCAGCGAAGCTGTTGAGATCGGTCTCCACCTTCTTCTTGCCGTACTTACGCTGCACCCGGAATTTCTTCCCCTCATGCAGTTTGGCGATCGCCGACTCAAGTTCGTCCTGATAGCCGACCCGGTCAATGAGCTTCTTTTCGAGCGCTTGTCGGGCGGTGATCGGCGCGTTGTCGATCACATCGCGAACGACGTCGGCGGGGAGCTTGCGCGACTCGGCGATGCCGGTGACCAACTGCTGGAAGAAGTCGTCCAGAATCTCTTCCATTTCCTTGCGGAACTCGGGACTCATCTCGGTCCGCGAATACGGTTCGCCCGCCGACTTGAATTCGCCCACCCGCAGCATCTCGGCCTTGACCCCCAGCAGGTCGAAGGCTTTTTTGTAGAACGTCACCTCGGCACGCACCCCCAGAGTGGTCAACACCCCCGCCTCGGGCATGCAGACTTCGTCGCAGGCGGTCGCCAGCAGAAAGTCCATATTGTCAGCTTCCTCCAAGTAGGCATGGACCTTTTTCCCCGCCCCCTGAACCTTGGCGATGGCACCGCGCAGGGCGCGCATCTTCGCCCAGCCGACCTGCGGATTCTCGATCTTCAGGATCAGGCCGGCGATCTTGCCATCTTTCGCCACCCGGTCGAATTTGTCGACCACATCGTCCAGCGTTTCACTCAGTTCATTGAACAGCCCCGGCGCCTGTGGCCCTTCCAGATACGATCCCTTCAGATCAATCTGAGCGTAGACCACTTCCGCAGGCTTTTCCTGGGCGAATGCCCCCGCTGTCGACACCAGCGACAGACAGACTCCCAGCAGACCAAGACGCAACAACCGGCCAACCATGTGGGCCTCTCCCAAGTTTTCGTTCTGTAGACTCAGACAGACTGACTGATGTTGTAGCAGAGACGTCAAGCGGTCGCCATTTCCCCGTGGACTTGCGACAGCGCCATTCGGTTCCGATGATGCCTCTCGACGTCTCTCCGCAGGGTTCTACCCTGTACGTCCCTCTAACGGATTCAACCTGTTTTCGGATCAGAGCTCGCGCGACGAATCATGCAGATCACCCACGGCACAACGGCGGTTGTTGAGGCGAACTACGACTACACCTACGTGAGGCTGTTCGCCGACAACGGTCAGTACGGTACGGGCGAGTGCTTTTTCGCCCCCGGCCTGGTCGCCGCCCTGGGAGACATTCTGCCACTGCTGAATGGAAAAGACCCGCGTGAAGTCGATCGGATCTGTCGGTATTTGTGGCGAAAAGGCTCGGGGGCGGGGGCGGTCGCCGGCTATCTCTACAACGCCATCAGCGGGATCGAGGCGGCGCTCTGGGATCTGGTCGGAAAGTCGGCGGGGGTTCCCTGCTGGCAGTTTTTCGGCGGGAAGATGCGCGATGAAGTCCGCATTTACGTCGACTGCCATGCCGGCGACAACACCGAAAGCTGGGACACGATGCTCGAGGCCCGGGAACCTCAGTGGCTGAAGGACGCGTTGCAGGGGCGTCCGCAGCATGAAGAGCGCTACGAACCCGAAATGTACTTTCGCCGGGCGCAGCAAATGGTCGCCGCCGGCTACGACGCGATGAAGTTTGATATCGACTCCATCGTCGTTTCCACCGGTGAAGAGCTGAACCGGCCCCTGACTCGCAAGGAAATGGACGCGATGGTCGCCTGCGTGGCGGCGGCTCGGGAAGGGGCGGGGGATTCGGTCGACGTCGCGGTTGACTGCCATTGGCGATTCGCCCCCACCGAAGCGATTCGCATCGCCCGGGCTTTGGAGCCGTACAACCTGCTGTGGTTTGAAGATCCGTGCCCTCCCGAGAACTTCCGGGATGTCGCGGAGATTCGGGCGTTGGGCATCGTGCCGATTCTCACGGGAGAAAACCTGAACCGTCGCCACGGATTCTGGGATCTGATCACCAATCGTGGCTGCGACCTGGTCGCCCCCGACATTCAAAAGTGCGGCGGAATGCTCGAAGGGAAACGGATTGGGGAACTCGCCGAGATGCAGGGGATTCGTTTCGCACCCCACAACATCTCGTCTCCTCTCGGAACCCTGGCGAGCGCTCACGTGTGCGCCACTCTGCCGAATTTCGTCGCGCTGGAATTCCACGGCTCGGACGTGCCGTTTTGGAGCGACTTGATCACACGTCCCGATGTCCCCGGCCCGGTGATCCAACAGGGCCGCATCCCGTTGACGACCGCCCCGGGACTGGGGTGTGAACTCAACGAGGATGTGGCGCGGAAGTACGCCAAGCCGGGGGAGACCTGGTTTGCGTAGGGCAGTCTGACGAACGAGGCCAGCCTATAAATCGAACTATGGATCGAACCTTAGAAACTCGACCGGGAATGTGATGGTGCGGCCAATTCCCGTCCCGCATTATGACCAGAGATCCGATCCGTGGTCGCGGCCAGTCGAAATATCGCCAGACATTTGGATAGTCTCTATGGCCCCACCCGATTTGCGCGAACGTCGGTCCAGCCCAGAACGTTGGCGAAACCGAGTTCTTCGGGACTGGGGCCCAAAGGTATTTTCCATCCTGCGGTTCAATCGCTCCAGGCCAGAACGCGTTGGCGAACCGGAAATAGTTCTCCTGCGAGATGGGATCGAATTTATGATTTCGATTTCAGCGCGCGTGGGGAGGCCGATGAGATCGTAATCGATCCGGCGGATCAGCGTTGTGCGATCCGCCTGTGGCGCCGGGTCCATCTCTTCCCGCGACAGCGAATCGCGAATGAACGCGTCGATCGCCTCTGTCTCGGCGGCGCTGCCGGGAACGTCTGGACGGCGCGCCGGCTGAAGCGACCATTAGTCGCGCCCGCCACGCACGTCAGTTGTGGATTCAAACAGATCGAGCGTCCGCTCGGCGGTCGTCAGCACCAGTTTCCCGTTGGCGTCGCGAGTTTTGTGGCATTCCAGTCAGCGCATCACCAGAATCGGCGCGACTTCGCGGTTGAAATCGGGAGCGGCCTGGACGTGCCATCAACTTTTGTCAGGCAACAGGCCAGGAACAGTGGGAGCAGTCGGCGGAGCAGCGCAGGACGCCGCATGATGGTTTCTCGGTGGAAGAACAGAGACTCGCGGGGTGATCGGGACGCGACTCAACCCAGTCCGCGATATGCCGACTGGCGGTGTGGTGGCTTGAGGAATGAAACGCCACGGTCCCACTCATCAAAAGCATGGTTGGCAGGAAGGTCTAACGCAGAGCGGCGCCCGTCAGGAAGGGGCGATAAGCGACCGCTTCCTGGCGGGCGCGGTTCGGGTTCGGCACCAAATTGTCCGCCGTCCTGTGAATGAAATCATCCGTTTTTGTGAGGTCCCAGGAATCTGTCGCCGTTGAAGTGGATCATGTGGTCGGGAAAGTCGGCAATCCAGACTTCGGACTACCAGACGATGGCGGACGCGTACTTTTTGAAGTCGGCGAAGCCCAGAAACGCTGTGACGTACACACGATCCGCGGTGCAGTCGCGTAGCGTTGTTTCCAATTCGGCGTGCCGTTTCGGCGAGACCGGCCCGTGCGACGTCACCGCTTCAATGAGGAAGAGCCAGTTGCGGTTTGAATCGTAAAGAACGACATCGGGAAGCTTTTCGTGGTTCATTTCCGGAATCTGGAGACGCTCCAAGAGTTCCGTGTCAACAACGATCAACTTCTTCGCCGTATCCCCCAAGTAGATGACCGTTGCTCACGCGGCGAATCGTGGAGCGAATTGTTGAATGATCAGACACTGGAGTACGTTGTGTGGGCCGGGTGAAAGCGTGACCGCCCTGCCGTCGGGAAGTTCAACGGGGATCTTGTGAAGCAGTCGTTCGCGATTGTACGCGGCAGTGAGGCTGCCGTGTTGTTGAGTTAATTGTGCACACTTCGAGGCGAAACCTCGTTTTCCGAAACTCGCGAGTACCTTGGCGGCCGCCTCCGTCAGTTGGTAGACCGTGTCTCCGCTGTTCGTCGGCCGGGTTGGATTGTCTGGATTGCGGTCAACCAATCTCGCTTGTTCGAGTTGGTGAATGCTCTGGCGTCGAATCGTCTCGCGACTATTGGCGGCGTAGTCCTTTTGATAATGCTCCCGCATCCACGCCATGAGATCCCAGATTCGCAAAAGCGGTCGCGTCACTGACGACCAGGAATCGGTCTCCGTCAGGCCAGCGAGCGCCCGCTTGCAAGCCGCCGCCGACAGAATTCCCACACCCGCGCCCGGATCGAGAATGCGAATCGGCGGTTTCGAGAAGTTCGCGAACTGGCCCGCCATGAACTCCGCGATCGGACCGGGCGTACCAAAGTGCCCCTGTTCTTTCCGGCGACTCGCTGTGGTCGCACTGTCGAAACGCCGTTGCTGCTGCGTGCAAAACTCCATCAACTCTTGCGGCATGGAAGGGTTCCACTCGGATCATTCGGATCGCAATGTGGCCGGTTCATGTGGCCACGCGTGATCTATTGTATCAGTATGCTTTGGAAATGGAAAGTATCCCAAAAAGCTCCCGCCGTGCCGGTTCATAGTTCTTCCACCGCGCGTCCGAACTGTTCTCGACCGATCGCCGCGCCTGGGTCACATTCGCCGTTCGGACCGGGTGGTATTGTCCGTGAAACGTGGCGAGTTTTCGCGTTGTGGCAATGAATTCAGTATCGGGTCCGATCTAGCCCAACTTCCCCACTAAGAAAAATTGTTGTTTTGAAAATATCTCGAGGCCGGTTTTCGCCGTAAGTCGTTTCGGCTCGGTCGCCGGCCCCCCGATTTCGGGTTCGAAATTCCGAAAACGCGTTGTAGTGGAAAAACCTCGGCTTGGCGGTTGAAATCTGCCGGGTACCATCGTCGCCTGGCTGGGACGACTCGACGAACAGGGCCGACTCGGGATTGAGCAGGCGGCCCAGATGGATCGCGGTAAGAATCCATCGGGAGACCGACAGCGATCTTTGTTTGGTGAGGAGTTCCCCATCCCTGAGCCACGGTGGGTGGAGGTCAATGCGGCCGGGGTGCGAGCCGAGAACCCGCGCCAGTTTGGAGGTCCCTGGTTGGCGCTCGAACTGGTTCGACGGCTGGGACTGGATGAGTTTCTCGAACGCGTCATGCCGCGCGGCAAGGAACGGATTCCGTGGTCTCTGACCAGTCTGATTCTGGTGATCGCGCGCCTGCTCGAACCCTCCAGCGAACTCTTCACAGCGGAGCAGTGGTATCCCAAGACGGCGCTGCCTGAATTGTTGGGTGTCCCCGCGGCGAATGTGGATGACAATCGACTGTATCGTGCGCTCGACGAATTGCTGCCGCACAAGCGGGAACTGGAGCGGCATCTGAAGCAGCGGATGGGCGAGCTGTTCGCGCTCGACTACGACCTGTTGCTGTACGACGTCACGAGCACGTTCTTCGAAGGGGCCGCCCATTTTTCTATGGCTCAGCGTGGCGACTCGCGCGATCAGCGCGGCGACTGCAAGCAGGTGTGCATCGGACTGGTTGTCTCGCGCTGTGGAATGCCCCTGGGTTACAAAGTGTTTCCCGGCAACACGGCCGATGTCTCGACCGTGCAGGGAATCGTCACGGAAAAGGAGGCACGTTATGGAAAGACCGATCGCGTGTGGGTGATGGATCGCGGCATGGTCAGCGAAAAGAACCTCGCGTTTTTCCGTGAGGGAGGGCGAAAATATCTGGTCGGCACGCCGAAGGCGTTGCTCAAGAAATACGAGCGGGAACTGCACTTCATCATGTTTCGTAGTCGTGATCGTGTGAAGAAGGAAGACCGCGTGCTGGCGCACATCCTGGTCTGCTTTCTGAGTTACGTCCTGTGGAAGACGCTGGGGCAGATCTGTCAGAAGGCCGGCCGGGGAAATGAACTTCGGCGCGTGCTGGCGGAATTCTCCGAGGTCCAACTCATCGACGTGATCCTGCCGACCCGGGAGGGGCACGAGCTGACTGGACGGTGTGTCAGTGGAGCATCCGCACACCTGACAATTCTGTTGGACCACCTGGGTCTGCGACTGCGGGCCAGGGTCTGGGAAGGGGGAGTGAAAAAATAATCCAATTTTGCATGTAGTGGAAAAAACGGGAGGGCTCCCGTTGGAAATTAAGGACTTACGTCGACAGTTGGGGAAGTCGGGCTAGGCGGAGCTGGCGACCTCCCTGACTTTCGGTGCATTGAACACTCAGCGGACACCCGGCGCACGTCGCGGCGCGACAACCGGATCGTTCCAGGGACTCTTCCTGATCGCCCGCGCGCTGTCCGTGTTCGGATCCCAGGCGCTCCAGGCTTTTCGTGTCACTGACATAGAGCGCATTGTAGAGCGGGCGAAACACCTTGAATTTGCGTGGGCCAAGGCGGTTTCTGGATCGCTGGGGCTGATGACCATGCCAATAAAGGAGTCAGATCCAGCCGCTCAATGGCCGCGACAATCCTTCGTGCCAGGTGCCCGGGCGGAACCTGCCAATCAAGGCACCTCCATTCCGCTGAATCCACCGTGAGGGGCGGTGTCTGAAACCGCGACCGCCGTGCGAGGCAATCACCCTCTGTGCAATTGATCATAGTGAACCGCCGTGTTCGATGCGATGAGCCCCGACAAAAACGCGGAGTTCACCACGCGAGGAAAGATTCGTCCTGGTCAATTTGCGTCAACTCAACTCCGCCTATCCAGGAAAACACCAAAAAAAAACGCGTTCGAAAGCCGGACAGTCTCTGAAACTGGTGTCGCAAGCCACGGGGTCTCAGCGGCACAGGCGAGCGATCCGGCGTCAGCCGACCGGTTTTGGCGGGGTTGGCACACAGCCTGTTCGTGCGCCAAAAACACGGCCCGCCACGGCGGGACGCCGGCCGGCTCGCATGGCGGGTATTGTGGGTGCGGGAAAGGTGACTCGCCCTGCGTTCAACCGAAATCCGAATGCGGGTGTCACGTTGCGGAGAAGGGTATCGCTGACAGTCCGAGAGCGATGAATTTGGAAAATTTCGCGGAATTATTGTGCGCTCGCCCCACCTGACGGCATTAATGCAGTGTGGCGTTTCCTCGTTTCCGAGGGAAACAACGCCCTCGACAACGAACTGCGGGTGATCGCCAGAACGCAGAACATGAACACTCGACAACTCCTTCCGTGGTGGGAACATGCATTCCGATCGGCATTTGTCCATGCCGTGAATTCGTGGCTGACCTGTCGGCCTTGGTCCGAATTCAGAGTCCGGGGACCAGTGTCGACTCGAGTGTCGTCGCGTCCCGTCTTGCGATGTCGATCCGAGTCTCGGCGATGCGGCACTGAGATCGTCAGTCCAACTCATCCAACTGGTCAGACTGCGACTCAACTTCCAAGGTTCTCTGCCAGATCCGGTCCAGCAGTTCGACTCGTTCCGAAGCGGATAGTCTCCGGATTTCGGAAACGCTTCACACAGGTCGTCCAAACCTCTCAGGAATCGCCAACATGATTCGCTCGACATTTCGGTGGATTCTATCACACGAACGTCGGTGGCCGATTCCGCTGCGTGCGCTATTGATTTTCAGCCTGGTGTTTGGCCCCCTCGCCGGATGGTTGATTTGGCGCACGGTGGAAGACAATCGAATGTATCGGCGATTTCTGACCGGGGTCGATCGCCAGCAGTTTGGCTGGGATCGTGTTTTTCTCAACCACGAGTGGCTGCCAGCTCCCGTTCAAGACTGGTTGGCCGAGCGCGACCTCTTTCTGTTTGGACGACTTGAGTTCCTCGACAGTGTCGAACTTAAAGATGAGGTCGATCGAGACCTTCTTCACTGGGTGACGACTCGCGGTCAAGTGAAATCGGTGACGCTGAATGGACATTTTTGCGGCGAGTATTTGGATGTCGTCTGCAGTTCTCCACATGTGAGAGAAATCACACTACAACTCGACTCGTCGGAAAATACTCTCGCCCATTTGGAAGAGAATGAATCGCTTGAATCCAGTTCGAACGAACACCACATCGTGGATCTACGGCCTCTCGCGCGCTGTGCGAAACTGCAGACACTATTCGTGTGGGACTTCGAGGTTGACAGATCTGGAGTCGAGGTCATTGAACAGCTTCAGTCGCTACAAGAACTCACTTTGTTGCTGTCCACACCGGTCCCAATAGATCACATTGAGAAACTCAAGAAACTGCCGAATTTGACGAGTCTCGCGATCATCGATTCGGAGAAGCACCTTGAAGCGAGGGGCCTGGGCTTTTCGCAGCGACTCGATGTTGCGTTTTATGATATCGATAGGTTACAGCTCGATAAACTGCAGGTTTGGGCGGACCTTTCCCCTAAGTTCACGATCTACGACATGCCTGTATTCGACGACTCTGACCTCAAATCGCTCGCTACGCTCCCGGTCGGCGGCTTTAAGCTCATAGGAAGCGCTGTAACAGACGCGGGCCTCGCGTCAATTGCGGGACTCTCCCGACTGGAAGACGTATCACTGTTTCACGCCACGAGAATCACCGACGCCTCCTGCAGTGTATTGGCTTCGCTGCCCAAAATGAGATCTTTGAGAATGCAGCGTGTGCCAATCACGGATGCTGGACTGAAAGCCCTGGAACAAGCGCCGCGACTGGAGTGGTTGTTTCTGGAAGAAACGGCGGTCTCGCCAAATGCACTGAAAGAATTTGAGCGCCGATTACCCGGTGTCCTTCGGAGTCGATCCAAATGTGCTTTAAGCGACGAGTGAATGTCTGGCCGACTCCTGCCGATCGCGGGTACGAGAACCACCGGCTCTCGCAAGGCTTCAAATCACTGCCGGGTCCGCTTGGCAACCGCGCGGTCGCAATGGACAACGTGCGTTCGACAACTCAGGAACACAACCCATGGCACATGATGGTCTTTCAAAACTGCTCGGAATCAGGATTCGTCCCGGGTGGTCGGCCGCCATTCGTACGATCGCGGTCGCGATATTCCTCTTCGTGGGCTTTAACATCTATGGGAATTGGGCTGGGTATTGGCACGGGGACTACTTATTATCACCACTTCCCCGGAACAAAATGGAGGTCAATGTCAACGGGATGTTCTCCTCGTGGGATTCGGTCACCCAGCGGTGTCTCGCCCATGGTTTCGTGGTGTTGCCATTCCACTGGATGCTGCTAATAATCTTCGCATTTGTACATCGCCGATTCAACTTGGGTGCCCGGAGCCGACGTTCCAGGATCAGCGACGTCATCTTGCCATTCGAGATGCCGGGGGCGCACACTGGTCGTGATCTGAATCACATTCCCCCGTTCATGACGACCGTAGTCACCAGCACTTTCGCCGCCGTCGCCTGCACTCTATTCTCGACGTTCACGTTTCTCGCGCAAATGAATTCGTACACCACGGGCGGCGAAGCGCAAGTGGTCCCGTATTTTGAATCGGGTGATATGGATTCGGTGCGCGAAACCGCGATTGTGTTGACCTCGATGATCGCAATGGGTTCCACCCTCTTCTCGGGCTTAGTGGCCTATCGGTCGGTTTCCGCAAACGGGGTTCGCAAGGAGTTGGCGGGCGTCGCCATCGTCGTCGTACTGCAAGTCTTCATTGGTGTCCTGTCTTACGACGTGCCGAATGTTGACCCGCTGTCACGTGGCGTGTTCGCTGTGTTTCATACGGTCGCGCAATGCGGTTCCCTGATCCTGATGATCGGCTTGTTTCACAGGATCGAAAGCGAGTAGTCTGACGAAAGCGGTCTTGTCCAACGACTTCCGCGTCGACCCGCCGCCGTATCCAGGCTGTGGGTTCCGCCACACGAACGGAGTGGTGTGTTTCCACTTGCGGAGTCGAATACATGCGCGATCGATGCGACGGATACTACGCGGACTCACCAACCCAAAAAACGTCGGTGCATGTGACATGGTGTCAAAAAAAAATTTGTCGCGTGAAATATGACAGCCGCCTGCGCCGTCGGGCGTGCCAAGTAGCGATCGGCGTTCCTACGACTCCGCGGTCTGGACGTCTGTCGGCAGAGTTGAGTGAAGACAGAATGAAACGACGTAACGGAAACAAACCGGGGCGCAGCCGCCACCCCCCTCTCCCCGCGCGCGACATTGCACAGTAGGCTCAACTCCGCTGCGGGGAGAGGGGTCGGGGGTGAGGGGGACACCCATTGCCGGTAACGACTCCCACCCGGGTAACTCCTTGTTTGCCATGCACCCGCATTACCCCTGATCCGGCCTGTCGGCCACCTTCTCCCCGACAGCGGGGAGAAGGATCCGATTCAAGTCGAGCTGCGTAACTCACCTCTCCCCGCGCGCCAGCGGCGGTTAGCCACCGATCTCCTTCACCCGGAGGAGCGTCATCGCGATATGGTGGCCCAAGAGGATTCGAATTCGAGAAATTTCTCGGTGACTCATTGGTCGAGCGATTCGTCTTGGACTGTCAGATCCTCGCCAGCAGCTCCGCTTTCTTGGCGGCGAATTCTTCATCGGAAAGAATCCCCTTGGACTTCAGATCTCCCAGCCGTTCAATGGCCGAATAGACATCTGATGCGGAATTCGTCGTGGGCGACGGGGAATTCACCGAAATCGGAGCGACCGGGTTTTCGTTCCGCGTGACGACGGGCAGACTCGACAAATTGACGGTTCCGAACTGGCTGCTGAATGTGATCGAGTTGTTCGATCCCTGCTGTTGAGAGAAGCCACCGATCTGGTGACCCTGGGTGTCATAGACCCAGACCTCGCCCCCCGCATCGACGGCCAATCGCCGGGCGTTCGCGAAATACGCATAACGCATCGCGTTCTGGCTGCCCGACGCGCTCGGTGCCCCAAGATCGGCGGGCCACCAGGTCGCATGCGGATCGGGCACAAACAGAGGGGATGGTAAAGGCGTAACTCCCGAAAACTGATTTTGGACCGTGGGCGGAGACAGCGCCGAGCCCGCGTTCAGTGGATCGGAGTTCCCCTGGCTCTGCGACTGAAAGCTCCCCGACTGCAGCAGCCCCGGCTGACTGCCGAGAATGTCGGCGATGTTCGAACAGAGCGTATCCACCCGCCCTTTCAGGTTGTTGTTGAACATGTCTCCCAGCATGATCATTCCGCCGCGCATCCATTGGCCTGAGCCCCCGAACTCCGGATGGCTGAACTGGGCCATCGAGCCGTTGCCGTTCAGGACGGCGATCAGCATGTGGGTCACCGCGTCGGTAGAGAAGCCATGCCGCTGACTGAGTTCGTTGACGATCCGCCGCCCTTCGGCCGTGAGTTGTTGCATCGTGTTTTCGCAGAGAGTTGAAGTGTGTGACCTACGACAGTTCGTGGTACGGGCGCGACTCCACTTTGTCGGCAGATTGTGAATTCTAGCAGTCGAAACTGCGAATTTCGAGAACCGTTGCAGTTCCAGGAGCCAGAAGTGGGGTGGATCCCCAGTTCATTTCGTCGCCGGGACAAATCAACGGGTCCACTTCTGGATAATGAATCCAATCAACGGCAAATCTTCATCGGGCTGCAAAACTGGGACAAACCGGCCCAAGCGAACCTGCCGCCCGACATCGCCAACTGGCGACGGCGTCGAAGGCCCGTGTCGAGGCGTTTCGGGCAGGAGTGCCGGTCCTCGAGGACGCCGACCTGGAACTCGACGTCGCGCTGCGGGAGCCGGTGCGATTGGGCGAACATTGGGCATCGACTACCACGCGGCACTCACCGACCCGGCCGGGACCGCCGTCGGGATCAACGCGTTCCTGGGGGGCGGACTCGACGAAACGGCGATGGCGGCGGCGGTCGATCCGGCGCTGCGGCGGCAGCAGGCCACCCAGTCGCCGTCGCTCGGTCAATTTTCAGGGTACGGAGATCGGACGTCACTTGATCGAGTGAAATGCTGGGCTGGTGAATGCGTGGGGCTGCGCGCCTCCTGTACCGCAGAGTTCATTGCCGCCAGTGCAAAGAACGGATTATCATCATGTTCTGAGGAAGTCGACCGGTTCCCGGGTGACTCAGTGCGTCAAAACGCTGGCCGAAGCTGGCTGAGAACGAAGAACCGTCCATGAACATTCTCCGGATCTTGATTCTGCTGGTGCTTGGTAACGCGAGCATCCTTCTAGCCGCCGATGGTCACGAGGCTGTGGTTCCATTGGAGGCGGCCAAAGAACAGGGTCGCGCGAAATCGAGATTCTTGAAGGAGACGCAGGAGGCCGCGAAAGCCGCCGACGCCATTCCGAAGGCGAACCTCGCTGTCTTTCAGGAATTGGTGGAACCCATTCTGACGAAGAGTTGTCTGGCCTGTCATGGTCCCGAACGGACGGAAGGCAGGCTTCGTATCGACCGGTTGAATCCCGATCTCTTGACCGGACCCGATGTCGATCGCTGGCGCGAGGTTTATTCCGCTCTCAGCAAGTCCGAAATGCCACCCGAAGACGAACCGGATAACGCACTCGCGGAGGGGGATCGTGGCAGAATCGTTGACTGGCTCAGCGGGGAACTGAATACCGCGTCGCTCATCCGTCGAAACAGCAAGGAACATACATCTTTTCGCCGGCTGACGAACTACGAATACAACTACGCTTTGCAGGATCTGCTGGGACTGCCTTACCCACTCGCGAACAAGCTGCCGCCGGAAACTGCATCGGAAGACGGCTTCAAGAACAGCTCGGAATTGCTGCAGATGTCGGTCATGCACTTCGAGACGTATCGCGAGATCGCGTTGAAGGCACTCAATCGCGCAACCGTGAGTGGTGAGCGTCCGAGGCCCGTCACCTACTTCGTCTCGATGCAGGAAGAGATGGATCGGGCGAGAGCTTCCGGAAAAGAGACCAAGGTTTTCCACAAAGGTGAAGAAAGCTACGGCCAGATCAAGAATCAGCAGCATCTGTTGAATCGAGAATCGGGGACGGGGATTCCATTCGCCATTGGAAAGTCACTGCCTCGGCCGGACGTTGTTTTCGGAGAAACGCCTCCGGTTTCGCCCGTGGTCCTGGTACTTCCCGAATCCCATGAACTGAAGCTGGATCTGGACCGCTTTCTTCCCGACGAAGGGATCATGCGCGTTCGCATTCGAGCGGCCCGCTCCACGATGAAGCCGGATGAGTACGCCAGCCTGCGTCTGATTTTCAGCGCCCACACCAGCAACGACGCGAATTTCTCGGAGGTCATCAGTGCGCGCGACATCCCGGTGACGGCATCAGTCGACGACCCGCAGTTCATTCACTTCGACATCCCACTGGGCGATATCCAGCGGAACCCGTTCCGACATCTCGCCACCACGTTTCCCCGACGTGATGAGTTCCTGCACATTCGCAATGTCTCGAATGCCAACCGCGGCGACGACCGTCTCCAGGTTCTGATCGATACGATTGAAATCACCGCTCCGTTCTACGAGCAATGGCCGCCAAAGTCGCACTCCAACATCTTCTTTGAGAGCGCCCAAAGGAGTGACGAACAACTCTACGGTCGCGAGGTGCTGAATCGATTTCTGAAACGCGTTTGGCGCCGACCGGTCAGCTCGCAGGAGGTCGACCAGTTCCTGGCCTTGTTTGCGAAATACCGGCCGGAATTCGCGACGTTCGAAGAAGCGATGGTCGAAGTTCTGGCGACTGCCCTGTCGACCCCGGAGTTTCTCTATCTGACTCAACGAGGCTCGACCGACGAGGCTCATTCCCCGACACAGATCAGTGAGCTGGAGCTGGCCAGTCGCCTCTCGGTGTTTCTGTGGTCCAGCATTCCCGATGATGAACTGCTGGAACTTGCGGAGCGGGGACGACTCAGAGAGCCGGAAGTTCTGGCCGGTCAGGTGAAACGCCTGTTGGCGGATCCGCGTTCCCGACGATTCTCGCAGCATTTCGTTGAGCAATGGCTCGGTCTGGAGAGGATCACTAGCGTCACGCATGTGGCGGCTGACGACCCGTTGCGGGGAGCGATGCTGGAAGAGCCGGTCGCCTACTTCGAGGAAGTCCTGAAGCACAACGACAGCGTCATGGATTTCCTCCATTCCGACTACGCCCTGGTCAACGAGCGACTTGCGACGCACTATCGGATTCCCGCGGTTTATGGTCCTCATTTCCGCAGAGTGCCAATCACCGCTCAAACACATCGTGGCGGCCTGTTGACGAGCGCCGCGATCATGACGATGAACTCCGACGGCACCGATTCGCATCCCCTCAAACGCGGCGTCTGGATGTTGAAACGCATCCTGGACGATCCTCCCCCTCCGCCTCCTCCGAATGTCCCGGAAGTCGATCTGACCGACCCAGAGATTCTCAAAATGTCGCTGAAGGAACGGATCATCAATCACCGAAACAAGCCGGCGTGCTACTCGTGTCATTCCCGGATCGACCCGTGGGGAATCGCGTTTGAAAACTA
This sequence comes from Planctomicrobium piriforme, assembly GCA_945860955.1. Taxonomy (GTDB): domain Bacteria; phylum Planctomycetota; class Planctomycetia; order Planctomycetales; family Planctomycetaceae; genus UBA10511. The sequence goes on from CAMATH010000028.1 coordinate 60,489, forward strand.
CGATGCCTTGGGAGCCTTCCGGACTCATGTCAAGGACCAGCCAGTCGATGCGACTTCGGAACTCTTCAATCGACAGACGCTCGCCGGGATCGATGGACTCAAGGTCTATCTGCTGACGGACCGACAAGATCAGTTCTCCAGAGCGATGGTCCACAAGCTGACGGCGTACGCACTGGGCAGGCCGCTCTCTTTTGGCGACAGTGCCGACATTGACAACTTGACCGCCCAGTTCAGACGACGGGATGACGGACTGAGCGACCTGATCACCCTGATCATCAACAGTGACCTTTTCAACTCCAAGTGAGTGACCGGGAACAGACCATGTATGACAAGTCCCTGTTGTTGAGTCGCCGAACGTTTCTTCGCGGCACCGGAATCGCCTTGGCTCTGCCCTGGTTCGAGTCGTTTGCCGTTGGGGGTCCAACCCAAGAAGAGACTCCAAAACGGTTCGTCAGCGTCTATCACCCGGATGGTGTGGGATTGCCACTCAAATCCGATCCAGCATGGAACGACTGGTGCTGGTTTCCCCGGGGGGGCGAGACAGACTTTGAATTGACCAAAGTACTCGACGTGCTCGAACCGCTGCGGAGCGACATCACGATCTATTCCGGGTTGTCGCATCCTCACGCCAGAAACGTGCATGGCCATTCGAACGCGGACCAGTATTTGACCGGCGCGCCAATTGGTGGAAGCGGGCCGTACCGGAACACGATTTCTCTGGACCAGCGGTACGCGGAGCACGCGGGCGACTTCACCCGTCACTCCTCGCTGGTCATGTCGACCAACGGCGGTGTGGGCGGCCCGCGGGGCGCTCAGACGCAGTCCTTCAATCGCGAAGGACGTCCGATTCCCGCGATGAACAAGCCCAAGGAGATCTTCGACCTGCTGTTCGTCACGAGCGGCAAAGACGCCGCGACACGACTCGCGCGAAGCAAGAGCGCCCTCGATCTGCTGATTGACAACACGCGTTCGCTCGGGAGGCAACTCTCCCGTCGCGATCAGGAGACGCTTACGCAGTACCTTGACGCGGTGCGCGACACAGAGCTGAAGCTGTCGAAAGCTCAACGCTGGATCGACACCCCCATTCCTCAAGTCGATACTCGCAACCTGCATCTGGATGCCGAGCCGAAGGAGGCCCGGCTCTATTTTCAAACGATGTATGAACTGATCTACCTGGCCTTCCTGAGCGATTCGACACGCGTGGCGACGTTTCAGTTGGGCCGAGAGAACGGCGAAGGCCCACACGACCTGCTGTCCCAAGCGGTGGGTCTGGGAGCCGCGCACGGCCTGACCCATGAAGTCAAAAAACCAGGCGGCTGGCAAAACCTGGGCACTTACAACCGCTATCAGGCGGAAGAATTCGGACGATTCGCGCAGAGACTCAAGGAAACCCCCGAGCCGACCGGCCACGGCAACATGCTCGATAACACGCTGGCCATGCACGGTTCCGCTTCCAGCAGCTTCCACCTCTCGCGCAACTACCCGATCCTCTCCGCCGGCGGCAAGAAACTCGGCTTCACCAACGGCCGCTATCTCAAGTTCGGCAAAGGCAACGAAGACAATCAGGCGGGTGCGGGGATCGACACGGATGCGGGATGGCAAAGCAAGCAGGAAGTGGAAGAGTTGCCGTTGGCGAAGCTCTTTGTCACGATCCTGCAGAGGCTCGGCGTCGAGACTGATTCGTTCGGCGGGTTCACCGGATCGTTGAGTCGGGTTTGAATCGGACTCAAACGTCGGGTTTTCATCCCGAACTCCGGCATATCAATGGACCGCTCGGCCTGTGGTGGCTGGAGTCAGCGGGCGGATGGATCCGCCGGACCTTGAATGCCTGTCCAAGATCAATATGGTGGTTTGTAAGATCTTTCCTTCATGGATTCGTTCCGGAAATCGACGAGCTGTTCCTTCGTGCGGGCGGGATGGAACCCTTTCAGGGTACGGTTCGGTGACAATCAAGAACCCAGGGTAGGTCTCGCTCCGCTCGACCAACCCTGGGCTGTGGGATCCAACCCCGTTGGGGTAAATTGAATGCGACTGCGAGAGGGCCTAACGCGACCAAAGCCGCGCTCCGGATCTACCGGCAGTCGATTGCCCGCAAAACAACCAACAGATTACGGTCTTGATCTTGGACAGATCCTTATTGACGTCAATGCTCTATTTCTTCTTGGAGGGGAGCGGTTCTCGTTGAATCGTCGCCGACTTGCGGAGGTCGTCGGCGGTTGACCGCCAGTGCGACTCGCTGAAATCCGAGAGAACCTGTTCGCGAACATCCTCCAGATTGAGTTCGCCCGCTTTGCGCTCCACCACCTGAACGAGGTGTGCCCCAAAGGGACTGCGGAATGGCTCACTGATTTCTCCATCCGCCAGCGCGAACGCGACCTGTGAAATCTCGGGAGGCATCTTTCCGCGAAAGGGAAACCAACCGACGTCGCCCCCCTCATCCCGGCTGGGGGCATCGGAATGTTGTTTCGCGGCCGACTCGAATTCGAGTTCTCCCGCGACGATTTTCGACCGAATCTGGCGCAATTGTGTTTCCGCCGTCACACGGGCAGACTCGTCGTCGCCCGCCACCTTCTTGACGATCTGTCGGGCGTGGACTTCGGTTCCGTCAAACCACTCGTGATGTTCCTCGAAATACTCTCGAACTCCCTTTCCCTCCTGAAACTGTTCGACGTACTCCCGCCAGGCGAGGCGAAATTCCAATTCGTCGCGGACGATCGCCGGGGGGTAGCCATGTTTGGCGAGGATCTCTTCCGACTGTTTCCCATTCCCTCCATCCCGCCGCACCAGGGCTCGCAATTGGGCGTCAACGACCCCTTTGGATGGGGCGATTTTCAATTTCGCCAGGTGACGGCGGATCAGGATGCGATCAATCAATTTCTCAACCATCGCCTCTCGCTCGCGAGTTCTGCGATCGGCGGTCACCTGGTGTAGCCGGAACATCCGGTCAAGATCCCCCTGAGTGAGGTTCTCCCCGTCAACAGTGGCCAACACAGTCGATTCGCCAGCCGACTTTTTCGACAGCGGTTTCTTCGGAGCATCCGTCTGTCCATACGCGCCGTTCGAAAACAGCAACCAGGCTCCCAGCCCCAGCGGGAGTAGGAACGACGCGAGGCGGTTGGAGCGGGGCATGACGAGCGTCTCGAAGGGAATTGGGACATCAAGGGACATTGTCAGCGGCGCCGGTCATGGCGGCAAGGGGGGACGAGCCCAACTTCCATAACGGTCGAGGCCACCCCAGAGAGATTTCGCGAGGTCTTCGGCGCTCCGGTCAAGACCGAGGGGCGCTCCACGAAGGTCCGGGGATTGAAGCGAATCTTTCCAGATCAGATTTCCCGGTTCGTCGGGACGCCCCGAATCCCGGAATCTCTGAAGTCACTGGTGGAAGCCTGCGTGTTTCCTGCGGCGAGCGGCCTTCATTGATCCCATTCCAACCGGGTTTGGTCGCGGGCAAGTCATTAGACGATCAGCGCCGCTTCAATCGATAGTCCCGGTCCGAACGCCAGCGCGACACACGGGGTTGCCGCCGATTCTTTTTTGAGTCGTTCGAGAATGAACACAATCGTCGGCGACGACATGTTGCCATATTCGCGAAACACCGCGTGAGAGGTGGCCAGCGTCGTCGCTGGCAATCCGAGTGATTCGGCCGACGCGGTCAGTACGCGTGGCCCTCCCGGATGCACGGCCCACGATTTCACGTCGGCGAGACTCAATCCCGATTCCGCCAGCCACGACTTCACCCAGTCTCCTAAATGGCGGGCGACCTGGTCGGGAACTTCGGGAGTCAGTCGCATCTCAAACCCGGTGTCACCCACCCGCCAGCCCATGCACTCTTCCGAGTTGGGCAACACGACGGAACCATGACGGACGACTCCCCAGCCGGCCGCTTCGTCCGGCTCGACCCATCCCACGACGGCGGCGGCACCGTCGGCAAACAATCCCCCCGCCACAATCTGCTGCGGATCCCACCCGTATTGCTGATGCAGTGTGCAGAGTTCGACGGCGCACATCAGCACGCGTGAACCGGGTTCGGCTCGGGCGAATGCTCCCGCAGTGCGCAGTCCAATGAGCGCGCCATGACACCCCATGAATCCGACGTTGGTCCGGGTGATTCCCGCCGACAGTTCCAGTTCGCGAATCAGGGCGAAATCATAACCGGGCGAGACGAAACCACTGCACGAGACCGTGACCAGATGGCTCAACGACGCGGGGTCGCAGTCCGCCTCGCGCAGCGCGCGGCGCGAGGCTTCAACCGCCAGCGGGGGAGACTCGGTTTCGTATCGTGCCATCCGCTGGGCGGTTGTCGGTCCTTTGTCTTCGAGAGTGGCACGCGGCGGATAAAACGACTGCCGACCTGCGATTCCCGGATCGCCGTTGTCTAACAGCACGCTGTACCGCCGATCGATTCCCGAACGCCGATACACAACATTCATCCACTGACGTTGTTGATCCGTCGAGCAGCAAAACGACTGTGCCGCCTCGACCGCGTTGTCCTGATCGAAACTGAATGGCGGATGACTGGTGCCCATTCCGCGCAAGGCGAATTTCATGCGGCGTCCTTCGCCGCGGGGTTTTCGACCAGCGGCGGTTGAGTTTCGTTGGCGGATGGTAAATTGAACAATGCCGCCATTTTGCGGGTTCGTTCGGAATGACGGTCAAGTTGCCCCGCCAGCCAGCAAGGCACCGAAGGAATGTGCGACAAACCCCAAGACGCGAGGCGAGCGAATTGCGGAAACCGCGCGATGCCGGTCAATAGCCGGCAGGGCCAGCGGCGATGTTTCGACAGCTCTCGATTCCACACGGAAATCAAACGGTCGTCCCAACGGGAGCAGGCCGCGGACAACAAAGGTGCCAACCGCTCGGCACCGGCCAAGGCCCAGGCGATTCCTTCACCCGTGAACGGTTCGATGTAACGAACCGCGTCTCCGACCACGAACAACCGCCGGTCGGCGACACGATTAGTCGACTGCGTCAACGGTCCCGTTCCTTGCCAAGTGAGCGACGAGAGGTCAACTTCCAAAGGACAGCGCGCGTCGCGCAAAATCTGCGCCACGCAATCTGCGGGACCTTTCGAGTTGCGCAACAGATTTGGTGAGACAGCCGCCGCCAGGTGAATCGATTCGGTTTCATCACGCACCAGCCCCACGTAGCCCCCGCGCCCGAGCGCCAACGAAATCGTTCCATTCGCCGGTGCCCCGACAACGGGAGTAACCCCCGTCCGCGCGGCCAATCCGACATAGGATCGTGGATGAACGTGAGATCGAAACTGTGGCAACCGTTCCAGCGAGTGGTGCCCTAAACCATCCGCCGCCACCACGACGCGGCCAGTCACAACGCGACGATCGGAAGTTCCGCTCCGCAATTCGACTTCGCGAACCAACTCGCGGTCGGGCGTTGAGGATTCGAGGACGGTCGCTTGAGTTTGATCGAGAAAACGGACTCCCGACTCGACGGCGTCGGCGACCAGAGCCTGGTCGATTTTCGACCGCGAAACCGCGACTCCTCCCGACAGCGGAACACTCAATTCCCGGCCCAACGCGCGCAGTTCAAACCGCTCGATCCATTTCCCCCGCAGCGCCGCGATGCGACCGATGAGACCGCACCGTTCCAGAACCCCCAGCGCCTCGCCGTTGACGCACCCGCCGCAGACTTTGTCGCGCGGAAACGACTTCTTTTCAACCAGCAGCACTCGCAGTCCACCGCGTGCCGACAAAATCGCCGCGAGCGCTCCAGCAGGTCCCGCGCCAATCACAATCACGTCCCAATGCGTGTTCGTGATCTGCGGGGATAGGACCGGAGGGTCGCGACTCATGACTTGTTCCACGTCAGCAGAAATCGCTCGGGCCAGACCCGGCGTAACTGACAGCCGCTCCAGCCACATCGTGCCGCAAGTTTCGCGACTTCTTCAAGACTGAGCGCGGCGGCGACCGAGAGCGGGCCATCGACCCGAACCACGGGCGAACGGGTCAGCACTCTCGAGACCAAGTGGGCCATCCAAAATCCCAGTCGCGTTCTCCGCAAGTCGCTGATCACAACCAGCCTGCGGGCGGCGTTTGCCAGCCGATCGAACAGAACGACCGCCTGGGACTCCTCCAGATGGTGCAGGAACAATGTGCAGGTCACAATGTCGTACTGCTGCGGAAGCGGAGAATTCAGAATGTCGTGCGTGAAAAACCGGGGCGGCGCAATCTCTCCGCGCGACGCCTGCTCGCAGGCGAATTCAATCGCGGTGGAACTGAGATCACAGCCGGCAACTTCCAGCGGAACGCCCGACCACGCGGCCCGTTGCGCAAGTCGCAGGGCAACGTCTCCGCCACCGCAGGCGACGTCCAGCAGACTCAGCGGGGCTCCCTCTCGGTGTTTTGCGAGTTCTCTGGCGAGCGCGGCGATCGAGGGCCAGAGGCTGTCCGCGGTTCGGCTCAGCCAATTCACCCGCCTCAGTGCCGTCAACGCTTGTCGATGCAGAGCCCGATCCAGTCCCGGCTGATCCATCACCTCGGGAACGATCCGTCGACCGCCGCTATCGAAGACCGCCGCGGGTACTGCGGCGGGATCTGCGGTCGATGGATGGGAGTCCATGGAAGACTGAGACTGGTGGGAGTCGGACGCGAAACCGCTGGACACGACCCGTTCGCGATCAGTTCGGCGTCGGGCGCAACGTCGAAGTTTCGGTCGATTTGGGGGGAGCGTTTTCGATCGGTGCCGTCAACGAGGCGGCGAAGACCTTGCCGGACTTCGCCGCCGGCTTGGCATCCTTGGCCGCCAGTTCCTCGGCAAGCCGCCGCGATTCGTCGGCCTTCTTCTGGGCGACCCGACGTTCGCGTTCCTTTTTCTTCTTTTCTTGCTTGTTGTGAGCCAACGTGATGCTTCCCGAAGAGTCGCCGGCCAGGGTCGGAAACTTCCGTCCTCGCCGACAGTTCATACCGCCATCTCCAACGACGCACATCGCGCCGCAGAATGGCGGTCAACTGGTACGATATCGGCTTGTCTTGTTCGGCGTCCAGCGACTGAGGTGAAATACCGCCGACCAGACCGATCAGTAACGCAGCGAGGTCTGAATGTACAATTGCGTCGCATCGCCCCGAGGCGCGGTTTGTTCGATGTACGAGCCGTACCAGAACCACGAGTAGCCCATCTGCACGTCGAAGTTTGGGTTAAACGCGTAGTAGCCGTACAGATCGAGGGCCGTCCCCAGGTCAGTGCCGTGATTCGGTTTACCCACCGGCACCTGCGCGACGTTGTAGGCGGTATCGGCGCTGGACGCGAGTCGGAACCAGTGGACGGCCGACGTGAACGCGGTCTTCTTCGTCGGCTTCATGTCGAACTGCAGCGAATAGTCGAACAGGTTCTGACCCGAGAGATTGTCACTGAGTGCCCAGTAGGCATGTGCCAGGGGAAACAGTACGTTGAAGGTGTTGTTGTCACCTTTGGCATCGGTTGTGCCCGAACTGTAGTAAAACAGGCCTGAGAACCGAGGCGTCCAAGAGGGTTTCTTCCAGGTGTGTCCAACGATGCCGGTGAAAAAGCCGGCGATCACGTCGCGAGTTTTGTCGTCCCCGGCTTGAACTCCCCCTTCGAAATCAAGATCCCAGACCCGCACGTCACTTCCCGCGCCATCGGTGATAGGGATCGAATGTCCCCAGCGAGAACCAAACGTGTGCCGATGGACGTCGGGTTTGACGGCGGCTTTCGAATTGGTGTCGACGAACAGCCAGTACGCGTCGAGTACGGTATCCTTCCAACCGGTGTAGCTGTAATACGTTCCCCCAAACCAGACGTTGCGGTCGGGCTTGTCGAAGCCATTGTCGTGGTCGGCGAGCAGGGCGTAACCGTTCGCGGTATTGACGGGATTGACCGCGAACGCGTCGAACGAATAGCTGTCCCCCTTTAAGAGGTAGTGATACCCTTGAAAATTTCGGCGGACGTTCGCCCAGTCGAGAGGAGAAACCAGTCGCTGCCGGCCGAACAACAGTTCCTGGCGGCCGTACCGAAATGTGTGTTTGCCGAGGTCACCGTCGAGAAACACCCAGTCGGCGAACAGATTCTGCAGATCCCAGCGATTGACGTCGATCGGCTGATCTGGACCTTCGCTGTCGTAGGCCGACGCGTCGAGCAGCTCG
>CAMATH010000029.1 GCA_945860955.1 Planctomicrobium piriforme
CATGTATCCCTCTCCTGCACACAATTCCAGGCGTGGTGGCCAGTCCCACCCACGTCGTCGCATAAGTATACTAATGTATATTCATGTTGTCAAGGGGGAAATCTCGCTTTTTTTGACTAAAACGACAGACCCCAAGCCGGATGGGGTCTAGGCACCGCTCGGCAGTAAGCGGTTTCTGCGCAACACAATTGTGATCCTACGAAACACGAGTCACGATCGAATTGTCGTCCCCTCACCCCCGACCCCTCTCCCCGCAGTGGAGGTTTGCGTGCTGGGCGATGATCATTGCGGGGAGAGGGGGGGGACGGTGGCGGCTGCGCCGCGGGGGATTTTGTGTTGACGTTTCGTTGCTCAGGTCACGCCGCGCTCGAGTTCTTCCCGGGCCGGCAGTTCGGCGGCGAGGAGGCGATTGAGCAGTTCGAGTTCCTGATACAGCGACAGGCGGTAGGCGGTGTGATCGACCGACTGCCCGTCAATCTGGTAGGACGGTTTGCCGCCGGGTGACGTGGCGGTCAGCGCCTCCAGCTCGGCAAGGATCACAGATCGGCGGGTGACGAGCGGGTGAGACATGGTGTGTGCAAAGAGGGGAGGACAACCATCCCTGTCATCCCTTTCATCCTCTTCATCCTGTCTTGTTTTGTGACCGCCGCTCCCGTTGCAAAGTCGAATGATCAGTTGGAGCGGATTGATTAAGGTTTTCTAGACAGGATGAAGAGGATGAAAGGGATGGACAGGATCTTTTGGCGAATGTCGAGCTGGTTGTTGGGGGAGTTTTCGCAGGCGATCGTGTTCCCCTCACCCCCGGCCCTTCTCCCCGCAGTGGAGTTGAGTGTGCTGGGCGATGTCCATTGCGGGGAGAGGGGGTTGCGGCGGCTGCGCCGCGAGTTGTTTGGCGCGGTATAGCTCGCCAGCCTCCAGCCTACGGCGTGTTCTTCTCTATATACCGCGGCTCCAGCGTCGCTGTCGCGCCCCGTTCGCTCGCCTTCCAACGAAGAACAACGTCGTGCGTGAACTCGACCTCCGAATTCGCCGGGGCCTGATTCACCGACAGCGGCCAATTCTCCATGTAGGCGAACGCCTTTGAGATATCGCCAATGAACCAGTGGTTCTTGTTCGCCAGCCGGGCTGTCAGCAGGTTGCTGCTGACGACCTGATAACCGGTCACCGGGTTCGTCGCGCTCGTCTCGGTCGGATTGCCCGCCGTCGCGAAGCCGGGGGTCTGCACCCGGATCTCCGTCGCGTTCACGATCCGACGAGCCGTATAGAGCAGGTTTCGCGACACGACCAGATGCCGGGGATCGGTCAGGATCGGCTCCCCCGTGTACGGGTCGACCAGGCCGGCCATTGTCTGTTCCGCTTTGTCGAGACTCGTCCAGTCCACCAGAGGATTGACTGTCGCCGTGTTGATCCACGGGACCGCCGTCTGGTACGTCGCGTAGGTCGTCCCCTTCCAACGGTAGCGGTGGGCAGGGGTGTTTTCGTCGATGAGGCAATCGATCACCCGCTTCTCTTTGTTGACCCCCAGAAAGTTCCCCACTTCGGCGGTTCGCTGCACGAGCAGATTCGTCCGATCGAAAAAGACCGCCTCGCGGGTGAGGCCGACGATCAGGCCGCGCTTGGTGGTCGCGGGGGTTTCGATATAGTCCTCGGCGATTCCCGCCTGTGGGTACGGCCGCCCCTCGGCGACAATCTCGGCTTCATCACCGAGCTTCGCCAGGCCGGCGATTCTTTCGCCGTTGAACTGTGTGGGGATCGTCTTCACCAATGGCGTGAAGACAAACGCCTCGGACTCGAACGCTTCGAGAATGGCGTTGTAGACGAGCTGCCCGCTGATTCGGCTGAACGTGCCGGCGGTGATCGCGCCGGTCTCTTCGAGCAGTTGCAGGCTGTGTCCCTCTCCGCCCCGGCGGGGATTCCACGAATCGACCAGTTCACGCCCATCGGGAATGAACTGCTCGAAGAGTTCGCGGATGGAGAATTCTTCCAGACGGAGTTGGCGGGTGCGCAGCGCTTCGCCAAAGTCGTCGAAGAATCGTTGGGGGCGGGCGTCTTTGACGGCGGCGTCGTGCAGTCGTCGGAGTTGAGTAGTCTTGATCATGGGGAACTCTTGGGTGTGCAAAAGAAGAAGATCAATACGAAACCCTGGCGAGCGGGGTGGCGTCAGCCCCCTGCCTTACCGCAGTTGGTACGCCGCGATGTAATCGACCGACACGATTTCGCTCGCGGCGGAGCCCGCTTTGGCGTAGACCCCCGCCTGAATCGCGGGGAACGCGGCGAGCGAGACGCTGTGTTTGACCGGTTGCCCGTTCACATCACGAACGGCCGCGTCGTCGACGTAAAAGGTGACCTCGGCGTTGATGGCGTCGAGCGGTTGAATCTCCACGCGCAGCGTCTGGGGAGCGGTTCCGCCAGCGGGGGTGGTGCCGACGGTAATGGTTTGAACCGCGCCTCGGGCCGACACGCAGCGCCAGACCGAATCGCCGTCCACTTTGAAGAGTCCCGTGCCATGAAAACTGGCGCGGGGACCGTTGCCGTTGTCCTGCAACAGGTCGGCGGAACCGAGGACGTCGGCGAGGCCGGCGAAGAGGTTGGCGGCGTTGATCGCGGCCTCGGTGTATTGCAACCGGGCTTCGAAGAGGATCGGTTTGTCGTCGGCGGGGCGATAAGGGCGCTGAGTCGTTGCGACGGCGCATTCGTTGTTATCGACGGCACCGGTGGTCAGCAGCACCGCGCCGCCGGTGGACGAGGCTCCTGCCGCCACGGAAGCGCCGGCGTCCGCCGCCAGCGACGTCCAGCGGTGTGGCGACAGATACCATTCGAAGTCGTCGAAGAAGCCAAACATGCGACGGTCGCGGAGATCGTGGGGAAGATCGAGCAGCTTCATGAGAATCCCTTGTGAAAAGAACGAATCGTGAGAATGAACCCGTGGCGAGCGGGGCGGCGTCAGCCCCCTGCCTGCAAACGCCGCGCTACTTCACCGCCGCGACAAACCCCTTCAGATCCTCCGGCAGTTTCAGCGTGTGTTCCACGCGGTCGTGCAGCGGGGGGGAGCTGTGCGGGCGTAGGCGTTGCGCGGTGTCGCGAGAGGGCCAGCTTTCGATCAACTGCCGACGGGCTTCGTCGGTCGCCAGAGCCGACAGAGCGGCGAGTCGATGCGTGTCGCACGTGCGGTTGTGCAGTTCCAGCAGCGTCCGGCACTGCGCGTCGGTTTCGAGCTTGGTGACGCGTTCCAGCAGATCATTCAAATCGCGCGGGGGCGTGGGTTTGGAACGGTCGGCGAGTTGTTTGGACAAGTGGTCGAAGAGAGCCGGGTGATCGAGATCGGGCTGGTCGGCGATTTGTTCGACAATCCCTTCGAGGATGCCCTTTAAGAGCGCGGCACGGACCGAGCGGGGTTCGTTGGCGTCGGCGATTTCGAGCGTGCGATCGCGCAGCGTTTCGAGCAGGGGATGCGCGAGCAGTGTGTCGAGTCGCGCGTGTTCGCAGAGTTCTTGCAGCGTGGCGGTCATGGGGGGGTTCTCCGATTCAAACAGACCAAGTGACGTGGCGGGGTTCTGGACGATGTCGACGGAATGCACGCGGTCGATCGATTCGACGATGAACTGGCCATCGCGCTGAATGACGCGACCGACCGCGTTGTGAGAGAGTCCGAAGCGGCGGGGGTTACGCTCGGCGGCCTCGGCGATCATTGGGGCCTGCGGATGCGAGCGTAGGAAGTGCAGGTCGCCGAACACGCCGGTCTCGCGCACGCCAACCGAAGTCAGCCAGCCGAAACCGTCGGCGACACAACGTTCCCCCGCCGCTCCGGACGGGCGGGGATGATCCAGATTCACGGCGAGTCCCTCATAGAGGTACGCGGCCTGATTGAGAGCGGCGTCGCTGTAGACGCGGTGATTGCGGCTGGTGCGGCCGAGGATCTTGACGCCGCGAATGACACCGGCGTCGCGATCAACCGTGGGGGATTCACTGAAGGTGAGTTCGAGCAGCGGAGTGGACATGAGGCCTTTCAAAAATGAGATGTTTTGGCGAGCCGGCCGGCGTCAGCCGCCGGGTTTTTTGCACGGTGCGATTGAAAGTCGAAAACCCGACGGCTGACGCCGGTCGGTTCGCCATGAGCGCGAGTTAGGTGGACGCCGATGACGGAGGTTGGTCATGCGACTGGTCTGCGCCTGCCTCTTCCGCGATTTGCCGGCGTTCGACTTCAAACTCCAGTCCCGCCTGGGACGCGGCGGTTCGGCGCGACAGGATCCCGGCTTGCAATTGCAACGCCTGGGTCTGCGCGAGAGCGAGCGGGTCGCGGGAGGCGACCGCTGGCGTTCCAATTCGCAGGTCCAGCAGGGACACGAGTTGTTCCCAGGGGAGCGCGAATCGGTCGAACCGCCCGGCTTCCCAGGCGAGACGGAGAACTTTCCAACAGAGACTTTGAAAGTGCCGACGGAAGAACTGCTGATCCGCTTCCCGAGCCTTCACGAACGGAGACTCGGCGACCAGCGTCGAAGCGTAGTTGGCATTGCTGGCGTCGCCCGAAATCAGATACTCGGGCATGTTCCACCGCAGTCCGATCGAACGGAGGACGTACTGGGCGACTTGCAAAAAGTGAGGTATGCGTTCGGAGCCGAGGGGACCGGGTTTGTATTCGAGTCCGGCCGACGGTCGCAGGATCGTCCCCGGCGGATACCGGCGGACGCGCTCGTAGCCTGTGCCCGTGGGAGACGGCCGTTCGCAGACTGGCAGTTCTCCGCGGGGATAGCCCGAAACCAGCGTCTCAGACGAACCCGGCTGGAGGATCCAGGCGATGGCGGCTTGCAGCGCGGCCCCCTCGGCGGTGTTTCGGCGGAGAATCGCCTCGCGTTCGAGGTCGGCCTGGATCGGGAGAAAGTCTGAGACTCCCCGTTTGGCGTTGCGGGGGACATTTCGGCGGACGTGTTCGACGCGCGGGGCGGGGAGGTAATCCCAATCGCGGCCGATGGCGTCGTGGATGATGTGGTAACCCAACGGGGTCGCCGAGTCGTCGAGTCGGGTGTGAACGCCAAACGACCAGCTTGAAGCGAACGACTCACCGACGCCGAGCCAGTCTTCGAGTGGCCGGGGCCGGGCGGGTTCGGTGATTTGTTCGGGTTCGAGGAACCGGAGTGCGCAACGGCCGTTGGGACGGGGGACGAGTTGCAGAAACGCCTCTCCCTCTTCGCGGCTGCGGGTGTGCAGTTCGCGATCGAGAACGCCACAAAGGTCGTTGTCGTCGAGCAGTTCGTCGAGAACTTGTTGGGCGGCCCCTTTGAGATTGTCGGGGGCCGATTCGCCTGCGATCTTGAAGGTGAACCCGGGGCCGAAGGTGTAGTTGGCGAGCGCGTCGAGCGCACCACCGGCGACCGGTGTGATGAGCGCCAGTCGGCGGGCGGCACCGCGAATGCGGGCGAGATCGTGTTCGGTTTCGAAGAGCGGCCGGCAGCGGCCGTCGCGACGGTCGTCGAACAGCGCGCCGGGGGAGGCGATTGCGAGGTCGTCGCCCGGCGCGTTGCCTCGACAATCGATCGGTTCGCCCCACGCTTCCGGGAGTGCGAGCGAGAATAACGAGGTGTGGGATGCGGAATTCATGGCAAGCCCGGCGTCTCACGACGTTGGGGCGGGTGTGTTTTGGTGACCGCGATAAGTCCATTATCCCACAGGAATTTTGAGTTGCCCAGAGGGAATCACGCGTATCTGGAAAAGCGCGCGGGATTTTGTTTTCGGCGCGCGAGGCATTGAGCCGATGGGCTTGAAACGGATCCTTCTCCCCGCTTTCGGGGAGTGAGGCGAACCGGTCGGCGTCAGCCACCGGGTCTTTTGACTTTCATGCCACAACAAAAAACCCGACGGCTGACGCCGGTCGGTTCGCCCGGGGGAATCGACTCTCCTCTCCCCGCCGGTTAAAATCCGGGCCTGTTGATTTCCTTCTCGCGCTCCAGATGTCGAAAGACCGCCGCATGAATCCGCTTGATCGTCGTACGTTTCTGAAGTCGTCCGCCGCCGGTTTGATGGTCGGGGGGGCGCTGCATCATTCGAACACCATTCAGGCGTCGGCCAGCCCGACGGCGCTGGCCAAGGAAGCGAACGTGACCGCAGATCTGATTCCCATCGTCGACACGCACGAACACCTGTGGGATCTCACCAAGTTCACGCTCCCCTGGGCCAAAGACAACGAGACGTTAAACCGGAGCTTTGTGACGGCGGACTACCTGAAGGCGACCGCCAACGTCAACGTGGTGAAGAGCGTTTACATGGAGGTCGACGTCGAGCCGAGCCAGCAGGTGGCCGAGGCGGAATACGTGATCGCCCTGTGCAAGGCCCCCGGGAACCCCATGGTCGGCGCGGTGATCTCGGGCCGACCCGCCAGCGACGGCTTCCGCGATTACATTCTGAAGTTCAAGGGGAGCGAGTACATCAAGGGAGTTCGCCAGGTGCTGCATGGCGACGGCGACCCGAAGGGACTCTGTCTCGACAAGCAGTTCGTGAAGAGCGTGCAGTTGCTGGGGGAACTGGGGATGACTTTCGACCTCTGCATGCGTGACAGCGAACTGATGGATGGAGACAAACTGGTCGCGCAGTGTCCGCACACACAGTTTATCGTCGACCATTGCGGCAACCACAGCGTGCAGGAGACCGATCCCAAGAAGCGGAAGGTGTGGGAAGACGGAATGAAGGCGCTGGCCCAGCGTCCGAATGTGGTGTGCAAGATCTCGGGGATCATCGCGACGGCGAAGAAGGGCTGGAAGGTGGCCGACCTGCAGCCGAACATGCAGTTCAGCATGGAGACCTTCGGTCCCGATCGGCGGATGTTCGCGGGTGACTGGCCGGTCTGCACACTGGCGGCGAGCTTTGAACAGTGGGTCAACGCGCTCAAGGAGATTGTAAAAAACTTGGGGATGAGCGCCGCCGACCAGAAGAAACTGTTCCACGACAACGCGGTGAAGTTCTATGGGTTGAAGGACAAGGTGGTGTAAGGCGGTGCCAGGGTTGATGACCCCCCCCTTCGGGGAAGGAGCGCGGGATTCGACACACCCCAATTTGTGCCGAGCAGAGTCTAACATCTCTGCTGGGAGAGGTTGCGAGCGCCACTCTATAATTGATTTTCCTGTGAACACGTAGCGACCGACGCCGACGTGTATCGACCAGCAATCCCTCAATTTGCCGGAGTGAGTTGATGAACAAGACCACAATGTTCTGTGTGATCGGGATGTCTCTGATTCTGGTCGGCGTGATCGCCGTTCGCGGTCAATCTGCGCCCGAGAATGTGCCCGCGCCGCCGCAGCGCAGGATCATCGCCGCAGGCACCGGCTCGATGCCCGCGCGACCTGATTCCGTTCGTGTGCATTTGGGAATTGAGACGCAGGCGAAGACCGTCGCCGAGGCGCGTGAGCAGAATTCGAAAACGGTGGCCCAGATTCAATTGGCGATTGTGGCGCTCGAATTGGGTGATCTGAAAGCGAAAACCCAGCACTCCAGTGTTCAAATCGTGAATCGGAAAGCTGCCAAGGAACCGGGGATTGAGGTCGCCGGCTACCAGGTTTCTCAATCATTCACAGTGGTCTTTCAATCGTCCGACGTCGAGGAACTGGCCTCCGCCGGCGGAAAGATTCTCGAAGCGGGTTTGCTGAACGGGGCGAACACTCGGGGAGAGGTGGAGTTCTTTCTCGCCGACGATTCCGAACTCGTACGTCAGGTGAAATCCAAGGCGGTGGAAGACGCCTTGGCGAATGCCCAGGCGCTGGCCGCCGGTGCAGGAGTGAAGATCATTGAAGTCATTGAAATCGACAATGTCGAGGGAGACGGCAGTTGGTTTGGCGGCAGTGGTGGGGGACAACAAGGGGGCGGATTTGAACGCGGTGCCCGCAGCGGTGGACTGTTTGTCGGCGAACTGCATGTTGCGACCAGCGTGAAGATTGTCTGTCGTTATTAGTCTGGGTCGCGACCCCGGGACCGACTCATGGCGTTTGTGTGCCGGAATTCCAGGGAACGATCAAGCCGTTGGGTAGAAGCTGGAGGGGACTCTGTCCCCCCCAGACCCCCCCTGGGATTTTGAAGGCATGGGTCCGATGTCCAATGGGCGGAAAAGAAAACGGCCCATGCCAGATGTCAGGTTGCGTCCCCGTGGCGGCACAGTAAGGGTCGGTTCGACACGCACGACAGGATCGCGCCATTAGTCATGATCGGCGTGTTCCCCACCACCGGAAGTCGGTTTCGGATTCCGTCCGCCGTCAGTCGATAACGGAGAAGATCACCTTTTGGTCTCCGTGCCCCTCTGAAAGCTGGCAGGCTGGAACGACACAATGAGCGACTCCCCAACGAACGACATCAGTGCCAATGCCCGAACGAACCAGCGGACCCCGTCGACCGAGGGCCGGCGGGTGCTGTCGGCGAAGAAGCAATTGTTGCTTGCTGACCCAGCCCACTCCGCGGGACCGGCCGACGTCAAAGCGGGCGAACCGGTGGTTCCCAAGAAATCGGTTGTGGGGGATGAGCCGCGCGTGGAGCGCCGGCGACAGATCGATCCCACCACCTGCGAACGCGATTACTCGGCCGACGAGATCGAGTTCATGAAAGCGATGGACGACTACAAACGCAAAAGCGGTCGGCAGTTTCCCACGTGGAGCGAGGTCCTCGAAGTGGTGCGGTCGTTGGGATATCACCGCGACCGGTAAGAACCTGTCTAAAATCAATACCGTTGTTTTTGCTTGGTTCGTGGACGGTCGGCACGACGAGTGCCGAAACGCGGAGCGTGGGCCAGCGCCGGGTGAAGCCAGGTTTTCAAGGAATGGCCAATGCGTTCCATGAATTAAGGGCTGAGTGGAAGTAGAAACCATTGGACACTGGACCCAAACCTCGAAAATCCCAGGGGGGGGACAGAGTCCCCACGAGCTTCCGCCCAACGGCTTGATCACCACAATCTGCGCGGCGATGGATCACCGACGGCCACTGAGAAAGGTGACCAGCACCTGTTCAAGCCTCAGGATGTCCTCGACGAAGACCTCTTCATTGGCACGGTGGTACGGGAAGATCGACGGTTCGAGTGCGACCGAAGGGATGGGGGGTCGACCGGGGAGATTGAGTTCGGCACCGTACGTGAGATAGTCGTTGGTATTGTTGGCCACGAGGAGATCGGGGTCGATCGCCAGCAGGCGATCTCGCAATTCCGCCGTCGCGTCACGCAGTTCACCCGAAGCCTCGACGCCATTGAGTTCCCAGGGAGCGCAATACAACGCCCGGCCGGAAATCCCCTTGAACAGTGGTGTCGTATCAAGCGTGATGACGGCGGAGGGAGTTCGACCGGTCGCCAGCAACCGCCGAGAGAGCCGTTCTGCCCCCTGTCCCGGTTCCCGCCCGAAACCGCCATTCTTCAGGCGTTGCGGATGCCTTTCGAATCCGAAACTCTCCTCCATTTCCGAAAGCAACAAGAGCAGCGGGGGAAACGGGTGCTTCGACGCTTGGCGGGCGATCGCCAGACAGATCCCCAGTCCCGCCGAGTCGTCCATCGGGCCGACAATCTTGCCATCACGCACGTCGACATGCAGTGCCGGGATCCCCTCGACGTAGTGATCGATCTTGTCGAGGTGCGCCGCCATTGCGATGGGTGGCCCCGGAACCGTGCCGGGAATTGAGACCAGCAGGTTGTTCTCCGGAACAACTTCAATCTGCGCGCCTGGGACGTCGGCGAGAATCTCCCGGATCAAAGGATGCAGCCGCTCTTCGTAGGAGCTGAACGACGGAACGGCGGCGACCCGGCGGATGAGTTCGACGACTTCAGACATGGTTCGGCTACTCCACCCCCACCGAACCGAAGCAATACAGGTGGCCGGCGGTTCGCACATACACCCGGCCATCGACCAGCGCGGGGGTCGCGTAGGCGTCTTCGCCAAAGTCAGCGCCAGCGAGTTCCTTCCATCCCTCCTTCGCTTCGAGGACCGTCAGCTTGCCACGCTGGCTCAGCAGGTAGACCTTGCCATCGCCGGCGACGGGCGAACTGTAATAGTCTCCCGTCGCTTCGATCCGTCCCTCTTTCAACGCCTTGCCGGTCTTGATGTCGAGGACCGTCAGAATGCCACCATTCTTGATGAGATAGAGCTGGTCTCCATACACCACGGGAGAAGGGCAGTAGGGAATCACACGGGTGTATTCCCACAACACGTGCGACTTCGAAATATCGCCTGTCCCTCCCGGTTTGATCGCCATGACCACATTGCGAGCCTGCTGAAACACCTTGCGCATCGACTCGTATTCCTCGCGCGTGATCTCGCCGTTCTTGTCGCGGTCGATCTGGGTGAACCGCTGCTTTGTCGCTCCGTCCCCCAATTCGTCTTTCGACAAAGAGCCGTTCTTGTTCTTGTCGGATTCAGCGACCGCCTCGTCGAACGGCGGGGTGTTGATCCGGTCGTTCGCTTCCGCACCGGGGGACCAGGTCGCCACATACAGATTCCCATCGGCCCCGACGACCGGACTCATGTTCACAATACGGGCGATGCCCCGCACTGTCCAGACTTCGTCGCCCGATTCGAAATCGTAAGCGACAATGCGCAACGTGGCGGCGATGACGATCTGCTTTTTGCCATTCACCTCCCAGATCGTTGGCGTGCAGTAGTTTCGAGGAAACTCCCCGCGATCGAGCCGCCAGACGATCCGCCCGGTCCGTTTGTCGACCGACATCAGAAACGAATCGGTGTCGTGATCCTGACACAATACCACCCGGTCGTCGACGATCAGGGGGGATGTTCCTGAACCGAAATCATTCTTGAACGGCCCCAGGGGAATCTGCCACAACAGCTTGCCCGAGGTGTCATAGCAAAACAGCCCGGCGGATCCGAAGAAGCTCACGACCCGTTCACCGTCCGACGCGACCGTGGGGGTCGCGTGACTCCCCGTGGGATGGATCTCTTCCAGCTTTTCGAACTGGGCTTCCACCTCCCACACAATTTTTCCGGTCGCGCGTTCCAGCGCCAGAGTGACCAGTTTCTGCTTCTCGCGGATTCCGGTCAGGTAGATGCGATCTCCCACAACCACCGGCGAAGAATGTCCGGGAGGCAGTTCCGATTTCCACACCACGTTTTTCTGTGGTCCGATTTCGGTCGGCAGTGTCCCTTTCGACACCGCGACACCGTTTCCGCCAGGACCGCGGAACTGGGGCCAGTCCCCCGCGTTCGCGCCAGACCCCCATGCCAGACTCACGACGAACAGGAGACAAACTCCCGAGAAACTCAATCGGCGATTCCAAGGGAACATAGCAGTCTCCGGTTGCGCCCGGCGGTGATTGGGCGGGTGGGCGCAGTGTGGTGGTCGGAAGGAAACACGACGCGGACCAGAATACTAACGCAGAGCCGCGCCCGTCAGGAAGCGGTCCGGGCCGACGTGTCGCTTTCCGCCGAACGCAGTGTAAACTCCAACCCGCGACCAGGTGAAACTCGTCCCCCCACCATCCTCCTGAATTCCTCTGGAAGAACCCCATGCGACTGACTCGCTGTCTCTCCGCGATTGGCACTGTTTTCACACTCGCATTGTTGGTCGGTGTTGGAATGGTGCGCGCCTGGGGCGATGAGAAATCCCCGGCAGCGGAACAAGCCGGCAAAGCGTCGCCAGAGCCTCCCTTGTCGGCGGAGGTCGTCGGGAAACTGCATGCGAAGCTGGATCGGGAAATTCAGGAGTTGACCGAAAGTCTGAAACGGTCGCCCGAGAACGTCGAGTTGTACTCGCAGCGGGGGGACCGGTTGTTCTTCCGGGGGAAGTTCGCCGAGGCGGTGGCGGACTTTGACAAAATGGTCGAACTCAATCCCCAGCTTGACAATTCCCACTGGCGACGGGGAATCGCTTGCTTCTACGCGAAGCAGTACGAACAGGCGGCTCACCAGTTTGAGATCTACCATTCGTTCGACAACATCGATCGCGAGAACGGTATCTGGCGGTACCTGTCGCAGGTCAAAGCAGTGGGTCGGGACGAGGCGCGGAAGGGGCTGCTCAAGTACGAAAAAGATGACCGCGAGCCGTTTCCCGATGTTTACAAGATGTTCGCGGGTGACCGGACAGGAGCCGAGATTCTGGAGAAGATCAAGTCGGCGGATCTGTCAGCGAACGAGCGGACGCAACGGTTGTTTTACGCCGAGCTGTATGTCGGTCTGAATGAAGCGGTGGAAGGGCGAGCCGAATCTGCCGAGGCGCATTTGCGCGAGGCGGTGGCGAACACCTGGGGAGCGAAAGCGGGTGGTGGGCCGGGGTGGATGTGGCAGGTCGGTAGGGTGCATTATGACTTGCTGCGACAGGCGCGGGAGAAGGAATCGTCAAAAGCGAACGAGCCGACTTCGGGAAAATAGGGATCCTCTTGATTCATTTCCTCCGGTCGAAAAATTCTCGTGTTGAAACGGTCCGACGACAACGTGTGCGTGCCGCGCGATTTGGTTACGCCCCGTTGGGGCTACCCTCGCGTGGCGGTCACGTCCGTTGCATCCGCGACAGCGGTACGTACGTCGTACAAACGCAGCTCGGCTTGAATCGGATCCTTCTCCCCGCTTTCGGGGAGAAGGTGGCCGACAGGCCGGATGAGGGGCATTGCGGGTGAATCGTATTCAATGCATGACCCAGGGTGGTGTCGTTGCCATCAATGGGTGTCCCCCTCACCCCCGGCCCCTCTCCCCGCAGTGGAGTCGAGTTTGCCGTGCAATGTCGCACGCGGGGAGAGGGGGGAGGGGGGAGGCGGCGGCTGCGCCGCGGTTTGTTTTCGATGCGGCGTTTTCAATCTGTCTCCACTCGACTTTGCCGTCGAGAGTCCAGACCGCGGCGTCGCCGGTACGCCGTCCGTTCACTCCAACTCGATCACCTCTCGTAATCGGTCTCCCAATGGGGCCGGGAGACGGTCGCACCATGTCGCATCGATCAGTCCGACGCCTAAAAGATCCTGCAGGTGCAATTTGTCCTTCAGGCGAAAGGCGTTGAGTTTCATCCGGACAAGCGCGTCGAGAGTCGCGATAGGAAAATCGGGACCGGGTTCGTTTTCATCAACGCCCGGAGAGTCCAGCGGATGGTCGGGGTGGATCCGTTCCCGCTCAAATGCCAGGTGGACCGCGCTGCGGACCGAACCTCCCTCACCATCGAGAAACAAATCCAGCCCGCCAACGTTCTGATACGCGAAACCCGCCTGACTCATCGCTACGATGATTGCGGGGAGGTCGGCTCGACGCACTAACAGGTCGACATCTTTGGTATTACGAACCGCCTCCAAATCCACACGAGCCACCCAGGCCCCCACCGCGTTTCCGCCAATGACCGTGAAAGGGAGTCGGGCGCGTTCCAGCGCGCTGGATGCACGCAAAACACGCTGTCGAACCAGTTCGATCGCGTCGGCCATGCGAGTCCAGGAAAAATCGTGTAGCGCGGGGCGGGTGATCATGTTGGCAACGGGGCCACCATCACAAAATTCAGGCCAGCCGGGTCGGGTGGCGATACCCGATTGGCCTCGGCTGTCGTCGGCCGCGGAAAACCGGCCGGCTGACGCCGGCCGTTCGCCTGGGGAAGCTAAACGTCCAGTTCTTTGACTTCGAGCGCGTGTTTTTCGATGAACTCCCGCCGTGGTTCCACATGGTCTCCCATCAGCACACGGAAGATCTCGTCGGCGGCGACCGCGTCCTGCATGGTGACTTGGAGCAACGTCCGCGTCTTGGGGTCCATCGTCGTGATCCCCAATTCGTCGGAGTTCATTTCTCCCAGCCCCTTAAACCGCGTCAGCTTGAGGCCTTGTTCCCCCAGTCGGCGTAACTCGGGCAGAAGGTCGCGCAACGACGACAACGGAACCACTTCGTCTTCGTTGATCACCTTGTACGGGTAGACCGGCAAACCGTTCTTGACCCCAGCCGACAACAGGTTGGGGAGTCGGATGCCATAACCGGCCAGCTCGGTCAGCAACAGATTGATCGAACGGACCTCGTGCAGATCGTAAACCTGCAACAGCGCTTCGGTGCCACTCGAACCGGTCGAGCCGGGTTCCGTGACCGCCTTGGGTGGCCCCGAACCCGGTTCCCGGGCGGCGTCGGCGACCCGCAACTCGCGTCCCAGGGTCTGTTCCTCCGCCGCGATGAACGCTTCGACCTCCCCCTTGTCGGCGAACCAGTGTTGTTGCCGACCCAGGAAGACCCGAAACCGGGGAAGCAATCCCCGCTCGGTGAGATGCTTTGACGCCATGAACCGCAAGTCGATTCCCCGGCGTTCCAATGTCCGCAGCGGCGTTTCCAACTGGTCGATCAACTGCACGATTTTTTGCAGCAGCTCCCCTTCCAGTTTCGCGCCGTCGCTGAATTCGAGCCGGGCTTCCTGCAGGCCCAGTCCGACCAGTTCCAGCATCATCGACTCGGCGGTCTGCACGTATCGGATCTGTTTCTTCTGCGTCACCCGGTAGAGCGGAGGCTGGGCGATGTAGATGCAGCCTTGTTCAACCAGAGTCCGCATGTGCCGAAAGAACAGGGTGAGCAGCAGCGTGCGAATGTGGCTGCCGTCGACGTCGGCATCGGTCATCAGGATGATTTTGCCATACCGGCGTTTGGCGACGTCTTGCAGTTCCCCCCCGGGGACCACGCCAATCGCCTTGAAAATGGCGATGATCTCTTCGTTGTCCAACACCTTGAGCATCTGCGCTTTTTCAACATTCAGGATCTTGCCCCGCAGCGGGAGGATCGCCTGGATGTTCGAATCGCGACCAGTGTCGGCCGACCCGCCCGCCGAGTCTCCTTCGACGAGAAACAGTTCGGTCGCTTCGAGGTCGTGGGATCGGCAGTCGCGGAGTTTTTCGGGAAGGCCGGCGGAGGTGAGCGCCCCCTTGCGACGGACCATGTCGCGGGCTTTCCGGGCCGCCTCACGCGCCTCAGCGGTGTTGCGTGCCTTTTCACAGATCCGCTTCGCCGTCACGGGATGTTCTTCAAGATACTTGGTGAGAACCTCGTAGACGACCTTCGAAACCGCCCCTTCGACATCTCCGTTGAGCAGCTTGGTCTTGTTCTGCGACTGGAACTGCGGATCGGGGTGGTTAATCGCCACGATCGCGGTCAGCCCTTCGCGGAAGTCATCGCCGGTCGGCTCGATATCTTTGAAGAGATTTTCCTTTTTGCCGTAGTTGTTGAGACTGCGGGTCAGAGCGTTGCGGAATCCCGAAAGATGGGTGCCCCCATCGGGGTTGGGGATGTTGTTGGCAAAGCAGCGGACGTTTTCATTGAAGCCATCGTTGTATTGCAGCACGACGTCGACTTCGATCGCCGACATGACCTCCTCGACCGGGATCGGCTCGCTACCCGAAATGGCGATCACCTCGGGGAAGATCACCGTCTCGGTCCGGTTGAGCCACTGGACGAACTCGGTCAGCCCCCCCTGGTAGTGGAAGTCGTCTGACCGGCCGTCCCGTTCGTCGATCAGTTGAATCTTCACGCCACTATTGAGAAACGCCAGCTCCTGGAGCCGGCGTTGCAGCGGGTCATACTGAAAATTGACGTCGGGAAAGATCTGCGGATCGGGTTTGAAGGTGAGGGTGGAGCCGGTCTCCTTGGTTGTGCCCAGTTTCTTGAGTGAACTGGTGACGAGACCGCGGGAGAACTCCATCAGCCAGACATGCCCCTCCCGGCGGATCTCAGCGGTCAGCCATTCCGACAGGGCGTTGACCGCCTTGATGCCGACGCCATGCAGTCCTCCCGTCCCTTTTTTATAGCCCCCCTTGCGATCGAATTTGCCGCCAGCGTGCAGGCCGGTGAGAACCACTTCGACCGCGGGCTTGTTCTCCTGGTCGGGCATTGGGCCGACGGGGATGCCGCGACCATCGTCGGCACAGCTCACCGAACCGTCGACATTGATCCGCACGGTGATCGTCTTGCCAAAGCCCGCGCCGAATTCGTCAATCGAATTGTCGGCAAGTTCGAACACCAGGTGATGCAGACCGCGGGCGTCGGTTCCGCCGATGTACATCGCGGGACGCATCCGGATCCCTTCGAGACCCTTGAGCGCCTTGATCTGGTCGGCACCGTATTCCACGCCGGAAGGTGGCGTGTCCGCGGCACCCGCCGGCACGTCGGCCGCCGATCCCGTTGCCTCAGTTGTTTCCGTGCCGCCGTTGTTGTCGACCGCCGGTGTCGCGTTGGCCGGTGTCGCGGTGTTTGACGTCACTTCAGGTTCGTTCTCGGTACTCATCTTCCGTTGGATCTTTCCAGTATTTTCTCATGCGGGGCCATTCAACTCTCTGAATTCCCCTGGCGTCCCGCCGCTCCGTCGAGACGGAACTTCACATCCTTGATTCGCAACTCGGGGGAGAGCGCTTTCAGTCGCGCCACCAGTTGGACGCGATAGAAACCGACCAGTTCCGACAGCAGTGGCGAAGTGGCGACCGCGACCTGCAGCACACCCCGCTTGATCTCCATCGCCCGGGTCTGTTTGGCCACCGCCTCGCCGGCGGCGGCGGCCCAGGCGTTCTGCAACTCGCGATTCGCATCCCGCCGGGCGTAACCGCGCAGGGCGATCAGCTCGGAAAGCACCTGTGACAAGGGCAACGGGTCGCGACGGTCGGACATCAGCGATCTCTCGAGAGGGGCATCACGATGTAAATCGAGCCATCCTCAGTCTTCAGAACCACCGCGCTTTCGCTGTCGGTCAATTCCACTCGAATCGTCGACGCCTGATCCAGCGTTCGCAGAAAGTCGGAGACGAACTTGGGATCGAGGCTGACCGTGATCGCTGGCCCGTCGTAGCTGATGGGGAGATCGACCTTGGATTCCCCAATGTCGGGAGCCTGGCTGGTGAGCGTGAGGAGCCCCGGCGCGAATTCGAAATCGACCCCGCGACTGTCTTCGTTTGTGACGATTTGCGCCTGCCGAACGACCGCCAGAAACGATTCGACCTGCAACTCGAGCGACGTCTTGCAGCTTCGCGGAACGACATCCTGATACTTGGGGAACCGCCCTTCCACCAGTCGGCTGTAGATCGTCGCCAACCCCCCTCGCATCAGCATGTCGTTGGCGCGAATCGCCAACTGCACCTGCGACGTATCCTCGGCGAGGCTCCGTTCGATCAGCAGCATCGCCCGGGCGGGAACGACCGGGGGGGAGCCCTCGGCATGCGGTGTTCCATGGACCGAACACTTTCCGACCGCGATCGACAGTCGACGGGTGTCGGTCGCCGCCAGCGTCGCTTTCTCGGCCCCCAGCTCGACCAGCACGCCTCCCAAAGCGTAACGGGTACTCTCGGTGTCAACCGCGAAGATCGTGCGGCGGATCAACTGCCGGAGCGTCCCTGCGTCGAGCGTGTGATAGTTCTCTTCGCGAAAATCTTGAATCGTGGGGAACAGGTCGGGGTTTTCGAGGCCGAGTTTGTAGTCGGCCCGTTCGCCTTTAATGCGAACATTGTTGGTCATCGTTTCCAGCGTGACCGAATCCCCTTGCAGTTCCCGCAGAATGGTCAGCGTGCGATTGGTGGGGACCAGGAGGGCTCCCGGGGTCTCGATCGACGCGTCGGGAATGACGTAACGGATCGACGAGTCGCCATCTGTCGCGAGCAACGTCACCTGGCCATCAATCGCTTCAATCTTCGTGTTCATCAAGACCGCTTTGGTGGTCTTGGTCGGAACAATTCCACTGACGGTCTGAAACGCAGCGGCCAGGGTGAGCCGCTGACAGGTCATCTTCATGAATCGACGCCTCCCGATGCCTCAGGGGCGATGCACAGCACGGTTCGCCCTCCGGGAACTTTCCACAAGCTCGGGGGGGGTTGTTCAGGTCTCTTCCTTGTAGAATGAACTGAACAGTATTCGTCGTATCTGCGACCGCCGGAAATGTGGGAAAACTCGCACGTTTTTTCGTAGTGGCATGATACCAAACCGGTTAGGTTCGGGCAATCACCCGCGTTGGGCTGGGGATGAGTTGTTCAGTATCTGTGGATTCCTGTGTGCAATCTGTGAACGAAACGGGGAGTTGTTCACAGCGTGTGGCGAGGATGATGAATTTCCTGACAAGTTTTCACGAAGATTCCAGCGAGAATTGACAAGTTTTCCACCAAGTCGAATCGGTGGCTACTGATCAATTTGATTTGTTCGTGGACAGGTTCTTACCGCCGCGCCGATGCCTGGTCGGCGATCCGGTACAGATACGTATCGGTCCGGAAGATCAACGACTCGCGCCAGACCGCCGGGCTGGCCATCAACTGCCCTTCCAAAGCGTTCGTCCCCAGTGGCTTGAATTCCGGGCTGGCGGCGATCACCGTGACCTCCCCCGCCCGGCTGCTGAACAACAGTTTGCCATCGACTTCCAAAGGCGAAGCGCTGTGATTCCCCGCGATCCGTTCGCGGAATTTCGCCTCGCCTGACTTCAACTCGACGCACGATACAACCCCTTGATCCGAGACCATATACAGGTAGTCACCTACGACGACAGGCGACGACATTGGCGGAACCTGCTTATTGACCCGCCACACCACGTGTGTCTTCGTCACATCCCCCGTACCGTCGACGCGAATCGCCACCAGTTCATGCGCCATGTAGCCGGTGCAAATGAATACCATACCCTGCGCGTAGACCGGGCGGGGCGAATTCGAGAAGCCGTCACCATGCTTGACCTGCCACAGGGTTTTGCCCGTCCGGGGATCATACGCGACAACCCACTGTGCCCCCGGGGCGATCACTTGGTCCCGTTTTCCGTCATTGACCACCAGCGGCGTGCTAAACGCTTTGTGAAAGTCGCCAGTGTCCCCCGCCATGGGGGGCCGCTTCGCCTTCCACACTTCTTTGCCTGTTTGAATATCCAGCGCCACGACCGATTGATTGTCGGTTCCATCGCACGGGATGATCAACAGGTTTTCAAACCGCGCCGGTGTGCTGCCTGGCCCCACACTGTGTTCCACGGGAATCCGAGCGGTCCACAATACCTTCCCCTGTTTGGTGTCGAGGCAGGCGGTCCCCAGATTGCCGAAATGGCACAGCAGCCGGCCTTCATGCACAATCGGCGTCGGCGACGCGTAGCTGTTCAACGAGTGGATTGGCTCGGGTTCTGAAACCTGAAGCAGTTCGACAATCTGCAGGATCTTCCCCGACGACATGTCGACCGCCACCGCCCGCAGCGACACCGAGTCGATGATCTCCATGTCGGCCGCGAGAGGATTGGATGCGAGCCGGGTCTTGCGAATCTCGGCGATCCGCTCCGGAGTCGCCTCTTTGATCACCGCCGTCGTCATCCAGCAGATCCCGTCCGAAATCACCGGCGAAGACCAACCTCTGCCGGGAATTTTCTGCTTCCAGACGACGTTTTCGGTGTCACTGAATCGCGTGGGAACCCGCACGGCCCCCGCGTGCCCCTGACCATCCGGACCGCGAAACTGAGGCCACTCGTCGGCTGATCGGGCGACCGCAGCGTTGAGCAGAATTGCCGTTCCGAAAACGGCCAAGAGTCGGGAGATCGTGCGGTGCATGGTGGGCCGGAGTTGAAGGAGGGTTGTGCAGAGCCGCGCCTTTTAGGAAGCGCTCGAAAAATCACTTCCAGGCAGGCGCGGCTCAAGCGGAAGCGTACCCATTCCGCCCCGCCGAATGTAGCCCTCCCAAACACAACGATCAACACCTTTTAGCTGTCCGGGACGAATCTCGTAGCCTGTTTTACTGGATCTGAATGCTTGACCGGAAACAATCTCTGTTCATTTGATCAATAATTAGGACTCGGGACATATGCCCCAAAAATCTCAGTGGGGGTCGGGTGGGGCGACAAAAGTCACTCCTGCCTTCACCCAACGGCGAGATCACAGGTGTCGACGACAACGTGGCGGCTTTTCAACCACCCGGAGAATTCAACCGACCCGCCCGCTCACGAACGCTGTACGCCTCGTGATCGCGACTTGTGTTTGCGACAATCAGCTCGGCGAGCAATCCCAATGAGAGGAGCTGCCCCCCCAAGAGCAGTGCCGCGATTGAGTAGGCGAGCAGCGGTCGGTTGCCAATCGGCTCGGCGGTCGCGGCGTCAGCACCGGGCCAATGCCTGAGCAGCCACAGAGCGGCCAACCACGCCAATCCCAGCCCTCCCAAGGAAAAGAACCCCAGCCCCAGTCCGCCCAAAATGTGCAGCGGACGTTGGCCGAACGCCGTGAGAAATTTGACCGTGAGCAGGTCAAGAAAGCCCCGCAGGAATCGGCGGACGCCATATTTGCTGTGACCGTGCTGTCGGGGGCGGTGATGGACCCCCAGCTCGGCGACACGGAAACCGCGAGCGTGGGCGAGGACGGGAATGAAGCGATGGAGTTCGCCGTAGAGGTGGAGTTCTTCGGCCACAGGGCGTCGAAAGCACTTGAGGCCGCAGTTGTGGTCGTGGAGTGAGAGTCCGGTGAGTCGGCTGACCAACAGGTTAAAGACCTTGCTGGGACCGGTTTTGTGCCACGGGTCGAGGCGGCGGAGTTTCCAGCCGTTGACGACGTCGTACCCCTCGGCGAGTTTTTCGAGGAATTTGGGGATTTCGGCGGGGTCGTCCTGCAGGTCGGCGTCCATCATGAAGAGGACGTCGCCGCTGGTGGCGCGCATGCCGGCGGACAGCGCCGACGCCTTGCCAAAGTTTCGTCGGAAGCGAATTCCCGAAACGCGGTCATCTTCAGCGGCCAGATCGCAAATTGTCTTCCAACTGGCGTCGGTGGAGCCATCGTCGACGAAGACGATTTCGACGTTGGGGATGGGGGGGCGACACGCTGTCGCGATTTGCGCGTGGAGTTCACGAAGGCTGTCGGCTTCGTTGAAGACGGGGATGATGATGGAGAGCATGCGCGACGGTAGCCACAGTTGTGGGAGTTGTCGGCCAGATTGTCGCGTATCGGGCGGGCCGCCACAAGATTGTGAATTTCCCCGAAATTCGCTAGAATCCCCGTTCTGTTCTCGCGCCCGTTTTCTCTCTCCAAGAGGACACGGGTCGCGCTGTTTTCCGGGAAACCGCGGAGGGCGTTTTCGCCGTCGTCCCGGGTCTCCAGACCGCCCCCCACCTGAGGAGTCCGCACGTTGTCGACCGACGGAAACGGCAGCGACGAACGCATTCGTCCGCTCGACATTCAGGATGAAATGCGCACGAGCTACCTGACGTACGCCATGAGCGTCATCGTCAGCCGCGCTCTGCCCGACGTGCGCGACGGTCTCAAACCATCGCAACGCCGAATCCTCGTCGCGATGAACGACCTCAACCTCAACCCCGGGGCCTCCCGGACCAAGTGTTCCAAAATCGCCGGCGAGACGATGGGTAATTACCATCCGCACGGCGACCAGGCGATTTACCCCACGCTGGTGCGCCTTGCGCAGTCGTGGATGATGCGCGAGGTGCTGATCGACAAACAGGGGAACTTCGGCTCGCTCGCCGGCCTTCCCCCCGCGGCGATGCGGTATACCGAAGCCCGCCTGTCGTCTGTCGCCGCCGAACTCCTCGACGACCTCGACCGCGACACGGTCGATTTCATCCCCACCTACGACCAGCAACGGCAGGAGCCGGTCGTGCTGCCGGCGCGGGTGCCGAACCTGCTGATCAACGGTTCCTACGGCATCGCCGTCGGGATGGCAACCAGCATCCCCCCGCACAATCTCGATGAAACGTGCGACGCGGTGATCAAGTTGATCGACGACCCGGCCGCCTCGATCTGGGATCTGCTCGAAGTTCTTCCCGGTCCCGATTTTCCGACCGGAGGCATCATCTGTGGACGGAGCGGGATCCGGCAGGGATACATCACGGGGCGTTCGACAATCACCTTGCGGGCTCGCACCCATTTCGAGACCGAAAAGAACAGCGACGTCATTGTCGTCACCGAAATTCCGTATCTCGAAACACGCGACCGCGTCCGCGAAAAACTTGAACAGTTGGTTCGCGATGACCGGATTCAGGGCATCTCCAAGATCGTCGACCTGACCGACCGCAACACGCCCGACTGGCAGGTTCGGCTGCACATCGTGCTGCGACGAGACGCCGACCGCGATGTGGTGCTGAACCAGTTGTTCGAGTTCTCGCCACTGCAGGGAACGTTCAGCATCATTCTGTTGGCGCTTGTGGGAAATCGCCCGCAGACGCTGTCGATCAAACAGATGCTGCAGGAGTTCATTCGGCACCGCGTCGACGTGCTGCGCCGGCGGACGGAATTCCTGCTCGCCGAGTCGCGCAAACGGAAGCACACGGTCGAAGGTTTGCTCATCGCGCAGATCAACATCGACGAGGTGATCAGCACGATTCGCAACAGCCCGAGCCGATCGGAGGCGAAGGACCGGTTGCAGACCCTGCAAGTGCCCGGCGGCCTCATCGAACGGGCGCTGGGTGAAAAAGGCTGGCCCGCGTTTGTCGAAGACCGGGGTGCCGCCGAGTCGTACACGCTGTCGGCGACGCAAGCCGAGGCGATTGTCGCGATGCAGTTGGGATCGCTGGCGGGGCTGGAACGGGAAAAGCTGGGGGACGAGTTCCGCAAGCTGCTCGACGACATCATCGAGTTCCTGCGGCTGTTGTCGGACGAAGCGAACCTCTTGGCGCTCGTTCGCGAGGATATGGAAGAGGTCAAGCGAAAGTACGGCGACAAACGCCGCACGACGATCACCGACGAAGAGGCGGGAGCCGTTCTGCGCGACGATCTCATTCCGGAAGAGACGATGGCCGTGACGCTGTCGCACCGGGGTTACATCAAGCGGATGGAGTTGTCGGCGTATCGGGCGCAGAAACGGGGTGGCCGGGGAATCGCCGGCGCGAAGAGTGGTGAAGAAGATCCCATTCAGCAGTTGTTCGTCGCCAGCACGCACAACTACCTGTTGTTCTTCACCGATCGTGGCAAGGTCTTCTGGCAGAAGGTGTACGACCTGCCGCTGTTGAACCGCACGGCCAAAGGTCGGGCGGTGGTGAATCTGCTCAACCTGCAAGAGGGGGAAAAGGTCTTCAACTGCCTGGCGGTGCGTGAATTCGACGACGTGCGGCAGGTGGTGATGGCGACCCGTAACGGCGTGGTGAAGAAGACGAGTCTGTCGGAATACAGCCGGCCGAAGTCGGGGGGGATCATCGCGATCCGCCTGGAAGATGGGGACGAGCTGATTGATGTGGTGCTGGTCTCGCCGGGCCAGGATCTGCTGATCGCAACCTCGCAGGGGATGGCGATTCGGTTCTCGCAGGATGACGCCCGCAGCATGGGGCGCGCCACGTACGGCGTGAAGGGGATCGATCTGGGACAGGGGGATTACGTTGTGGGGATGGTGGTCGCCGACCCGGCGATGGACCTGTTGACGGTGTGCGAGAACGGGTACGGCAAGCGGACGCCGTTTGGCGGAGCCGAGGAAGTCGCTGACGATGTGACAGAAGACGCCGTGCCTGCGGAGGTGACTTCGCCAGCCCCAATCGAAGAGGCTCCCGCCACTGAATCGGCGGTCACACCCGAAGGGGGCGAAGGAGAAGTGACGGACGAAGCGGGAGCGCGGGGAGGCAGCGCGAGTTACCGTCGGCAACGGCGTGGCGGGAAGGGGTTGCGGAACATCCGCTGCACCGAACGCAACGGTCGGGTGGTCGATGTCATCGGTGTTTCGGAGAATGACGAAGTGCTGATGGTGACCTCCAACGGCATCATCCAACGGATTCGGGCCATCGACGTCAGTCGGATCGGTCGAAACACGCAAGGCGTGCGCGTCATCCGACTCGATGGTGGAGACAAACTGGTGGGACTGGCCCGCGTTCCGCCGGAAGATGGCGTCGAAGACGAGCTGCCTCCCGAAACGCCGATGGCACCTGTAGTGTAAGGCGAACCGGCCGACGTAAGTCGCCGGGTTTTTCGACGCGCGTCCGCTGCCTTGACCCGGCCCGCCGCGGCGGGACGCCAACCGGCTCGCCATGGTTGCCGATGTGGTCAGGTCGCACGATAATCCCGCAAACGTGGTTCTGTCCGCTTTTCGCGCTTCTTGGGTTGTCGCATGCGTTTCACGATTGATCGACCGATTCGGTCCGCCGGCTGGCTTTGCTTCGCGGTCGCCGCGCTCTGCGTCGCCCCACTCCGCGCCGACGGCCCCGCCGACAACAACCCGGAAACTGTTCGGCGGGTTCCCCTGCTGGGAGTCGAAGTCCCGGCACCGGTTCGCGAGGAGTTGACCAAAGGGCTGACCGAGCTGAAGCAGGCGATAGCGGCACTTGAGGCGAACCCCAACCCGCGCGTCAAAGCGCTGCTCCCCGACGTCATCATCTTTCACCGCGCCGTTTCCGACGCGCTCGAATTCCGGGAATTCTTCAATGAAAAGGAACTTCCGTCGGCGACAGAACTGTTGAAACAAGGGCTCGAACGGGCGAAACAACTGGCGGCGGGGCAGGCTCCGTGGACCGAGCAGACCGGTCTGATTGTGCGAGGATATGTCTCGAAGATCGACGGTTCGGTTCAGCCCTATGGGTTGATTGTTCCCGAGTCGTATGTCGCACGCGGTACGCAACGGCATCGATTGGACCTCTGGTTCCACGGCCGGGGTGAGACGTTGAGTGAGGTGAACTTTCTGGTGGGTCGGCAGAGAGATCGCGGAGTGTTCGCGCCGGCGGACGGGTTCGTGCTGCATCCGTATGGCCGGTATTGCAACGCCTTCAAATTCGCTGGCGAGATCGACGTTCTGGAAGCGCTCGAATCGGTCGAACGGAACTACCGCATCGACGCCGACCGGATCGCGTCGCGTGGTTTCTCGATGGGTGGAGCCGCCTGCTGGCAGTTCGCGGTGCACTACGCCGACCGGTTTGTCGGCGCGACCCCCGGGGCCGGCTTTTCGGAAACGCCCGAGTTCCTGCGAGTCTTCCAGAAAGAAACGCTCGATCCAAAGCCGTGGGAGAAGACGCTGTGGCACATGTACGACTGCAACGACTGGGCGGTCAATTTGTGGCATTGCCCGACGATCGCCTACTCGGGTGAAGACGACTCGCAAAAACAGGCGGCCGACGTGATGGAAAAGGCGCTCGGCGACGTGGGGATCGATCTGGTGCATCTCATCGGCCCTAAAACCGGTCACTCGTATCATCCCGTTGTCCGCGATGAGATTGAACGCCGGTTCAACTCGATCGTCGCCCGCGGCCGCGATCGCAATCCGCAGGAAATTCACTTCACCACCTACACCCTGCGCTACAACCGTATGCACTGGGTGACGGTTGACGCGCTCGACGAACATTGGCAGAAAGCTCAGGTCGACGCGCAGTGGCATCCGGAAGGAAGCGTCGACGTGCAGTCGACGAACGTGGCAGCCTTGACGCTGTCATTCGTTCCGGGAGAAGCCCCCTTCGACATCACGAAGCCGGTCTCATTGACGATCGACGGCAAAGACGTGAAGGGACCGCGTCCCCGTTCCGATCGTTCCTGGAGCGTGTCGCTGAAGCGGGACCAGGGAAGCTGGGTCATTGCAAAGCCAAACGCGGAGACCGCCCGGAAGAAGCACGGACTGCAAGGTCCGATCGATGATGCCTTCATGGACTCGTTCGTATTCGTGACGCCGACCGGCACGGGCAAGCACCCCGATATCGACCGATGGGTGAAGTCGGAACTCGAGCGGGCGATTGAACACTGGCGTCGGCAGTTTCGCGGCCGGCCCCGCGTGGTCGATGACCAGTCGCTGACCGACGCCGACATCGCCAGCAAAAACCTCGTGCTGTGGGGTGATCCCGCGTCGAACAAGATTCTCGCCAAAATCGCCAACCAGTTGCCCATCGCCTGGAACGACGCGGAGGTCGCGGTCGACAATCGCAAGTTCCCGTCGGCTCATCACGGCCTGATCCTCTGCTGTCCCAATCCGCTCAACGCCAATCGCTACGTTGTGCTGAACAGCTCGTTCACTTATCGCGACTACGATTATCTCAACAACGCCCGGCAGGTCTCCCGTCTGCCCGACTGGGCGGTGATTGACATTCGGACTCCGCCGGGAACCCAATACCCCGGCAAGGTCGCCGACGCCGACTTCTTCGACGAGTCGTGGAAGGTCCGTCCGCCCAAGTGATTCAGGTTTGGCCCCCCTGATCTTCCTGACTGTCGCTGTGACGCTCGTGTTCGCTCTCTCTGCCAGCCTGCCCCCATGTCATTGCAACGCGTCGCCGTCTATTGCGCCTCCAGTAACCAGGTGCATCCCGACTTCCATGACGCCGCCTTTCGCATGGGGCAGATCCTGGCCCAGGCAAAGATCACCATCGTCTACGGTGGCGGCCGGATCGGCTCGATGGGTCAGCTCGCCGACGGTGCACTGGCCGCCGGCGGTCGGGTCGTCGGCGTGATCCCCAACTTCATGGCGGAAATCGAATGGGGGCACACGGGGGTCAACGAGCTGCTGGTCGTTGACGATATGCATGGTCGCAAGCGAATCATGCTGGAACAGTCGGACGCTGTCATCGCTCTCCCGGGAGGTTGTGGCACGTTTGAAGAACTGCTCGAAGCGATCACGCTCAAACGCCTGGGGATCTACCACAAACCGATCGTGCTGGTGAACACCCGCAACTACTTCGACAAGCTCCAGGAACTGATGCAGCAATGCGTCGCCGAGCGGTTCATGTCGGAGAAACACTTGGCGATGTGGCAACTGGTCGAACGTCCGGAAGATGTGCTGGGAGCGATCGCCGGCGCGAAAAACTGGGGTGGAGACGCCCGGGAATTCGCGGTGATGAAGTGACCCACATGTCCGAATCTCCCTCCGCCAATTCCCCTGTCGTTCCCCAAATTCCACCGCTCGCGGGACTCTGTTCATTCGAGGCGGCGAGCGCCCACGGGATGTCGGTGGACGAGTGCGTCGCGTGGCTCAAGCGGTTGCATTATCTGTTTCGGCAATTGCACGAGATCTTTACGGCACGCATCACCTCCGAGCCGTTGTATGAGTTGAAGACCGCGTTCAGCCATCACGGCTGGCTCTGTGCCGAGCAGGCGACGGCGTTGCGCACCCGCGTGGGTGAGATGCGCGAACCCCCCTTGGGACTGGAGGCTGTTCCCCACCCGGGTTTAAAGCTCGCGGTGGATGAAGTCCGGTCGGCACCCGACGCGACTGCGCTGTGCGTGGGGTTGTACGACCTGCTGCTCCCTTCGCTGCGGGAATCGCTGGAGGAATATCGACAGGCGACCAATCCGCTCGCCGACGCTCCGAGCGTGCGGCTCTCGCGATTTGCGCTGCTGGATGTCGACGACATGCTGCGATTCGGTCGGGTTGCGATCGAAGGACTGGCGACAACGCACGAGTCCCAAGCCATGGACGGTTGGCGTGAACTCCTGCGTCAGTCGTTGAAGTGTGCCGGGGGGATTTCTGGGCGCGGTGAGGAAACGACTGTACTCCCTTCCCCATGCTACTCGGCACGTCCCTGGCATTACGACCCGGTTCCACGCCGGGATGCACGCTTTCACGACTCCTACAACGGCGGCGTGAATCCCGAGGCGTTTCTGTACGACGAGCGATTCTCCCCGCGGGACAAGACCCTCATGCTGTTTTACAAACGGCTGCGTGAGATCGACGTCCCTGAGATGATGGCGAGTATTCTGGTCGAGTCTCCGGAAAAGCCCTGGGGGTTCCACCACGACATGTCCCGACAGCTCTGGGACGAAGCGCGTCACGCGATGATGGGAGAGGTTGGCTTTCATCAACTGGGAATTGACTGGACGCGAATCCCAATCAACTACACGTGGTCGCTCAATCTCAACACGCAACTGACCGCGCAAGAACGACACGCTGTCCTGTTTTTTATCGAACAGGGGCTGATGCCCCGCACCGGCAAGCGGTATGAATGGGAAGTGGGGAAGGAGTCGGGGGTGGCGCTCGCCTCGCTGTTTCAGGACTTCGACTGGGCCGACGAAGTGTTGCACGCGCAACTTGGGAGGGAGTGGTATGTGAAGGGGTTTGGCGATTTGAATTCCGCCTTGGCGTATGGCGACCGCTGCTGGTCGAAAGTGATGAGCCGCTGGGGGGAGTACCGTGAACAAGGCCTGACACAACATCGCAATTGGTGGCCCGAATTGTACGCCAATGCGTGCGCGATCTTGGGAGTTCCCCCAGACACTCAGGCCGCCGCGTTTTGCGAGACGTATGAAACGGTGCGGGCTGACCTGAAGGAGATCTCGGCGTCGGGTTGATTCTGGTGCGTCGTCTTGACGTTGTGCGTCCAGCAGGGGCAGTCTTTCGGAGAATGACGCAATGTAGCCCGCACTCTCCGAGTGCGCGGCCCGCAGTGCGAATTCCGTCGCACGGCGCACTCCGGGCTGGCGCAACCCCCCAAGCGAGGCGTCCGTCGCGAAATGAATTGACCCCCATCGGGGCTTCGCCTCTTCGCCGCGACTCACCCCGCACCGCGTCGCCCGCCGTGGCGTGGGTTTCAACCCGCGCGCGGACGGTGTTGAGACTTTCTGACAGAGCCGCGCCCGTCAGGAAGCGGTTGCCGGTTTGCGCCTCCGGATAGGCGCGGCACTGCGCCCAGATCCATCGAGCGCCTCCCAAGGTTCAAAAGAAAGAAGTTTTGACAGGATGAAGAGGATGAAAGGGATGAACAGGATTCTCAAATTCAACGTCCCGGGTCGGCTTTTCCCGCCATTCCGCCTCCTTCCATCACCTGCCTGATCCTGTTCATCCTCTTCATCCCTTTCATCCTGTCTCCCCTTTTACGTCCGTACGTCCCTTCCGTTTTTTTTCTTGTACCCCGATGGGATCTCCTCGCGATGGCCTCGCCTTTTGAGCTGTGCGTTAGAACCAGGTCAGAAACCCGTCCTACCGAGCAAGCGGTTTGTTTTCGGCGGCGTCCGATTGAGAGTTCCAGGCGATCTGGTCAAAGAGCTTCAATAACCGTTCCCCCCGCGCGGGATGGATTCCCTTCACCCAGGCGATTCGACCGGCGAGATGCTGGCGGAAGTTGGGGTGCTGGTCGCGGTTCTGTTCTGAGGGACCGGTCCGCGCGCAGTTGAACAGAATTGCCTTCAAAGTATCGAAATCGCGGCGGTCGACATTCGGTCGCTCATTGACGACAACCCCCAGCACTGACTGGCGCTTCCCCGATCGTTGGATCCGGGTCTTGCGATGTTGAATCGCGAACCCTTCATCGAGTGTGATGGCCCCGACGAAAATGCGAAATCGGCCAAGCCGGCGTTCAAACGACGCGTCGCCTGAAAAGACCAGATCGTCGGCGTAGCGCGTGTAGAACGCACCCGACTTTCGCGCCAGCCCCAGCAGCCGGCAGTCGAGTCGATAGGCGCATAGATTGGCGAGCGCTGGAGATGTCGGCGCGCCCTGTGGCAAATGCCGACGTCCGAACCGCAACCAGACCGACCTCCACGTCTCGACAGGATGAGCGGACCTCACCACTTGAGCCGGAGTCGCATTCGTGCAGAGTCCGGCCAGCAGACGGGCGACCGCCTCGGGGTATCCGATCCAGCGAAAGGTCGCCTGAATCCGTTCCACGGTGATCGAAGGAAAGAAGTCCCGCAGATCGATCGACAGCACGACCCGCTGTCCGACGTGTCCCTCGGCACAGGTGACCGGGGAATGACCCATTCGAAAGGCGTGAGCCGACGGGTGAGGGGGAATCGGGTTGAGAATCTCGGCGAGGATGCGTCGCTGAATCGCTTTGAGAAGTGGCTTGGGGTGTTCGATGAGCCGACGTCGGCCGC
Source organism: Planctomicrobium piriforme (assembly GCA_945860955.1). GTDB lineage: Bacteria > Planctomycetota > Planctomycetia > Planctomycetales > Planctomycetaceae > UBA10511. Next base: position 29,587 of record CAMATH010000029.1, read on the forward strand.
GACCTTTGTCGATCCAGCGATACCGGTAGCGTCGAAACCGGGTGTCGCAACGCAGCCGTTCTCTCCCCGCGACGTCGGCTAGCCAATCAAGCTGTTTTGTCGAAACGGCCAGCCAGTCGGCGAGTTCTCGGGGCGTGGTCAGCGGGGGGAGGAGGTCGGTGTACGGAATCTCCGGCATTGGCCGCATCAGGGGCGCAGGAGGGGCCACCCACAACTCACCCGCTGCCAGCAGCAGCCGGGTCGGCGTCCGGGGACGTCGCCGTCGGAGCGCCTGGAGGAGTTGCGAGACCGGGCGTGAACGGGTAGCCAGAAAGTCGTCGAGTGCGGATTGTGTCGGGGAGGGGGGGGCGGTTCCCAACTGGAGCAGCAGCGCCTCGACGAAACCCTGAACCGCGCGTCCGGCAGCGGGGAGTTCGCACAGGTCGGCGACTCGTTCGGTGATCGCGGGGCGATCCCAGATTCCACCCAGCAGGTGGTCGCGGAGCAGTGCTTGGAAACGGGGATGCATGGGACTCCGGCACTCGACCGCTCCAGGGGTTTGAAAGAGGGGCTCGACGCTCCGCGGACTCTCGTGGGGCGCGACCAGCTCTGCGCAGGGCGCAGGATCGGTCGCGCGTCGGCGTGATCAGGGTCCAACAGGTTCGCCGGGGTTACCCCGGCAAGGCGAAAGCCACAGGGCGATCACCAGCCAGGAGCGCCGGCCCCTCGTGGGTGACGATAGGGCAGGCGGAGTGGTGGTGTCAAATTAGAGCGTTCAATTAAACGCCGAAACCGCGCCCTTTGCCTTGTTCGCGTGTTCGCGCAGAATCGCCCGCTCTTCTTCCGGGCAATTCTTCAAACATTGCTCCAGCATGGTGAGTGCCGGCCCGGGGCGACCCGCCTTCAGCGACACCAGCGCCCAGTCTCTGCGTTCCGAATACGCCGACGGATTGAGCGCGAGCAGCCGATGTTGAACTTTCCAGCAGAGCTTCCAGTTCTCGACCTTCGCGGTGATCGCTTTCAGATTGTTCAACATCCGCGCCACGATGGGACGGGGGCCGGTCCCCTCCAGCGCTTTCCGGGCCTGGGGCTTTGTCAGATCGTGTTCCGTGACCAAGCGCTCGATGCACTCGGCGAGCGTCAGAATTCTGCCACCATGGTAGGCATCAATAAAGAACGGCTTGTGCAACGTGTCGTAGCGGGTCAGAAAGTGACCGGGGGCGCAGACACCGCGAAGTCCAATTCCCGCCTTGTCGGCCACCGCCAAGTACAACACCGCCAGACAAATCGGGATCCCCGTGCGGGTCTCAATCACGCGGTTGAGGTAACTGCCGTCCGGTGTCTCGTATGCTTCGGGACTGCCGGTGATCTCAAACCGACCGGCGAGGCAGTCGGTCAAAGCCCGCAGAATCGCCTCGTCTCCCGATGCGCGGGCGATCGGTCCCGAGAGTTCGCCGGCCCGCTCGGCGACCCAGTTCAACACGGGGTCAAACGAGAGGTTGGGATAGGCGTCGCGCGCGAGTTCCAACGCCGCTCGCGTCAGGTCCACCTCGTCGTCGCGGCGTCCCAGCAATTTGCTGAATTCGCTGTCTTCCGCGAAATCGCCGAGAAAATCGATCATTTGTCACCGTGGTTGCTGGCCAACGTCTGTGCCGGCCGATCTGGGGATTCTAGTCCGATTCCCCATTCAGGGGTAGATGGAGTTTCGACTCGGGAAGGCCCGTCTTGACAGATCCCGCCGTTTGTTGCAGAGTCCCGCGTTTCAACACCCGCTGCGGTCCCCGACCGGCCCGCGACGCATGGACGCAGGAGTAGCACAGGTCATGCCGACCGCCGCCGTCGATTCCCTTCCCCCCGGTACCGACCGGCTTGCCACCGCCGCGTCGACCGTGGCGCGGCTCGCCGCGCAGCGCGGTTCCGAAGCGGACTTCCTGGCGCAGGTTGTCGAGGAGTTGAAAACCCAGATACCGGTACGGGCGGTCGCGGTCTGGTTGTTGAATTCCCAGGGGGTGTTGTCGCTCGCGACCGAACGTGGTCTCCCCGACACCGGGATCACGCGCGACCCCCAACGGAGCAAGACCAACATCCGGCGGTTGCTGGATGTGATTCAGGGAGAACAAGCCGCCGCCCATCCCGAGTCGGCCGTCGTGTCGGGAAGTCCCGTCGCGATGTCGGCCCTATTTGCCCCGCTGCTGGCGCGGGAAAAGTGCCTGGGGGCTGTGCAGATTTTTCTGGATGTCGACGATTCCTTTGACCCCCGAAACGACCATCTTCCGTTCGTCGAAGAGACCGCGAGTACTATTGCCTGGTCGCTGGCATGGCGTGAGGAACTCGCTTCGACGACCGGGCATCTGGCATTCTGGAATCGGTTTGAACGGTCGGTCTCCCACCTGGGACGAACACTCGAGACTCGTCAGGTCGCGGCGGCGGCGGTGAACGAGGGGCGGCTGTTGCTCGAATGCGATCGGCTCAGCGTGGTGGTTCGACGGGGTCGGTCGGTGAAAGTCTTGGCTGTCACGGGACAAGATCGGCTGCATGCCCGGGCGGTTCAAACGCGATCTCTTGCCGATCTGGGAGAAGCGGTGATTTCCGCCGGTCGAACTCTCGACTCGCAATCGGGTGCCGAGGGCTGGCCCGACGCGATTCAGCGGCAGATGTTCGAACACCTGCGGTCGGCGGGAGCCCGGTCGTTGCGGATTGTTCCGTTGCGTGAACCCGAACCGTTTCACAACGCCGACGAGCCGAGCGCTCAACACCAGCCGCCGAGCGCACCGGTGTTCGGCGCGATGATCTTCGAACAGTTTTCGTCGGCCTGGCTGACACCGGTCGCCGCCGAGCGGGGCGATTTGTTCGCCACCCACGTCGCGCGGGCTCTGCACCATGCCCTGTCGCACGAGCAGATTTTCTTGTTGAGGGTCCGGCGCTGGGTGGGTGGGGGGCTGGAATGGTTCCGTGGCCGAACCGGGGCGATGGTGTGTGCCGGCGTGCTGGTCGCTGTTGTTCTGCTGGCGGGCCTCGCGCTGGTTCCCGCGACCTATCGCGTGGAGGGACGCGGCAAGCTGATGCCGGCGGTGCAGCGCGATGTCTTCGCACCGCGAGATTCCGAGGTGACCGAACTGGTCGTTCAAGGGGGTGACCGGGTCGAGGTGGGGCAACCACTGCTGGTCTTGCGCGACGTTCAACTGGAAACGGAATTGCTCGCGGCCCGCAACCGTCTGACGGAAAAACGACAACAACTCGAAGCGCAGCAGGCGGAGATTGACGAATCGACCCGCCGGGGTGGCCGGTCGGACGACGTGGTCCGCTTGCGAGGGAGACAGGCGCAGGCCCGCGTCGAACTCAGCGCGGCGGTGGAGCGACTTCAATCGCTGGAAGCCGAGCAGGAACGTCTGACACTTCGGGCCCCAATCGCGGGCACGGTTGCGTCGTTTCAATTGGAGCAGGAGCTGTTGCATCGGCCGGTTCGGCGGGGTGAGGTGTTATTGCAAGTGATGGATGAAGAATCCAACTGGCACCTGGAACTGACGATCCCCGAACATCGCATGGGGCACCTGCTGGCGGCGCGTTTAGAACTTCCGGACGGCCAATTGCCGGTTGAGTTCGTCCTGGCGACGACGCCAGAAACCAGTTATTCGGGAACACTCGCGGGACTTTCCACGCGGAGCAGTGCCCGCCCGGAGGAAGGGGCGGTGGTCGAGGCTCAGGTGGCGGTCGACGCGGCGAACATCGAACATCGGCGGATTGGAGCCGAGGCGGTCGCGAAACTCGACTGCGGGCGGAAGTCGCTGTTTTATGTGCTGTTTGGCGACGTCGTGGAGCTTGTTGAGCGGCTGGTTTGGTGAAGTGGACCCGTAGCGTGGATTTGAATCCACGCGTATCTCCCCAAGCGTGCCGCGTGCGAACGAGAGAATTGCTCTCGCGCCGTGCTGGCGGCCAAAGTTGCGACAAAAAGCCCAAGCCGCGCCCGTCAGGAAGCGGTAGTCGATCACCGCTTCCTAACGGGCGCGGCTCGGTGCCAACACCTCGTTTTCTGCCGACTGGAGAATCGTCGCGACGGCCTCAATCGGCAGACCCCGGGTGGGCGTTCGTCCTGGTCCCAGAGGAAGACTCCTGGTTGTCGTTCCTCGGCGAAGGATTGTTTCGGGCTGGCCAGCGTTTGTGTGGCGAGTGTTCGCGCGAGGTGACACGCGACTGTTTGCACCCTTCCACCCGGCAATAGCGGTATTGCACGGTTCCCAGGGTCCGCCCGACCAGTAGGGCGAGGCCGTGGTCCGGACAGACCGGCCGTTCCAAGGACTGTCGGTTGGTTTTGGTTGTTCCGCTCCGTTCGTTTCTCATCATCGCTCCTGTTTGTTGTTCAAGTGTTCCATCAAGCCGTCGGTCATCCAGCGCTCGGGGGAGGTTTTGCCGAGCTGTCGCACGATTTCGTCGTGATACTCGGCGGAGCACCAGTCACCCAACCGTCGTTGGTCGCGCCGCCGCCTTACCTCGGCCTCGACCACCCGTTTTCCGGATGAGATCCGCAAGCCGAGACACCAGGTCCGGGCCAGTTCCCAGGCCGACCGTTCTCCCGGATCTCCGCCGTCGGTCCATCCCGGTCGGCAGCGCTGGGCGGGACGAAAAACCCCCTCGACCCGCAAATGAAATTCGATCCCACGCTCGCCATCCTCCACCCGGATTTCACGGTCGAACATCTCTGATGTCCACGTAGTGTAGATCTGTACAAAGTCGGTGTCAACTGGGAATTTGTGCTTCGGGGAATTCGGATATTCGCGGGTCGCGGGAACCAATGCGTAACCGCTAACCAGACCACGTAAACGGGCAAAATCCGACTCGATGGGAGGGCGAACGTCCTCGTGAGCCGCCAGTGTGCGATCAACCACCAAGGACCGCCCTCTGGGCAGCGCTCGGCATCCAACCGAACCATGTTGTCGAATTGATACCTCGCACGGCCGGAAACGAGACAATTTCGGGGAGCCGCGCCCGTCATTAAGCGGGAGTCTGATACCGCTTCCTGATGGGCGCGGCTCCATCAAAATGTCTCAACGCGGGCCGCGCGGTGTAGAAATCGACGTCGTGGACACCCCAAGCACGCGTTTGGACCACCGCGAATCCAGCGGTGGCTTCCGTGGGAACTCGGATCGACGGCCGCCCGGAGAACGTCGTTTTTGCACTCGAAAGCACACTGGCGGCTCGGCAGGAGCCTCGCCCTCCCATGACGTGTCTACTCCAACGACCACCCCCGTGGATCGCAGACGTGAAACCCCATCACATCGGGGGACAACACGCCGCGTAACGAGAACTCCAGCGCGTCGGGACCGTCGTCGTGTCGGCCGGCGGGAAATTCGCGGAGTTGTCGCACCAGCAGTTCCGTCCCTGGCGAACGCACGAACCGGAATTCCCGATTCCGCAGAAACCGTCCCAGGCGCGACAGGCGGATCGGCTTGGGGACCAGATTCAGCGCGGTGGTCACTGTCACCTCTTCCAGTCCGCGAATCGCGAGTTGCTGCTGAATCTCCTTCTGAAGCAACGTGCCATAGAGATTCGATTCGACCGCGAGCGTTCGCGCCCGGTGCTTCTCGAGAAGATCCAGGGTTCGCGCCACGAAGAGCTCGGGCGGACGTCTCTCCAGAATCGCGTCGACCCAGTAGAGATTGTCCGAGACCCCCAAGAAGACGGCGGCGGAATAGTCGCCTGAGGTGGCACCGGTCGCCGGGTCGCAACCGACCACCGAGCGCTCAAATCTGGGGGGACACTCATCGACAAACAGCGAGTCGGGAAAGTAGTCGGCCGGCCACTGCGCCACTGACCCCCGACCGGGATCCTGCTGGTACAGCGCGTCCCACCATTGGTCATCCAGGTTTTTGCGATGCCGAGACAGCCGGTCCAACGGCCACCGCTCGGGCCACAACGCGTCCCCCGGACGTCGACCAAGTGAGTCGCGGGTGGTCGCGTGCGCAGGGAGGTGCAACCGCGTGATCGCGTGCCCTTCGGGATCCTCGGAATTGGCGATCAGCCGGCCGGTCAGGTCGTCGGCGTGCCAGCGGGTGGCAATGATGATCGCGCACCCGCCCGGCTCAATGCGGGTGCTGGCGGTCGACTGCCACCAGTCCCACAGCTTGTCGCGAATGGTTTCACTCTGGGCGTCTTCGGCGTTCTTGATCGGGTCATCAATGATGAGCAGATGCGCGCCGCGGCCGGTCATCGGTCCGCCGGCCCCCGCGGTCAACATCCCTCCCGCGCGACCGTCGATTCCCCAATCGTTGGCGGCCCGCACATCGTCGCGGACGGCGACATCGAAGAGTTTCGGTCCCCACTGTTCGAGAACTTCCCGGGCGCGACGTCCCCAGGAACGGGCGAAGTGTGCCTCGTAGCCGGCGAGCATCACCTGCTTGTCGGGATAGACTCCCAGAAACCACGCCGGCAGGTATTTGCTCACCAGCTCGGATTTTCCGTGCCGGGGTGGGGCCTCGATCACCAAGAGCTGGGGACCGCCACCGACAACTGTTTTCATAATCGCCCGGTCAATCTCCAGCAGATGTTTCGCCAGCTTCCATTGCCCCTGCGACGCTGTCCGCGCAAACAACGCCGGTGTCGCAATCGAGGCCACGCGCTCGGCAATACTCGAGATAGTCGTCATGTTTCAAAACCTCGGCAAGGACGTCCTGTATGCTCACAGTGGGTCCGGTGGTTTGCGTGTGTGAATCGCCGGCGGACTCCACAGCGTCGCCCAGCGTGTCGGAACCCCGGCTGGTTTTCAGCGCGAGTGAAATCGCCCAGGAATCGCCGTTCTTGATGGCGGCACGCAACCGCAACACCGCCATCTCGAACAGTTCCGCCCGGATCGCATCCCGCTCGGCACGCAAGCGGGGAGATTCGGCGATGCGTTTCAACAACCCCTCGGGCACACATCCCAGTTTGCGAGCGGCCAGAACCGGTTGACCCGCGGTGAGCAACAACGCCGCGATGATCTCATCATCACTCGGTCCGCGCTCCTCTGGCCAGGATTCACCGGACCTCATGGGGCGCTCCTGTTGGGAAAGGGGTCGGCGTCGGGGGAGTCGGAAATCAAACCGAACAGGCGCGCGGACATTCGGTCGGCGGGACCGATGTATTGGAATCCCGCCGTCAGTCGCCCGAGCGCAGCCGTGCGGTTGAAGGTGGCATGTTTCCCCTCGGTCCGATGCCCCAACGAGGGAGCGCGGCGCAGTTCCCAGAGCGGGCTGCGCACGCGATGTGCGATCATTCCCGGATGTGAGGTGACACTGCAATACCGCTTCCCCGTCGCGCGGTGCATGGCGGCGACGAACTCGCTGAGTGCGTGACCGATGCCAACCCCTTGAAAATCGGGGAGGCAGACCGTGCGGTGTTCGCGCCACAAGCCGCCTCCCGCGCCGGGCTGACTGAGTACCGCGGTGAAGGCGGCCGGCCTCCCATCACACAGCGCCACGAAACACCGCGACGACTTGTGCAGACCACCGCTCAGATAATGATGCGAACGGAACAGGTTCCAAGCCGAGGAATGCGCGCGGACCACGTCGAGCCGAACCCGGGGGCGTCGTTGAAGAGACCTCCATTCGAACCGATTCGATGAAGGATCGAACAGCCAGTCGGGCTGGAGCCAGTCGATGACATCGTAATGGCAACCTACGGCGACGAGTTTTCGATTCGAACCGCGTACGGTCCGGGCGATCGCCGCGCTGCCAATGCGGGCGACCGTGCGATCGACGACCGACGTGAATTCATCAATGACCGCCAGTTCAGGGCTTTCCGCGAGCGCGCGGGCGATGGTCGCACGGAATTGTTCGCCGGTCGAGAGGGTGGCGAACGGTCGCAACCACGCCGGGGGAGACGAAAAGCCGACGCTCGAAAGCAAACCGGTGATCTCTTTGATTCCCAAGGAAGCGGGGAATCCGTCGACCAAAGACCGGTCGGGTGGCCAATCGTATCCGCTGACGATCGCCGACCCGAATAGTTCGCGTGCGAGGGTGGATTTGCCACAGCCAGAGGGGCCGACGATCAGGCCGATCTGCCAGGGGCGCTCTTCGATCGGCAATTCGACGGTCCAGCGTTGTTCGCTGCGTTGTGAGGGAGGGATATCGAACAGCCCCTCGAGTTGGGCCACGCGGGGGGTGCGGAGGATGAGAGAGGATTTCAGGCAATCAACGCGCGGCATGAGAGTCCCTCGGCGGCAAAGCGTTCGAGCAGGGTCAGTTGTTGGGCCTCGTTTTCACAGTCAATGAGGACGCAATAGCGTGAAGGAAGCGCGTCGCCCGGTGGAGATTGCACCGCCGGCGGGGTGGCTGCGGTTTCAGGCGGTGGCGGATCGCGCTGAAGGTCATCGACGGCCCGTTCCCATTCGCCCGCGAGCGCGTCGATCACTTCGGACCGGTCGAACTGTACGCAGTCGAGGAGGGTGTCGAGTTCCTGGGATTCGACGCCGGCGAGAGCCGCCAGCGGGTCGAGCGTGACCAGCAACTTGTCCGCCTCGGCTTCGGTGAGATCGAGAACCAGGACGGGGACGAGGGCTTTGGGAGTGGTCTCGGCACGCAGGTGACCATCGATCAACTGGAGCCGGCCGTCGGGAAGTTCACGGGCGAGCAACGCGTCGGCGTAACCGATTTCGGCGAGCAGGCATTTGAGCGCGGTGCGCTGGCCGGCGGGATGCGTGCGCCAGTTGTGAGGATGCGGAACGAGGTCGGCGGCGCGGACCCGACGAAGTTCACGGATGCGATCGCGAATGGGGGGGAGGCGGGGCATGGGGGCGAGGGATGAAGGCGGAGGGATGAAGGCGGAGGGATGAAGGATGAAGTACGGGGGCACGTTGTTGGACGGGGGGGGCGATGGGATTCGCGCCCTCGTTCCCAAGCTCTGCTTGGGAACGCATCGTCCGAAGCTCTGCTTCGCGAGAGCATCGCAAAGAGTGTTGACGCCACCACCGAATTGTTTGCCGCCCGAAGCAGAGCTTCGGAAGGGTGCGTTCCCAAGGAGACCTTGGGAACGAGATCTGTTTCCCTGTGAGACCATCATGTTCTGATTTCGTGCCACAGCGTGACTTCAGTCCCTGACTTGTAAGGCGCACACACCGGCACGGACGTTGCCTCGGGTTGTGTTGACGGTGATTGTGAGGCGGTAGTTGGTGTCGGGTGTTCCGCCAGTGATGCGGAATTGAACTCCCGCGCCTGTCGGTACGGTGCCGGCGGTCTCGTTGCTGAAGGGGGTTGAGTTGATCGACGCGGGGCCGATTTCCAGATCAGAGGGCTCGACGCTGACTGACACGGGCGCGGTGAGCAGTTCGCCACTGGCGAGCAGGCGACGGAAATCGACGCCGAACAGAATCGACTCGGCGGGATGTTTGACCAGAGGTCGAACGGCGGAGACAGAGAGCGAGGCGGACACGATTCAGCTCCAGAAAAACGTCCACAAACCGCCGCGTGGCGGCAGAGACCACGCGTCGCCGCGCGAGGGGATCTTCCACGTGTCGTCGCGGGGAGACAACGACGCGACCCGCTCGACAACGGAATCAGACGAAGGGGGTGGTGAAACGACCACAGTCGGCCGCCAGTAAGCCGGGGCAAACCAGGGGGTAGGGAAATAGGGGAGGGGGAACATGATTTGACGGACGGAAAGGGGGGACAGGATGAAAGGAATGAAGAGGATGGACAGGATAAGGACGAGCGCAGGAGAGAATCGGAGAACTGAGAATTGGGTTTTTCAGGATGTAGGATTCCACGATTCGCTCAATATCTTCCGCCTGCCCCTTGTAAATCCTGTCCATCCCTTTCATCCTCTTCATCCTATCAAAAATCGTCCTGCTAACGACCACACTCCGGACAGCGATGCCGTCGGTTGGTTGGACGGACGGAAAAGGGGGACAGGATGAAAGGGATGAAAAGGATGGACAGGATTTGGACGAGTGCGGGAGGGAGTCGGCGGATAGGGGTGGGGTCGTCTGGAAGGGGGGATTTCACGATTCGCTCAACATCTTTCGCCTGCCGTTTGTAGATCCTGTGGCTATTCTGCGTCCGTCACCACCGTGGTCCGGTTGCCTGTCGCGTCGACGGTCGCTGTCACGCGGTTTTTGCCGTCCGCTTTGTCGCGAAACGTGAACGGGCCATTTGGAAAGCCGGCGGATTTTCCCACGCAGACGGCGCGGAGGAGTCGCAGGGTTTGCCTGGGGGATTCTCCTGGTTCAATCCCGTCGATCCTGTCGAGCAGAGTGTCGGCGACCGCCACGCGTTCCGCTGGCGTCAGGCTGGCGACAATCGTCGCGTCGGCACGCGCCTCGAGACTGTCGGTCGCATTGTCAAAAGTGCCACCCAGATCGCTTGGGGTGAGTGTCGGGTCTTTACGCATCAAGGAGCGCAGAAAACCGAGTACGGTGTTGAGGCCGGTTCCAGTGAACGCGCCGAGGCGCGCCAAGAGCGTCTCCTGATTCGCCGACGTCGCGTCGCCTCGTGTCGACACCGCGACATCGACCAGATCAAGTCGAGCGGCTCGGGCCGGCGTGTAGTCGACGCCGGCGGCGCGACTGCCAATCGACGTGTCGAGCCGGCTGGGGGATCCGACTCCGCGCAGCGGATCGCAAAGCTGAATCTGAAACGGGGTCGGCACCAGACTGACGGCACCGTAGAGCATGCCTCCCAGACTGCGGCGGTCTCCCGTACTATCAAACAGCGCGTCGGCGAACTGCAGTTCGTACCACCCGGGGAGTGTGGTCGGATCGATCTCCCGAAGTCGACAGTGCCCCACCGGCGGCGCGACATAGGTGCCAACATTCGCGATCGGGCCGATGGTTCCCGACGCCGCCGAGTAGACAATTGGCGCGGCATCGCCCGGTCGAATGACGGCGATCGCCAGATTGGCCGACGTTGGGTTGAGTCCCGTCCGGCCTTGGCCGCTGTTGGAACTGGCGTCGGGAAGAAAGACATGCAGCACGACCGACGTCGCGCCCCGTTCGATGATCTCTTTCATCCGTTCAATCCTCCACACATCCCCGGGTGCCGCTGCACGTTTTGCGGGGGAATATTGATGGCCGACACTCTTGGAGAAATCACCGCCACGGACGTCAAGTCTTCCGTCCAGGGTCCGGTGCCCGTCCGTTGAACCCACCACGCGTCACCAAAAATTGCGGCCCGCGACGCGGCGTCGGCGAAGGTGAGCTTGCACTGGTAACAGCCGACGGTGTTGGTTGGCCGAATGGAGCAGACATAGCGCGTCCCCGCTGACAGATCGAGGGGGGCAATGGGCGCGATGATGGTGCCAATGGTCGATGTCGCGGCAGAATCTTTGAGGGCGTCAATCGGTTGCGCGTCGATGCCGGCGAGTTGTGTGCCGGCGTCGTCATACAACCGCAGCGTCGCCTGGCCACTCGCGACCAGGCGGGTGAGTACGCCGAGAGCGTCGATGGTGAGACCTGCGGGGGAGATGAACCGGTTGCCAACCTCGTTGGGAGAGGAGCTGGTCGAGAATGCCGCGAGCGTCGCGGTTCGAACGGGGGCGAGTCCCGGATGGATCGTTCCATCGGAGTAGCGAATCCCCAGGATTGGGAGGGTTCCGCTCGAGGCGGTCCAGGCAGTACCGTTAAAGGAAGTGGGCCAGGGATTGGCACCGGCGAATGCGGAGGTTAGGCGGAAATTGAAGGTCGCGGAGTTGCCGGTACCGATCGTGTCTGCGGACCAGGCGACGACAGCGGAGATCGCCGCGCTGGAGGCGGGAGTGTAGCCAGCGTCGAGCGGCACCCAGCTCCAGGAAGTGGCGGCAGGGGTGAACGCGCCTCGTGCGTCGGGGGCGAGCAGCGTTCCCGAGGGTGTGCCGGCGGCCACGGATTCGAGTCGCACTTCGAAGACAGGGGGAGCGCCGACGAGAGCAGAGCAGTAAGCGCCAATGTGGGAAATGGTCTTCCCGGGGATGGGGCGAAAAACCGTGGCAAAGCGTTTGGTGCCGGCGTCGAAGAGGAACGTGGTGATCGCGACGGCGGCGGTGCGGTCGACGCATTGTTCGAGATTGAACAACCAACGGGGAACCAGAGCGCTCAAGAATCACCTCACCGTGAAAACCACACCGCCCGCGAGAAATGCACATTAGTCCATTATCCCACAGGAATTTTGAGTGGTCAACGGGGGAATCGAGGAGAGGTTTCCAGATGGCTTGGAATCGGTTCGGCGAATCCCGGACGGACGAAGGCAATCGGGCACGAGTTGTCGGACCCGGTGCCGCGCGCAGTATATTCCCACTCCGGATTCACAGCGTCTCTGTCTTCACCTGGAGCAGTTTCCCATGTCTCGGTTGCTGATTTCTCTATTCATCGTCATCGCGCTGGTGGTCGCGCGCAACGTGTCTGTCTGCGCCAACGACACGGTCCGCCGAACGGAAGACGTCGTCTACGGCCGAAAATTCGGCATGGCGCTGACGCTCGACGTGTTTCAACCCCCAAAGCCCATTGGAGCGGGCTTGTTGTTCCTGGTGAACGGGGGCTGGTTGTCGAGCAAGGCGACACCGCTCATGGTGACGATTCGCCCCGACGACTACCGAGTCTATCTCGACCGGGGCTATACCGTCTTCGCGGTGGTGACCAGTTCGCAACCCAGGTTCACCATCGCGGAAGAAATGCTCGACGTCGAACGAGCGGTGCGGTTCGTTCGGGCGAACGCCGGGCGATTTGAAATCGATCCGCAACGGCTCGGTGTGATGGGGTCGAGTTCGGGGGGGCACTTGACGCTGTCGGTGTCAGCCCGGGGTGGGGCAGGCAAGCCTGATGCGGTCGATCCGGTGGATCGCGAAAGCGCCGTGGTGCAGGCGGCCGCCTGTTTTTTCCCGCCGACCGACTTTTTGAATTATGGCGGTCCCGGTAAAAGCGGGGTGGGTGAAGGGCCACTGGCGCCCCTGGAAGTGGCGTTCGGGTCAAACGGGATGTCGGCGGAGGAGCGGGCAAAACTCGGTCGCGAGATCTCGCCAGTGACGTATGTCAGCCAAGATCTTCCCCCGATATTGATCATCCACGGAGATCAGGACGACGTGGTGCCGCTCCAGCAGGCGGAACGGTTCGCCGACCGGGCGAAGGAAATGGGGGCTTCGCCGGTCAAAATCATCGTCCGCCCAGGAAAAGGGCACGGCTGGGGAGATTTCTGGCGGTCCGCGGACGATGTGAACGCATTCGCCGACTGGTTTGACGCTCATCTGGCGAAAAGTCGGACCAAACCGTGATTGGGAAGTGCCGTTCTGTGCCTGAATGCGCGACAAGCGTGCAATTGTCGCTGTGGGGATTGGCAAATGATTCGCATGATAACAGTCGTCGTAAGTCGCGTTTGAAAGGGAGGTTGCAACCGAACGAGAGAACCGAACGGGGGAGTGCGGACGCGGTCTGGGCACGGCATTTGCGAAACAGGGATTTCGACGATTCGCAACTGGGATTGGATGGTTGTTGACCGTTGTCTGGAAGCAAACACTTGGCCAGCCCATTCTGGGCGGGCTGGATCGACTGTTTCCCCCTCTTGAGAGACCTAGCGATGAGCGCGGCATATGAATTGGGTGTCCCCATTTCCAAAGGCTCTTTGTCTTCTCTGGCGCAAAAGCGGCCGGCGATTTGGAATTTCGCCGACGAGGCGGCCGCGACGGCGAACAACGACTTCAAAACCAAGGTGGGCGTGTTCGCCGCCTTGTGGGTGCTGATCGGTGGCGTTTCCGCCTACGACACCTACCTGACGGTGCGCTATCAGGAGACCCTGGTCCTTCTGGAGCGCAATCCCGTGGCGATCTGGTTGTTGTCGTACGATGATTGGAATCCTGCGACGCTGGTCGGGCTGAAATTCCTCGGCTCGATGATCGTACTCGGGGCCCTGTCGCTGTCGTTCTGGTGGCGCCCCCGCTGGGGGTTGCTGATGTCACTTTCCATCGCGTTGTTTCAGACCGCGCTATTGGTCTTCTTGACGATCGTGTGACGGGTTTGCAGACTTAAGCGAGCCGATAAAAAAAACCACTCCCCGGAACAGTTTCCGTGGGAGTGGAATAGTGGGGAAGACTTGTTGATCTACCGCGCCGCAGCGGTTTCGCCGGTCACACTGGGGACTGCGAGGGGGCGGCCAGATTGGGGGAGATCGGTGAGGGGGAGTTCAGACTCGGCCCGTTGATCGAGTTCCATCCGTCGCACGCTGATATCGCGGGGGGCTTCAATCCCCAACCGGACTTTGCCACCACGGATCTCGACCACCGCGATCTCGATCCCCGGTTCAATGACAATCCGCTCACCAATCTTTCGACTGAGAACCAACATCGCAAATCCTCCTTGAATTGTGTCGACTGGCGTCATGGTTGCCAGACGAACGCTGCGGGACAGGTTGCCACCACGATTCCCCCAAAATCCTGGGTCGGGGATTCGCAGCGGACGAAATCAACTGGACGTGAGTATTTATACGCACAGTGAATGGTTTAGACGCTAACCAGATTCGAAAGTTCACGCGATTTATTCGAAGAATTCCTATTTTTTCAGAATTCCCCTCAAGAAAACGACCGCTGGAGACCGAGAAAAGTCACACCAGTCCACGTGTTCTTAAGGGATTGTGTGGACGCAAGTATATTTTTCAAGAAACATTTGTCAAGTCGGAATGTGCGCTTGTCTTGACGATTCCCTTCCCATAAACTGCTGGTTCGCCGCGCCGTGGCAGCAGATTGTTTCCGGGCCGCGTTGGGACAAAGCCGATTCCGTATCGGTTTCCATCCCGGTTTCTTCACCCCATTCAGGTTCGCGTCCCCGGGGGACGAGCATCATGCAGCAAGACATCCATCCCAATTACGTTGAAACGGCCGTCGTCTGCGGTTGTGGCAACACCTTCAAAACCCGCAGCACCCGCGCCAAGATTCACGTCGAAATCTGCTCGGCGTGCCATCCGTTTTTCACGGGCAAGGTGAAGTTCATCGACACGGCGGGCCGCGTCGAGAAGTTCCAGCGGAAGTACAACTGGGGCAACAAGCCGGGCGAAGCGGAAGCCGCGAAGGCCGAAGCGAAAGCCGAGGCCGCCCGCAACGAAGCCGAAGCGAAGGGCTAGCTGGGCCGCATCCCCTGTGGCGTGGAATTCCCGGGTTGAATCGGGAGTGTGTTGAAGCACACTCCCGATTCCCCTTGGTGGTGTTCCCCGTTGTCTCCCGGCCGTCCTTAGATTTTTCAGGGGTTTTGTCGTGTTTCCCAGTTTGCAGGCCAAGCTCGAGCGGTTCGAAGAGCTCGAACGCTCCATTCAGGATCCCGCCGTCCTCGCCGACTCCGCCGTGCTGCAGACCGTGCAGCGCGAATATGGTGGTCTGGCGAAATTGGCGCATAAAGTCCGCGAGTTCAATCGGCTCGAAACCGAAGTCGAAGTCGCGCGAACGATGGTCGACAGCGAGGCCGACCCCGACCTCAAGGCGTACGCCCAAGAGGAATTCAACACGCTCGACGCGCAGCGGTTGACGTTGCAGACCGAACTGGAAGATCTGGTTCTGGCGGGAGACGCCGCCACGCGCGGCAGTCTCATCATGGAAATCCGAGCGGGAACGGGGGGGGAAGAGGCGGCTCTCTTCGCCCGCGATCTGTACGACATGTACCAGAAATACGCCGCCGTCCGTGATTGGAAGTGCGAAGTTCTGGAATTCTCCCCCTCCGATATGGGCGGGGTGCGGGAAGTGGTCTTTTCCGTCGCGGGCGAAGGGGCGTACCGCAGTCTGCAATTCGAGAGCGGCGGACACCGGGTGCAGCGCGTTCCCGAGACCGAAACGCAAGGCCGGGTGCATACCAGTCTCGCGACGGTTGCCGTCCTTCCGGAAGCGACCGAAGTGGAAATCGAAATCAAAGAAGAAGACCTGCGACTCGATACCATGCGGGCCGGTGGCCCTGGCGGCCAAAAGGTTAATAAGATCGAAAGCGCCGTCCGCATCACGCACATTCCGACCGGGCTGGTCGTGAAGTGTCAGGACGAAAAGAGCCAGCACAAGAACAAAGCCAAGGCGATGCGCGTTCTCCGCAGTCGGCTGCTTGAGCTGCGACAGGAACAGGCGCACGCCGAACGCGCCACGCAGCGCAAACTGCAAGTCGGTTCGGGAGATCGCAGCGAACGGATTCGCACGTACAATTTCCCGCAGAATCGCCTGACCGATCACCGCATCGGCGTGACGTTGTACAAGCTCGATCAGGTCATCATGGGTCAGCTTGATGACATGGTCGACGCGTTATTGAAATTTGACCGCGACGAACGGCTCGGACAACAGCCGGAATAAGAGCCCTCCGCGAACAGAATCGATCGCTGACCCGTCTCCGCACCATATCAAGGCGTCCGCTGTGTCCGCTCCCGCCGCTCAACCTCCCGCCGACGCTCCCTGGACGGTGGGACGCATTCTCGAGTGGACGACGCAGCACCTGAAGAAGAACGGGTGCGAGAACGCCCGGCTTGACGCCGAGCTGTTGCTGTCGGAAGCGCGGGGCTGCCCGCGAATTCAGCTCTACGTGCAGTTCAACGAGGTCGTCACCGATCCGCAGCGGACCCGCATGCGCGATCTGGTGAAGCGTCGCACGCAGGCTGAGCCGGTGGCGTATCTGATCGGTCGGCGGGAGTTTTTCAGCCTCGATTTTCTGGTCAATCGCGATGTGCTGGTTCCCCGCCCGGATACCGAAACACTGGTGCTGGAACTGATCACCGAGGCCCGCAAGTATGAGAACCCGCGGATTCTGGAACTGGGAACCGGGTCGGGCTGCATCGCGATCTCGACGGCGGTCAATGTGCCGACGGCGCGGGTGACCGCGGTCGACGTCTCGGCACCGGCACTGGTGGTGGCGAACGACAATGTCCAAAAGCACAAAGTCGCCGACCGGGTGACGTTGCTGCATGGCGATTTGTTCGCCCCGCTCCCTGCGGATTCGCAGTTTGATTTTGTTGTCAGCAATCCGCCGTATATCGCCGACGCCGAGATTGAGCAGTTGTCAAACGACGTCAAATTGCATGAACCGCACTTGGCGCTCAAGGGGGGAACCGACGGGCTGGAGATCATTCGCAGGCTGTTTGCCGCCGTACCGGCGTTTTTGGTTTCGGGAGGCAGGCTGCTGATTGAGTTTTCGCCGGAGCAGGCGGAGCGGATGTTGCGGCTGGTTGCGGAGAATGAGTCGTTTCGGGATCCGCGGATCTTGAAGGATATGGCGGGTCGGGCGCGAGTGTTGGTGGCGACGCGGCGGTAGGTGTCCGCGAAGAAATAGTTTGATCAAATTCCAGCGATTACAGGATTCTGTGCGCCAACGCGATTTGCCCTGAACGGGCCAGACAAGCCCGCCCAAGGGCTGGCGAATTCCGCCCCGTTGGGGCTGGATCCCTGGCGGTCGATGCGCCCCGTGGTTGGGGCGTGTTGGGCGTTTGCAGGGATCGTCGTGTGTACGGCTTATGCGCCGCGGTCACGCATGCAACGGCCCCGTCCGTTGACTCCGTGATGCCTCCGTGACGGCGGCACGTCGGAGGTCCACACGCCGTTCAAGTCGACCGCCGTCACCCCGTGCGAGACTTGCGGGTATCGACCGCCCACGAGTCCGCCCCAACGGGGGTATGGGAATCCCTTCGGCGTCACGAGCGATTGATTAGCCGTATCAACCACCCACGACGCAGCCCCAACGGGGCGGAATTCGATAGCCCAGGGTGGAGCCCCGTGTCTGGGCGAAGCCCAGATCCGGGGCGGAGCCCTGGGTTCAATGACGTTACCTCACACGCCAAGCCCCAACGGGGCGCAACCCGCATCGGCGCGGTCTGGGAACACGGCGACGGCGAACGCGGGCCGTTCCACGGAATGGCGGTTTCGAATCGCGTCGACCGCATGTATATGCATGCCGCGTGATTTGGTCGCGCCCCGTTGGGGCTTAACGGATGTGTTGTGGTGGGACGTGACCCAGGGCTGCGCCGAGTGTCAGGGCGGTGCCCTGACGCTCGGCTCCACCCTGGGCTTTCGAATGACGCCCCTTTGGGGCTACGCAGGCGTGCCGGCCACGTCCGTTGCCTCCGTGATGCCCTCGTTACGGCGGCACGTGTGCGGGACACAGGCCGATCCGGACCACCACCGGCAACCCGAGAGAGAATTGGGAGGATCGACCGCCCACCACGCAGCCCCAACAAGGCGGAATTCGATTGTGCCGTACACACGCCGTTCAAATCGACCGCCGTCACCCCGTGCGAGACTTGCGGGTATCGACCGCCCACGAGTCCGCCCCAACGGGGGTATGGGAATCCCTTCGGCGTCACGAGCGATTGAATAGCCGTATCAACCACCCACGACGCAGCCCCAACGGGGCGGAATTCGATAGCCCAGGGTGGAGCCCCGCGTCTGGGCGAAGCCCAGATCCGGGGCGGAGCCCTGGGTTCAATGACGTTACCTCACACGCCAAGCCCCAACGGGGCGCAACCCGCATCGGCGCGGTCTGGGAACACGGCGAAGGTGGGCCGGGGCGAGACGGTGGCAACGCGGGAGGGGAAGCGGGATAATCCGCACCACAACAAGCCACCGGACGATCATTTCTTCAAATCAGATACCCCAGGGGGGAGCGGCGGGGATGAGCGAGGGAACCTGGACTTCCGAGGAGGCGTATCGGGAAGCGCAAGCCCGCATTCGGCAGGTGATCGAGACGCGTGCGAAAATGCTCGATCTGGGCGATCTGCCGCTGGAGGAGATTCCCGACGAATTGCAGCAGGCGACGTGGCTGGAGGGGTTGTCGCTGGGGGCCAGCGGATTCCGTGAAGTGGCTGGCAAATATTTTCTTGCCGCAGATGAGAGTTTTAGTCGATGGCGCTTGGAACGGTCCCTGAATTCCATTGCTAAATTGGCGGCCCTCCGCGAATTAAGGCAACTCGATCTGTCGGGGTGCCGGCAACTGACCGACATCGACCCCCTGCGGAACCTGACGGCGCTTGCCTCGCTCAATCTGTCGTCGTGCGAGCAACTGACCGACATCGCCCCCCTGCGGAACCTGACGGCGCTTGCCTCGCTCAACCTGGCTGGGTGCTGGCAACTGACGGACATCAACCCCCTGCGGCACCTGCCGGCGGTCGCCTCGCTCAGTCTGTTTGGGTGCAGGCAACTGACCGACATCGAACCCCTGCGGCATCTGCCGGCGGTCGCCTCGCTCAATCTGTTTGGGTGCAGGCAACTGACCGACATCGTCCCCCTGCGGAACCTGACGGCGCTTGCCTCGCTCAATCTGTCGTGGTGCGAGCAACTGACCGACATCGACCCCCTGCGGAACCTGACGACGCTTGCCTCGCTCTATCTGTCGGGGTGCCAGCAACTGACCGACATCGACCCCCTACGGAATCTGACGGCGCTCACCTCGCTCGATTTGGCATGGTGCCGAAACCTCAAACGAGTGGAGTGTCTTCCGCACCTGTCTGCGCTGCGTAGACTGGACTTGGTCCAGTGTACCGGGATTTCGAGTTTTGAAGTCCTGACACCCCTGTTGCCACAGTTGGAAGAATTGGATGTCCACGGCTGCCGATTCAGCGACCTGCCAGCGGAGATTTTGGGGGAATACGACGGTGCCGACGCACTGCCGGCAATTCGCGCCTACTACGCCGACCTCGATACCGAGGCCCGCCAAGACCGTGAAGTGAAGGTCTTTATCCTCGGGAACGGCGGCGTCGGTAAGACGCAGCTTTGCCGGCGGTTGCAGAATCTCGATTACGATCCAAAAATCCCCAGCACCCACGGCGTGCAACTCGGCGCGATCGAAATCCCTCTTCCCGACGGGGATCGACCGGTTCGGGGAAACGTCTGGGATTTCGGCGGGCAGGATATCTACCACGGTTCACACGCCCTGTTCCTGCACGGGCAGGCGATCTTTCTGATCCTCTGGACCCCCGAAACCGAACAGGGAGTCCAGACCCGAGGCGAGCTGACCATGGCACACCGCCCGCTCGCCTACTGGCTCGATTACGTCCGCCAGCTTGCGGGGACCGACTCCCCCGTGCTGGTTGTCCAAAGCCAGTGCGAACGGAATGACCAGCGGGTGCCGCGGAATGACCTGCCAAACCAGGAGTTTCGGCTACTGAAACATCTTGCGGTCAGCGCCCGGACGACCCTCGGCCTGACGGAACTGAAAGGGGCGCTGGAAGTGGCGGTCGCCGCCCTGTATGAACGCCGCCCACCGGTCCGCATCGGGAAGGGACGGGCCGGGGTGCGAGATCATGTGCGGAAACTGCTGGCGAAAGACCAGAAACAGCCAAACAGCAAACGCAAACATCGGATTCTGACACTCGATCAGTTCCAGGCACTCTGCGACCAGATCGGCGGCGTCAGCAGCGCCACCGCGCTGCTGGAATTCCTGCATCACACGGGAGTGCTGCTCTATCGGCCAAACCACCTTCCCGGCCGGGTCATCCTCGACCAGACCTGGGCGCTCGACGCGATCTACACCCTGTTCGACCGGGACGCGTCGTACCCCATGCTGCGCAACGGAGGGCGCTTCACACTCCGCGATCTCGAACTGGTCGCCTGGAAAAAACAAACCTCCGAGGAACGGGAACTGTTTCTCGATCTGATGCAGGCGTGCGGAATCTGTTTTCCCACTCGCAAGCTACGGATCGATCGGCAGGAATTCCAGGAGTACATCGCCCCCGAATTGCTTCCCGACTGGGAGGGGGTGCAGTCGCAATTGCGAGGACGAATACCCGATGCGCCCGCCGACGTCACCGATCGGCTGCATTACAAATTCCTGCACGATGGCGTTCTGCGCGGCATTCTCTCGCGCATCGGGCGTGAGGCGCAAGATAACGCCGAGTACTGGAAGTTCGGCGTCTGGATGTACGAAGAACAGACCCGCTCGCGGCTGCTGCTCAAGAGCGAATTGCACCCGACCGACCAGCATCCGGCGGCGGGAACGATCACGCTGGAGGCGTGGGGAGAGCAGCCGGGGGAATTGTGTGACCGCGTTATTGCGCGGATCCAGGAAATTCAAGTGGGGAACGCTCCCGAGATTGTTCTGGACCCGCGAGCGCGGCGGGCAGCGGGGCCGGGCGTCGGTGGGATGCGTCACGGAAAGACGATCGGCGTCGCGAGTGCGGAACTCGACCCCCGGCTGCAACCTGAATCGCCGTTATCGCGCGAGGAACCGCTCCAGGCGGGACCACTGCCGGAGGGGGAGCGAACCGGACCGCCGGAGGTGTTTGTGTCGTATGCGTGGGGGGAGGACAAGACCGAAGCGGGGAGGGAACGGCAGAAGACGGTGGAAGACCTGTGCGACAAACTCAAGGAGTGGGGGTACTTGGTTCGACGGGATTCGAGCGAGATCCGCAACGGCGGGATCATTTCCGACTACATGCGTCGGCTCAGCAAGTCGGATCGCGTGCTGGTGATTTTGAGCGAAAAATACCTCCGTTCGGTATATTGCCTCAGCGAGTTGTACGCGATCTATCAACGGGCTCAAGGAGAGGAACGCGAGTTCCTGAAGCGGGTGATTCCCACATCGCTCCAATGTGCCCGGTTCGCCACGATCGAAGAACGGGACGAACATGCGGAATACTGGGATAACCGTTATGAATCGTTACGAAAGAGCCAGACTCGAAATCGAGGTAATAAAGACGCCGCTTTGGTCCGCGAGATGGGACGCTGGGCGTATGAAATCAGCGACATGCTCGCCTGTGTCAACAACGTATTGCACCCGAAAAGTTTCGAAGACATCGCGGCGAACGACTTTCAGGCGATTCGGGAGATGCTCTCGCCGGTGGTGTGAATCGCGGGGATTTGGCATTCACTGTGGAAGGTTCTTGGGTGAGTTGCGACACGTAGAACCGGTCTACGATTAAAATTCGCGGTTTTGATGGGTTCGTCGCGGCGCAGCCGCCGTAGCATCCCGAATGGGATGCCAGAAAGTAGCCGGGGGTCGGAGCGCCGCGTAGACCCCCGGAATGCTGCGTGTCAAAAACAGCATCCTGAAGGGATGCCAGAATCGTGTTCGGTTGTTTGACTCGCAACTCACTGCGTCCGCATATCAGACCGGCGCGAGAGCGTCTCTATTTCGCCCGCTGCAAAACGCTGCCAACCATGGAATGTCTCCCAAGGCAACCACGCTTCTTGCATCCCTCCAGGATGCACTCGACGAGAAACGGCTGCCCGGGGGTCTCCGCTGCGCTCTGACCCCCGGCTACTTTATTGCATCCTTAACAGGATGCGACCGGCGGCTGCGCCGCTTTGGGGGTAGAACCATGAATCGTCGATCGTGTTGGCGACAGTTCTCTGAACGCGACCACCAGTTGAAACTGGTGGCAAAAGGGGAGTCGGCTGAAGCCGACTGAGATGGACAGGCTTCGCCTGAGCTGTTGGCGTTGTCAATCGCTCGTCGATAGACCGAAAGCCTCCGATGCGGTGTTTCAATCTGTCTCCACTCAACTCTGCCGAAGATGTCCAGACCGCGGCGTCGTAGGAACGCCGTCCGCCACATGTCGCGACGACGCTCCGGCAGCTTCACTTCCACCGCTTCAGTTTCGCCTGAAACCCCGGTCGATCCACCACTTCGCGATTCACGATGTGGTCCGGAAGCTCTCCCTTCGCAACCGCCAGAACCGACGCCACCACGTTTCGCCCTGTCGCCTGAAACACATCCTTCGACGACGCGTTCCAGTGCGGCGTCAGGATCACGTTATCGAGCGCGATCAACGGATCGTCGGCTGGCAACGGCTCGACCGCGAATACGTCCAGCCCCGCGCCCGCGATCTGTCGCGACCGCAGCGCGTCAACCAGCGCCGGCTGATCGACCAGTTCCCCCCGGGCGATGTTGATGAAATACGCCGACGGTTTCATCGCCCCGAATTGCGCCGCCCCGAACATCTTCCGGTTTTCCGGCCGGGGCCGCGCGTGGACACTCACAAAATCACTCTCCGCCAGCAGCCGATCGAGCGAAACCAGCTCGACCCCCAGCTCCCGCGCCTGTTCCAAACTCGCGTGTGGCGAATACGCCAACACGTTCATCTCAAACGGCGCGACCAGTCGCACCAGCTCCCGGCCACTGTGCCCCAGCCCCACGACTCCCAAAGTCCGACCCAGGATCTCGTGACCCATCTCGGCGGCCTGCAGATCCCACCGACCGGCCCGTGTGATTCGTTCCTGGGGCATCAGCCGTTTCGCGAGCGCCAGCATGAACAACAGCGCGGTGGACGCCGTCGGATGGTTGAGCGCCAGCGGCGCGTTGGTCAGCAGAACGTCGTTGTCGGTGCAGGCGGCGACATCGACTTTGTCGTAGCCGGCCCCGGAACGGGCGACCACGATCAGCCGATCACGCACCGCCTCGACAACCTCCCGCGACAACCACGGACGCAGCAGAATCAGCGCGTCGACATCCCGTAACTGCTCCGCGGTCATCCGCAGCGAATAGAACCGGTTCCAGTATTCCGTGTCACCCAGTTGGGGAGCCTGGTCGTGTAGAAAGTGGTAGGCGACCCGGGTATCGGCGGCCAGTCGATCCAGTGGCAAACCGCCGTAGGCGTCGCGTCCCTGTTCATCCAGAAAATCACCACTGAGGGCGATCTGGAATGGGGTTCCACGGGAATCGAGGTTCGGCATGCCGATGGTTTCGCGGGGAGTTACGCGTCGACGATACACAACGTCCGGCCGAACGCTTCGCGCGCGACCTTCTCGGCGACCCCGCCCAGGAACGAGCTGATCAGGGCGTTGGTTCCGCGACGTCCGATGACGATCGTGTCGTAGTTGCCCGATTTCATCTCTTCAATAATCGCCAGAGCCGCCACCACCCGGGACGATTCGGGAAGACTTTCTTTCTGACGGCACGTGGTGTGAATGCGGGCCGCCGGCACGCCGGCGGCCACCAGCGTCTGCTTCTGCGCTTCCAGCAACTGCTCGCCAATCTTTAGATTGATGTCGGACCATTCCTGGGCGACGGTCGCGAATGCCCCACCCGCCGTCGACCGTGCCACAATGAACTCCGGCAGCGATTCGACGACATGAAACAGCGTGACGCTCGCGGAGTCGGACTTTTCTCCCAGAATCAGCCGCGACGCGAACGAGACCGCTTTTTTCGAAGCGTCGGAATTGTCAACGGCAACCAGAACTTTCACGAAAGATCCTTTCCAGACTCAACGGGGAAAACCCGACTGATCTCAGTCGCGGTCCGCCTGTTCGAACGCACGGGAATGCGGCTCGGCAGGTCAGGCGAAATTTTCGCAGAGCGTCGCTTGCCGGGCAAGGGCCGGCGAAATGGACCGCATGCGTCTTGGGGTTTCGGGCCACGGGAGGGCGAAGCTCCCGCTGAGCCACCAGTGTGCTTTCGAGCGCAATACGACGTTCTCCGGGCAGCCATCGACCCACTTTCCCACGGAAGCCGCCGCTGGATTCGCGCTGGTCCTAATGCGTGTTTGGGGTTTCCACAACATCGATTTCAATTCGACAACACGGTTCGGTTGGATGCCGAGCGCTGCCCAGCGGGCGGTGCTTGGCGGTTGTTCGCACAGCGGCGGCTCGGCAGGAGCCTCGCCCTCCCGTGACGCGGTTCCTTGAAACCACACGTCGCGGAACGCGACGACGAGTATTCACGGAGAAGTCCGCCCTCCGGACGCGTCGGAATTTACCCCACTCGGCAATGAATCATCACACCCCGCCCCCACCTCCGGGCAAACCAGCCGAAACAGCGTTTCGATCATACCGACAGCGACATCCGACAGGTGCGTATGCAGCAGGATTCGCAATTGGTGGACGGTTTCCCGGTGCCGGTTGATCTGGTCGGCGACCTGCCGAACTCCTTCGTCGGTGAGCGCCCCTCCCGTCGCGAATGTGCTGTACAGTTCCTCCCAATCACTCGGTGACCAGCCAGCGAAAAGCTGCGGATCCGAGGCGGCGACCACTTCGACCGCCGGGTTGGTCGCCCGGTCAAATCGACAGGCGGGCGAGAGCGAGTCCCCGGGATGCGTTCCGTTGCGAGAGCCTTCCGTGGACCACTCTGGGGACGAATTGACGGGAATAGAGCGTCCCCGAGTGGAGTGCGGCGGGACCGGGTCGGCGATCGGGGCGATCAACCGTTCGACCTCCACGCCATACGCCTCGGCCAGACGATGTACGGTCGCCGACCTGGGATTCGCGGTGGTCCCCCGTTCCAGATGATAGAGCGTACTTCGGGAAACCCCGGCCCGGTCAGCGACCTCTTCAAGCCGCCAACCCATTTTGAGCCGCAGGGTTTGCAGCCGTTGGGCGAGCGCGTGTGTCGAAATGACCGGTTCTGGAGTGGCTGGTGTCGTGTCCATGGGTGACTTTCTCCTCGAAATCAAGCGAATTCGAACAATCCGCAACGATCTGGAAAACTCGGCTTGGTTTTGTGTACTTCGGTACATTACAATACAAAAAGATCGTAGTCCAGTCCACAATGTGAAACGCAACAGATTTGAGAGGAGGGTTTGTCCATGGTTCAGCAGTCGAAGTTTATGTTTGATGACGGCACACCCACGCCGTGGGAGATCACTCGGGAAGGGTTTGACGACGAAGCGGATCATTTCAAGGTCAAGAAAAGTCGACGGGGCCGACCGTCGCAACGGCGGGCCGACAAAAACGCGCCTCCACGCGACGCATCATTGCAACGGACCGAGCAGCCCGAGAATCGCACCGTCGACCCCCGCCAGGAAGCGGCGGACCACTGGCCCCTGCCATCGCCCGAGGCGAGCGGGGCGGCGTAAGCCACCTGCGTCCCCCGCGTCACCCCACCCCTTCCCCCCACCCTGCGCATCGTCTACGTTCTCGGTTCCGGTTCCATTCACCTTGGGGAGTTCTTTCAATGCGGCGTTGGAAACAGTGTCTGATCGTGGCGGTTGTCGCGCTGGCGTTCCCTGTGTCGACCCACGCGAACGTGACCCTGCCTGCGATCATTGGCGACCACATGGTACTCCAGGCCGACAAGCCGTTGCCCATCTGGGGCTGGGCCGAGCCGGGGGAAGAGGTGGTGGTGACCCTGGGGGAAGACACGTTGGCGACGAAGGCGAATGAAAAGGGAGAGTGGCGCGTCAAACTGCCGGCGCGAAAGCCGAGCCGAAATCCTTTGCAGATGACCGTCGCCGGCCGCAACACGCTCAAGCTGAATGACATTCTGGTCGGCGAGGTCTGGCTGGGTTCGGGGCAATCGAACATGGCGTGGCCGGTCGATATTTCGACCAATTCGAAAGAGGAACTGGCCCAGGCGAAACTCCCCGAGATCCGCCTGTTCTTTACCCCGGTCGCCACTTCGGGAACCCCGGTCACGCGGATCGGCGGCCAATGGATTGTGTGTAATCCCGATACCGCGCGGGGATTCTCGGCGGTGCTGTTCTTCTTCGGTCGCGAGTTGCATCGTGAATTGAATCTGCCGGTCGGGTTGATCGCCACCTCGGTCGGTGGCACACCGATCGAGCCGTGGATCGCCCCCGAGGGATTCGACATAATCCCCGAACTGGAAGCCGAGCGGAAGTTTTACCGTGACTCCCTCACATCGTACGCGAAGGCCCGCGTTGATCATTTGACGGCGGTGCAAAAATGGGTGTCGATCGCGACACCGCTTCACGAAGCGGGAAAGGAATTCCCCGATCCCCCCGTCGCCCCCGGACATCCACTGAATGGCTTTGGAACCTCGACCGGGCTCTACAACGCGATGGTTCATCCCCTGGTTCCGTTCGCCATTCGCGGCGTGCTCTGGTACCAGGGTGAGTCCAACCGGGGCCGGGGGATGCAGTACCACAACCTGCAGCGCGGGTTGATTGGCGGGTGGCGAAAGATCTGGAATCAGGGGGATTTTCCGTTCCTGTTCGTCCAGCTCGCTCCGTTCCGGTATGACGACAACGCGACGTTGCTCCCCGAGATCTGGGAAGCGCAAACCGCTGGCCTGAAGCTCCCGAACACCGGAATGGCGGTGACCACGGATATCAGCACAATCAACGACATTCATCCCCCCAATAAGCTCGACGTGGGGAAGCGGCTCGCGCTGTGGGCGCTTGCGAAAACGTATGACAAGAATGTGGTCTATTCGGGACCACTGCTGGAGTCGTTCCAGGTCGATGGGGAAGCGATCCGGGTGAAGTTTCAACACACCGCTGGCTTGAAGTCACGCGACGGAAAACCGTTGACCTGGTTTTCGGTCGCGGGAGAAGACAAGAAATTCGTGGCTGCGACCGCGACCATTGAAGGGGACGCAGTCGTTGTGCGAGCCGACGGAGTGGCGAAACCGGTCGCGGTCCGGTTTGGCTGGAATCAGATCGCCGAGCCGAACCTGGTCAACGCCGCCGGCCTCCCCGCTTCGCCATTTCGAAGCGATGTCTGGACCGACGCGGTGAACGTGAAGTGAA
Organism: Planctomicrobium piriforme; assembly: GCA_945860955.1. GTDB lineage: Bacteria > Planctomycetota > Planctomycetia > Planctomycetales > Planctomycetaceae > UBA10511. Next base: position 56,865 of record CAMATH010000029.1, read on the forward strand.
TCGATACGGTTTGCCGATAGGGGCCGAAAAACCCGGTGCCTGACGGCGACCGGCTCGCCGTCGGATACAACCAACAATGGCGGCCTGTTAAAATTGCGAGTTGAATGCCCACGCCACCCACTGCCAGCAGCGCCCTTCAACGTCCCCCGCACCCGGATTACTTGCGGGTCTTAAAGACGTTCGTGCGCAATTCCCTCGTGCGCGAGATGCAGTTTCGGGGGAATTTTCTCATCGAAGTCCTGACGCACGCGTTCTGGTTTTCGATGCAACTGGTGTTTTTCAAGTTGGTGTTTGGCGGCGTCAACAATGTGAGCGGCTGGACTCAGGCCGAGTATTTCGGCTTCATGGCGACCGGGATGATTCTGAACGCGCTGATGGAAGCGTTCTTCGTTCCGAATCTGGCGAACCTGAGCGAACTGGTCCGCACGGGGGGGCTCGATTTCGCCCTGCTCAAGCCGATCGACACGCAATTTCTCATTTCGTTTGAGAAACTCGATCTGGGTGCCTTTTGCCATCTGGTACTCCCCGCCGCGCTGTTGAGTTACAGCCTGATCGAACGGAATCACGTTCCGACCGTGGGGGATGTCGGGTTGTACGTGTTGCTGCTGACACTCGCCGTGCTGTTCTTCTACAGCCTGATGCTGGTGTTTGCGAGTACCAGTGTCTGGTTGGGGCGCAACCAGGGGTTGTACGAATTCTGGTTCTACATCACGATTTTCGCCCGTTATCCCCGCGACATCTATCAGGGATCGCTGGCGGCGGATGTGGTGGCGATTGGGTTTTCGTATGTGATTCCGATTCTGCTGGTGGTGACTGTTCCCGCCGAGGTGATCGTGGGAAAGCCGTTCCAGCCGTTCTGGCTGCTGACTTTGGCGGTCGCCGCCGTCGTGGCGTTGTTCGTTTCGCGATTCGTGTTCCATTTGGCGCTGCGCAGTTACCGCAGCGCCAGCAGTTAGCGCAGGTGTACTGATGCGTCGATGCATGCTGATTTGCGGACTGTTTCTGGCCACCGCGTTGGGGGGTGTCGCCGTCCGTGGCGACGAGGCCACCGAGTCGGCGGAGCTGGCGAAACTGGTGCTGAATTCCAAGCGGCTGGTTTTTCTGGGAGACAGCATCACAGCGGCCGGCCCCTATGTGGGGAATTTTGACGCCTGGCTGGTGGCTCAAAAGCGGGACCAGATTCCGGTGGTGATCAACGCCGGGCTGCCCAGTGAAACCGTTTCCGGTCTCAGTGAAGAGGGACACGCGGGGGGGCAGTTCCCCCGTCCCGACCTCGACGAACGGCTCGACCGGGTGCTGAAAGTGACCCAACCCGATCTGGTGATCGCCTGCTACGGCATGAATTGCGGCATCTATGAACCGCTGGACGCTGGCCGATTCGAGCGATACCAGAAAGGGATCAAGAACCTGAAGTCAAAAGTCGAGGCGGCGGGGGCGAAGATCATTTTCGTGACCCCTCCGTTCTACGACGATCTCCGTTCCCCCCGGAAGTTTCTGTACAACGGGGTACTCGACCGGTATTCGGAATGGCTGTTGGAACGGAAGAAAGAGGGCTGGCGGGTCGTTGACCTGCACAATCCCATGTCGCGGGAGGTGGCGAAGCGCCGCGAAGCCGACAAGACCTTCACATTCCAGCCCGACGGCGTCCATCCGAACGAAGCGGGCTACTGGTTTGTGTCTGCACAGTTGATTCGCGCCCTGGCGGACGACCAGTCGGCGGCCGCCGAGACCCCCCAGAAAATGTTGGAAGCCAAGAAGGTGCCTCCCGAGATTCTGGGGCTGGTGATGGAACGGGCGGCGGTCCGACGCGACGCCTATCTGGGGGCCGCCGGCCACAAGCGACCGGGAGTGGCGAAGGGATTGCCGATTGAGGAGGCGGAGAAGAAGGCGGCCGAGTTGACGGCGAGAATTCAGAAGGCTCTCAAGTAGAAAGCCGTCCACAAACAACCCGTGTCAAGTCGAGTGCATCCTGGAGGGATGCCAGAAGCGTGGTTGAAGTGGGTGCGAACGACGGACGGAAAGAATTTGACAGGATGAAGAGGATGAAAGGGATGAACAGTCAACGGGCATTGCTGTTGGAGTTCGGGCGATCCTAGCCCCGAAGCGGGCCGTTGAAACAATCGATCGCGCGCCGGTCCGATAGAGGAAGCTGAGAATTGCGAATCAAACAACCGTACACGATTCTGGCATCCCTTCAGGATGCTGTTCCTGCGACGAAGCATTCCGGGGGTCTCCGCTGCGCTCCGACCCCCGGCTACTGTCGGGCATCCCATTCGGGATGCAAAGGCGGCTGCGCCGCAATGAACTCCACGGCATTGATCCAGGACGGGTTCTAAAAACAGTCCGGATTGGCGTCGCTTGGACCGGGGGGGTATCATAGAGTCGGGGTTCGCGCCTCCGTTGCGCCCCGTCCGCCGACTTTCCGTTTGAAGATCCCGCGTCCCGCCCATGTCCGCAACCGACTCTTCCAGCGCGCCCGAACCCGATCCGCCCGCCCCGCAGTCGGCGGAGGACGGCGCAATCGGGAGTCAGATGCTGGGTGAGTACAAGATCATCCGCCGACTCGGGCAGGGGGGGATGGCCCAGGTCTATCTGGCTGAGCAGACCTCACTGGGGCGGAAGGTCGCGCTCAAGGTGATGCGGCCCGAGCGGGTGAAAGACGACATCAACAAGCAGCGGTTTCAAACGGAAGCGACCGCCGCCGCCGCCCTCAGTCATCCCAACATTGTCGCGGTCTACACGGTCGGCGAACACGCGGGAACGAATTTCATCGTCCAGGAGTACGTATCGGGAGGGAATCTGCGCGAACTGATCACAAAAAAGGGGCCGCTCGAATTGCCCCGCGCACTGCAGATTCTGAAGCAGGCGGCCTCGGCGCTGGAAGCGGCGCACGCCGCGGGAATTGTGCATCGCGACATCAAGCCCGAGAACATCCTGTTGACCACCAAAGGGGACGTAAAGGTCGCCGACTTTGGGCTGGCCCAACTGACGCTGGAAGGGGAACGCCTGAATCTGACTCAGGATGGCGTGACGATGGGGACGCCGTTGTACATGAGTCCCGAGCAGGTCGCCGACAGCAAGCTCGACGCGCGGAGCGACATCTATTCTCTGGGTGTCACCTGTTACCACATGCTCACGGGAAAACCGCCGTTCAGCGGGAAGACCGCGATGGCGGTGGCGATGGCGCATGTGAAACAGAAGGCGACGCCGCTGAATGAGGTCCGCGAGGATCTGCCGGTCATCTTGTGCAAGATTATCCACAAGATGATGGCCAAAGACCCGGAGAAGCGCTATCAGTCGGCCACCGAATTGCTGCGCGACTTGAAGCGGATGGCTCAGAAGTCGGCACAAGACGGGGGGGATGACACCGACGACACCGAAGTGACCCCCACTCGAAATCCCGCGAAACCCGATGTGCCGCAGGGATCGTTTCCCGTGCGCCTGGCCCGGGGGATCTGGCAGGCTCCCGACCGTTCATGGGGGGGTTATCTGTTGCGGGTTTTTGGTCTGGCGATTCTGGTGGCGGGGGCCGCCGCCGGCACGGGGTGGCTGCTGCGAACCCCCGATCCCATGGCGACCGAGCCACGCCGCGGCGCGGTGGTCGAGAACCTGGGCTCGGCGGACAAGCAGTATTTTTACGCGATGTCGATGGGGGACAGCATTCCCGCCTGGAAGGCGGTGGTCGAGAACTTCCCCGACAAGCAATTCTACCGCAACTACGCCACAAAGCAGCTCGCGACGCTGCACCTGGCGCGCGGGGAATTCAACGAGGCGGGAGAGTATTTTGATCAACTGGCGTCGCTGCCAGCCTCAGAAGCGAAGTTTCGCGCGTTTGGCAAAGCGGGCCAGGCTATTCTGTTGACCCATGTGAAGCACGACTACCGCGCCTCGCAGGAGCAGATCTCGAAACTCGCGGGGAATTTCGGGGACTTTGACCCCTGGATGAAGGACCAGATCACCGACACGATTCAGCGCAACCGCAAACAGTTGAATGAAGAGCTGAACGCGAGTCTGAAATCCATTCTCGAACCAAAGCAGGTCGACGGTGAACCCTGAGTTGACTCGCATTTTCACCACCGCCACGAGGGGCGACTCATGGCTGTCTTGAAGGTCATCGCGGGGAGCTGTCCCGGGCAGATCATTGAGCTGCACGGGGAACGCTGCACCCTGGGGCGCCTCCCCAGTTGTCAGATCGTGCTGGAAAACGGCGCGGTCAGCCGGGCGCACGCGCAAATTCTCGAAAGCCACGGCGCATTCTATCTCGAAGACCTTCGCAGCCGAAATGGGACGCAAATCAATGGTGAACCGATCCAGGGAAAAGGCCGCGTCGAGCTGCATCACCGGGACATCATCAGCGTTTGCGAAGTCGAACTGCGATTTCTGCTGAAGGTCACGCCCGACGACTCTGAGCCGGCGCAACCGGAAGACGAGGCGGACGCTGCCGATGGCTCACCGAATGCCAAAAAGACCCTGGAGGCCACCGACACCTCTCCTCGTCCCAAGGCGTCATCAACGCCCCGGCCTCCCGAACTGGTGGAAGATGGCGAGGCGTCGTCGATCTCGTCGAGTTTCGATGTGCGGTCCCGGGCGTATCCGCAGGTCCATGTCCGTCCAGAAGCGAAGCTGCGCGCGATTCTCGAAATCACCGACAATCTGGGGGGAAGTCTCGACATTGACGTGGTCCTCCCCCGGATTCTCGAGAGTCTCTTTAAGATCTTTCCACAGGCGGACCGGGGGGTGGTGGTTCTGCAAGATCCCTCGACGGGGGATTTTCAGATCAAGGCGTTTCGACTCCGGCGGGAAGGGTCAGAACTCGACTCGGCCCGGATCAGCACGACGATTCTCCGCGAGGCGATCGACAAATCGAAGGCGGTTTTGTGCAGCGACGCTGCCAAAGATCCGCGGTTTCTCACCGAGAGTATCGCCAACTTGCGGATCCGTTCGTTCATGTGCGTTCCGCTGCCGTGTCGGTCGCTGGATGTGCGGGGAGCCATTCAGCTCGACACCTTCAGCCTCGCGGGGATGTTCTCGCAGGATGATCTCGACCTGCTGGCATCGGTCTGTACCCAGGCGGCGCTGGCACTCGATAACGTGCGGATGCACCAGGCGGCGATCAAGCAGCGCGATCTGGAGCGGGAGCTGGAATTCGCCACACAGGTACAGCTTGGCTTTCTCCCCAGCGAACGGCCGCTGATTCCCGGTTACTCGTTCAGCGATCACTACTCGCCCGCCCAGCGCGTGGGGGGCGACTTCTTCGACTATGTCGCGCTGCCGGGTGGCCGGACGGCGATCACCGTGGGGGATGTCGCGGGCAAAGGGGTGCCGGCGGCGCTCTTGATGGCCAGGATGTACAGCGACGTCCGCTACATGCTGCTCTCTCAACCGACCCCCGCCGACGCGGTGACCAAACTCAACGAAGGGCTTTCCACAGGAGGTCTGGGGCATCGCTTCATCACGTTCGCGTTACTGGTTCTCGATCCGACGGCTCACACCCTAACCATCGTCAACGCTGGCCACCTGCCCCCGTTGCTTCGGTCGAAGACGAACGAGGTCACGTCGCTGGGGCTGAATCTGTCGGGGTTGCCGTTGGGGATCCAGCCCGATCTCAAATACCGGCAGACAACCGTCAAAATCGCCTCCGGTGAAACCGTGCTGCTGTATACCGACGGAGTGACCGAGGCGATGAATCACACGAACGAATGCTACGGATCCGATCGGCTCGCCGCCCGCCTGGCGAGCGCCGGGGGAGACGTCGCCGCTGTTGTCGAAGCGGTGATCGAGGATGTCGAGTCGTTTGGCGACGGACTTGCGCAGCGCGACGATATCTGTCTGTTGTGTTTCGAACGTCACGCCTGACCCCTACGGACGGGCCTTGCCGTCGAAAGTCGTATGACCACAGTTTTCACTCCCGAATCGATTCTCGGCCCGCAAGGACGGATCGCGCAAAAGCTGCAGCGCTACGAGCATCGGCAACAGCAGCTCGAAATGGCCGAGGCGGTCGCCGACGCGATCACCGCGAAGGTTCATCTGGTGGTTGAGGCGGGGACCGGCACGGGCAAGTCGTTCGCGTATCTCGTTCCCGCGATCCTCGCCGCCACCGCGAAACAACGCGACGATACCCCCGCCCGCGGCAAAGAGCCAGGCGAGAAGTCCGACCGCACCCGCGTCGTCATTTCCACGCACACGATCAGCCTGCAGGAACAACTGATCGGAAAAGACATCCCGTTTCTGAACGCGGTCCTGCCACTGGAATTCTCGGCGGTTCTGGTCAAAGGACGCGGGAACTACGTGAGCCTGCGTCGGTTAAAAGGGGCGGCCGACCGGGCCGGTTCCATCTTCCCGAATCCCGAACAGGTCGATCAGGTAGGGGAGCTGCTGAAGTGGGCGCAGACCACCTCCGACGGCAGCCTCGCGTCACTCGATTTTCGACCTCCGAACGAAGTCTGGGACGAGGTCCGCAGCGATCACGGCAATTGTCTCGGGAAGAAGTGCGCGACCTACGAAGATTGCCTCTATTACAAGGCCCGGCGTCGAGTGTGGAACGCCGACCTGATGGTGGTGAACCACGCGCTGTTCTTCGCCGACCTGGCGCTTCGGCGCGACGGTGCGAGCCTGCTGCCCGATTACGATGTGGTCGTCTTCGATGAGGCGCACACGGTCGAACAGGTGGCCGCCGACCATCTGGGATTGAAGATCACCAGCGGGCAGGTTGATTACCTGCTCAACAAGCTGGCCAATGACCGCACCCAGAAAGGGTTGCTGTATCACCATGGATTCACGGAAGGGCAGCGGCTGGTCACCGAACTGCACTTCATCGCCGAGGATCTATTCGCCGAGATGCGTCACTTTCGCGCGCAGAACTGCGCGAAAAACGGACGCGTTCATCGGACCCCGGAAACCCCCACCGACCTCGCCACCCCCTTGCGCGATCTCGGTCGCGCGATCAGCCTGTTCGCCGAGGGGATTCCGCTGGAAGAACACCGCATCGAACTGGAATCGGCGGCCAAACGCTGCCTGACTTTCGCGGTCGGATTGGAATCGTGGATCAAACAGTCGATTCAGGGTTCGGTCTATTGGATCGATCTGACCGGGCGTAATCAGGACCGGGTCGAACTCTGCTGTTCGCCCGTCGAAATTGGCGGGGTGCTGCGAGACGAGTTGTTCAACAAGGTTCCCACCGTCATTCTCACCAGCGCCACTCTGGCGGTCGGGGGACAGAGTTTTGACTTCATCCGTCATCGGCTGGGGGTCGATCACTCCGCCGAGGTGCAGCTCGACAGTCCGTTCAACTACCGCGACAACGTTCGGCTGATTCTTCCCAAGTCGATGCCCGACCCAACCGAATCGCCGCTGGAATACGAGCAGGCGGTCTGCGAGAGAATCCGCAAGTACGTCGACCAGACCCAAGGGCGGGCGTTCGTGCTGTTCACCAGCTTCCGAATGCTCGATGGTTGCGCCCGGCGACTGTCGAGCTGGTTCCGCGAAAATGGATATTCGCTCTACAGCCAGGGAGAGGGGACTCCCCGCACGCTGCTGCTGGAGCGGTTTCGTAATGACCAGAAGGGGGTTCTGTTTGGTGCGGACAGTTTCTGGCAGGGGGTCGACGTCCCGGGAGACGCGTTGCAAAACGTGATCATCACCAAGCTTCCGTTTAGCGTTCCCGATCATCCGCTGCTCGAAGCGCGGCTGGAGGCGATTCGCAAACGGGGGGGGAATCCGTTCATGGAGTATCAGGTGCCCGAGGCGGTGATTCGGCTGAAACAGGGTTTTGGTCGATTGATTCGAACCGCCACCGATCGCGGTCAGGTCGTGATTCTCGACCCGCGTGTCCGCACCAAACGCTATGGGCAACTGTTTCTCGACAGCCTGCCCGAATGCCGGGTGATCATTGATGACTGAGTTGGATCCAACGGTTCCCTTGCGTCTGTCGAAACTGCTGGCCCACAAGGGGCTCTGTTCGCGGCGCGAGGCGGACGACTTCATTTCACGCGGACTGGTGCTGGTTGACGGCTTGCCGGTGACGACTCTGGGGGTCAAGGTCTTTCCCAACCAGCAGGTCGCGCTCGCTCCCGAAGCGCTGGGTGAACAGCGGCTGTTGGCGACGATTCTGGTCAATAAGCCGGTGGGCTATGTCTCGGGTCAGCCGGAACCGGGCTATCGGCCGGCGGTGGAACTCATCACCCCAGAACGGCGAATGCCCAGCACACCGGGACCAGCGGTCACGCGTGAGACATTCGTGGGACTGGCTCCCGCGGGCCGACTGGATATCGATTCGACGGGACTCTTGGTCTTCACGCAGGATGGTCGACTCGCGAGACACCTGACGGGAGACCAGGGGGAGATTGAAAAGGAATACCTGGTGCGCGTTGAGGGGACGCTCGAAGACAAGGCGTTGGCGCTATTGCAGCACGGCCTGGAACTCGACGGCCGGCCCTTGCGCCCCGCGCGGGTCGAGTGGATCAACCGCGAACAGTTACGGTTCGTCATCCGCGAAGGACGCAAGCGGCAAATCCGCCGAATGTGCGACCTCATCGGCCTGAAGGTAGTCGGTTTGAAACGGGTCCGTATCGGACAGGTGATGCTGGGGAAACTGGGTGAAGGGGAATGGCGTTACCTGCGACCTGGTGAGGAGTTTTAGGTACCTGTCCCAGTTTGGACAACCGCCGCCAGCCGTGGGTGCGGAAACTGCGTTCTCGACAGGCCCCAACATTGCTGAATTGGTAGCTCGTTAGATCGAAATCCTGTCGCCGTTGGGGGAGAAAGAAGGGGGCAGGGCTGAATGATCTGTCGGACTGCGGTCGGTAAAATATGTCAATCGTGCCGCGATGAAAATGAGTTTGTCCAAAGGGTGAACTGTTTCAGGTTCTAAACCGGGCAGTGGCGCACCTTACGATTTTGGGAAGGCTGTGAATACCGACGCGTTTTTGCACGTGATCGACGAGACGTGGGAGATCGTTCCATTGCCGATTTCCGCGATGGCACTGATACCGAATCATTGGCACGTTCGCGATTCAACGCGACGAGTACCTGTGGATTACGACTCGGTACGTCGAACGGAATCCCGTGCGCGCGAACTTCGTGGAGCTCGCGGAAGATTGGGGCTGGGGTTCGGCCCACGCGCGGCGGGATTCGGTCGAGCAACGTCGTTGGCTGATTGCGCCAATCGATCCGCCCATTCCACGCCAATGGCGTTCCTGGGTGAACATGGCCGAGTCGGAAACCGAACTGAAAGCCTTGCGTCCCTGCATTCACGCGGACTCCCTTGTGGTAATGACCGTTGGGTCCGAAAGAGTACCGTTCGCCTGAGCCTCGAATCAACGATCAAGCCACGAGACCGCCCCCGGAAAAGAGACCTGCAACCTTTGTTCTTTCCCAGGGAGGTTCAAACGCGACTGCTTCGCAGAAGGGGCGGGGTGCGCGCCGACTCAAAACTTGTCGTTTTGGCCGGGGGGCAGCGGCGCAATCTCGAATCAGGACACCCCACCGCGCGGTTTCGCGGGTCAATCGGCGCGATTGACGTGAACGTCTCTTGGTCGCGAACCGGCCCGTCGTCGTAACTCCATGCGCCGCAAGCGGCAGCGCCATTCGGGTCTGACCCCGTTGTTCTTCTCGCTATCGACAATCCGCAATCCCCAACCGCGCCTGCAAGCCCTGTCCCGCGCTCCAATTTGCGACTAAGACGAATCGAGTATTGACATCTTCCTGACAGACGACCAAAATGCACAAGTCTTCCACCACACTTCTGCTGTTGAATTCCCGCGGCTACCTACAACCACGAAACCGCGAGCCGCAGAAGTTGTACCCCCGAAACTCAGTTCGAGGAACGTAACGGCGAGAATCATGTTTGGCCCGCTGGTTCGGCGAACTGTATACCAAAAACAGAAGGTGCGGCATGACTACGGCGACTACCGACAAAAACGACACAACCGAGGCCAAAGCGCCTTGGATCCTCCAGACACTCGAGCCGTTCGACCCGGTTCCTGACCCTGCGGGATACTACGACGAAGAGAAGGAGCAGTGGAACGAACGCGACTGGCTTACGGTCTATGCCTCCGGAAACAAGAAGCACCAGCAGGAAAACTGAACCGCATACGCGTGGTGCATTCCGCGGTCGGCGGATATCACACACAAGAAGCGCTAACGGGAGGTGGATCAATGATCCTGGTTCTTACCCACACCAACGGCTTCGAACCAGACTTGGTGATAGATCAACTGCGGGCACGTGGCGCGCGGTTCGCGCGCCTCAACTTTGACCAGATGCTTGCCAAATCGAGTATCACGATTTTCCAGCAACATGGTGTGTCCGACGCCTTAATGAGGATTGGCAAGCATCGCCTTCGACTTGCCGAGGTGAGCGTGGCATGGACGCACGAGACACCGTTGTATTGTTTCGACGCCGGCATACCTGCCTCGGCCCGCGCCATCCTACAAGATGAGACGCAGGCATTCGTGGACGGGTTGTGCGGGATGCTGAGCGCGAGGTGGGTTAACAGTCCGGAGTGCATTCGCCGAGCGTCGAATAAGATTCTGCAGCATCGTGTCGCACAGCAGGTCGGCCTTCTCGTCCCTGCCACAGTTGTCACAAACGACCCCGAGCAAGCGCGGGAGTTCTGCGAGGCGCACTCAGGGGACGTCATCATGAAGGATTTGAACTATGTTCCGAGGGAAGTCGAAGGCAGATTCCTCGGAAGTTGGACGAAGCGACTTCCTGATTCTCTGCGGAGCGACTACTCGGCAGTGCAACTGACGCCAGTATTCCTCCAAGAGCAAATCCCCAAGCAGCACGAGCTGCGCATCACAATTGTTGGCCAGTGTATCTTTGCAGGCGCGCTCGACAGCCAAGCCCACGACATCTCGAGGACTGACTGGCGAAAATATAACCTCGATCAGCCGATGAAGAAATGGAAGGTAAATTTGCCGGAGGATGTCGCGCAGAAGTGTCTAGCGCTCATGAAACGTCTCAACTTGCAGTTCGGAGCCATCGATATGATCGTGACCCCTAGCGGGGGGCATTGTTTCTTGGAAATCAATACGACTGGCGCATGGGGCTGGCTGGAAAGGGACTTGGGGTTTCCGATTAGCAGCGCATTCGCTGATTTGCTAACGCATCCCGGCCCGATTGAAGAACCAGCGATTGCACAAGCACGGGGGTAAATGAGTCCCAAACACAGACAAGACGCGCCGCCCGTTTTTGCGCGGGTTCGTTTCGACAAACGCCGAATCCCAGTCAGGACCGAGCGGCCGGTTGTGCGAGATCCAGATCCGTGGCGGGCATGGCCTGAGCGGTTGAGCAAATTTCAGCGATCCCTGGAGACCGTCGCTCGATTCTGTCGAAGACGTGGATTTGCGTAGGCGCGTTTTACGAGTGCTGCATTAGGCGCGTCGGCACAAACTGGACAAAGTTGTTTACCTGCGGGACATCCTGCCGCGACTGAACTAGAGGGACACCGACCGCGACTCAATGCTGGAATACAGTGCGAACATTCCGCGAAGAGGAACGGCGTGACAAAGCGGAACGGAAGCGGTTTCGACGCGAAAGCGGTGCGCCGCAAGATTCCGCGCCAAGCCAGCGCCGATAACAAAACGCGGAACACGTTCGAATCAATGATCAGCAAGTCGTACCGCACGGACTCTGAATGCGGCGAGTGAATTCCGGAACTTGAACTTCGGATGGATGTGGGGGCGAAGTATGGACTAACGACAAAGGTTGCGCTTCGCCCAGCGTAGCGCGCTGATAG
>CAMATH010000030.1 GCA_945860955.1 Planctomicrobium piriforme
GAAACATCCCCGCGACTACCCGAGAAAGGCGCACACCCGGCGACAGAAATCCACGAAATTCATGAAAGCTCTCCGCAAAAGAAACGACAGCGAGCCTCCGTCGTCGGTGCCAAAGTAAGTGGCATTGGGCTGACGCCGCCCCGCTCGCCACACGCGGGCGAGCGGGGCGTTGCGAGTCGATTCGCTAGTACTTGCGAATCACACCGGTCACCACGCCCAGCACGTCAACATGCGCCGAATAGATCGGCTGCATGGTGGAGTTGGCTGGCTCCAGGCGGATGCGATTTGGCTCCTTGAAAAATCGCTTCAAGGTTGCCTCTTCGCCGTTCAACAGGGCCACAACAATCTCACCATCGCGCGCGGTCCGCTGCTTGCGAACCACCACATAATCGCCGTCGGCGATCTGCGCTTCGATCATCGAGTTCCCCGCGACACGCAAACAGAACTGCGAGTCCCCCTCGAACAACGAACCGAAATCAATATGTTCCTGTTGCTCGACCGCTTGAATCGGATTCCCCGCCGCGATCCGCCCATGCAGCGGCAACGCGACCCGATTCAATGGCTCCGTCAATTGAATCGCCCGCGACATTCCTGATTCGCGTGTGATCAGTCCCTTCTTCTCCAGCGCCTTCAAGTGACACATCACCCCGTTGGGAGACTTGATCTTGAAGCCGGCACCAATCTCTCGCACCGTCGGGCCATAACCCCGCACCAGAATCTTCTCCTTAATGAAATCATAAATCGCGCGCTGCTTCGCCGTGAGAATCGATTTGTCGACCATGGTTCGCCTCCTGTGTACGCGTTGGGGTCTGGGATTCACTTGCGTTTCGACACCACCGGCTCACGCCGGCCCGGCTTTCAACACGTAGCCGCGTTTAGTGCAAACGAATAGTAATATACGCTCGTGCAGAAGTCAAGTGATCGGTCGCCATCCGTTCACAGATTTTTCAAATTTTGTTTTCTCCCTGAAAAACAGCAGTTTTTCGCACACCTGCCACCTGCGTGCCCCTCTGCTACAATGCGATTTCCGTCTCGCTCTTCTCTGTTCACTTGTCATCAGTTTCGAAGCCCCGAGGTCGCCACCGTGCGCTGGACGAAGACGTTCATTCCCACCATGAAGGAAATCCCTTCTGACGCCGAGATCCCCAGCCATCAACTGATGCTGCGCGCCGGGTTGATCCGTCAGCTCATGGCGGGCGCGTACACCTATCTTCCTCTGGGTTGGCGCGCGGTCCGCAAAGCCGAAGCGATCGTCCGTCAGGAAATGGATCGCGCGGGGGCCATCGAAATTTTTATGCCCGCGCTTCAGCCCATCGACCTCTTTGAACGCACCGGGCGCAAGTCCGCCTTTGGAAATGTTCTCATCAATTTCCATATCACACGCGGTGATCGCAAGGTTCATCTCGCGCTGGGGCCAACACACGAAGAGGTCGTCACCGATCTCATCGGCCGGCACGTCAACTCGTACCGTCAACTGCCGTTGTGCGTCTATCAGATTCAGACCAAATTCCGCAATGAGGAACGCCCGCGGTTCGGTGTGCTGCGGACCAGCGAGTTCCTCATGAAAGACGCCTACAGCTTCGGGAGCAGCCTCGAACAGCTCAACACGATCTACGACCAGATGTATCACGCCTACTGTCGGATCTTCGCCCGCGCAGGGTTGAAGTACCTCCCGGTCGAGGCCGAGAGTGGACCGATCGGTGGTGACGCGTCGCACGAGTTCATGGTCCCCGCCAACAATGGCGAAGACCGCATCGTCCATTGCCCTCAATGCAACTACGCCGCGAATCTCGAACGGGCGGAAACCGGACGAAAGCCGATTCTGAATCCGGTCTCAAGCGGAACCGCTGCTGTCGCGCAGGTGCCCACTCCCAACGCCACCAGCATCGAACAGGTGAGTCGCATGCTGAAGGTGCCAGCGACTCAGATGATCAAGACTTTGATCTACCTGGCCGACGGCGAACCACTGGCCGTTCTGGTCCGTGGCGATCACGAGGCGAACGAAGCAAAGGTCCGCCGCGCCGCCGACGTGAAGTCACTCGAAATGGCCGACCCCGCGACGATCACAAAAGTCACGGGTGCCCCCGTCGGCTTCGCCGGCCCAATCGGAATCCAGTGCCGGGTGCTTGTCGATCACGATGTCGCCCAGATCGTGGACGCGGTCACGGGAGGAAACGCCGCCGACACGCATACGACCGGGGTCAACATCGGTCGCGATTACCAGGTCGCCACCACGCACGATTTGCGAATGGCCGACAAGGCGGATCCCTGTCCGCGCTGTTCGGGAACGCTCGATCTGGTCCACGGTATTGAAGTCGGACACGTCTTCAAACTGGGGACCAAATACAGCGTCTCCTTGGAAGCGGAATACCTGGACGAAAAGGAACAGCGCCATCCGATGATCATGGGCTGCTACGGAATCGGCGTGAACCGCATCGTGGCGGCGCTGTGCGAGACGAGCTACGACGAGAACGGACTGATCTGGCCGTTGTCGATCGCCCCGTATGAAGTGCTGATCATTCCGCTCAATGTCTCGGACACCGAGACGATGGAGGTCGCCGAGCGGTATTACAAGGAACTGCAGGCCGCCGGCATCGATGTGCTGCTGGATGATCGCGACGCGCGGGCCGGGTTCAAATTCAAGGATGCCGACCTGATCGGAATTCCGCTGCGCGTGGTGATTGGCGGGAAGGGACTGAAAGAGGGACAGGTTGAATTGCGTTGGCGCTGGGAAGCGACGGCGACCAAGGCGACAGTCGCCGACGCGGTCGCGACAGTTCGCAAGATGATCGACGATCGCCGGGCGCTGGAGTTGGCGAAAGCTCCCGCGTAGGCGATCGGTGTCGCTTACCGCGACCTGTGGTGTCGAGGACACGGCGTCACGGGAGGACAAGGCTGGGTTGATGAAAACTCAGCCTTGACTCGTGTTTCGTGGGATTAGGATTGCGTTGCTCAGAAACCTCTCGTCGTTGTGCGGCTCTCAGAGTGCTACGACTGACGGAAAGAATTTGACAGGATGAAGAGGATGAAAGGGATGAACTGGATGAACTGGATGGAGTTTCGCGCCATTCCTGCTCTCTGGATAAGTTGCTGAAGTCGAGAAAAACCCAATCCACGCGATCGACCGCCGCCTCAGCAATCCTGTCCAACCTCTTCATCCCTTTCACTACGGTCAGGGGGCTTTCCCCGCTGCTCAATTGACGGCTCCCGCCCCATCCATCAAATTGGATTCATGAACACGAATCCTCACACCGCCCCCTCATTTCGGTTCGCCGTTTCGGTCGTATGGTTCACGTCGCTCGGACTCGTGGCGACCTGTGGCAGCGTGTATGCCGCCGAGCCTGCCGATGCCGACTTCTTTGAAGCCAAAATCCGGCCGATTCTGATCGATCGCTGCTTGTCGTGTCATGGTTCCGAGAAGCAGAAAGGGGGGTTACGGCTTGATTCCGCCGCGGCGGTGGAAAAGGGGGGAGACGCTGGCCCGGTGATTGATCGAGACCAGCCAGCGAAAAGTCGGCTGCTCGAAGTGCTGAGCCACACTGACGACATCAAAATGCCCCCCACCGCCAAGCTCCCCGACGCCGAGATCGCGGCGCTCACGGAGTGGGTCACCCGCGGAACGCCGTTTCCAGCCTCTGGAATCGCGACCGGCCTGCACTCTCCCGGTTCCCCTGAGGGGATTGCGGAGCTTCGCAAAAACCACTGGTCACTGCAACCGGTTTTGGTTCCCGCGCTCCCCCCGTCGACCTACCCCGACTGGGAACAGTCGGTGATCGACCGCTGGATTACGCCGCAGTGGAAGTCCGCGGGGATCGCACCGTCGCCGACCGCCGACCGGCGGACACTTATTCGACGAGCGACGTATGACCTGCTGGGCCTCCCTGCGACCTATGCCGAGACCGAGGCGTTTGTCACCGACGAGTCGCCCGACGCCTGGGATCGGGTGGTGGACCGGTTGCTCGCGTCGCCGCGTTACGGTGAGCGTTGGGGCCGGCACTGGCTCGATGTCGCGCGGTACGCAGACACGAAGGGATACGTATTCACCGAGGAACGCAAATACCCGTTTTCGTACACGTATCGCGACTATGTGATCAACGCGTTCAACGCCGACCTGCCTTACGATCGGTTCCTGCTGGAGCAGCTCGCGGCCGATCAGCTTGAGCTGGATGGGAATCGCAGCGCGCTCGCCGCTTTGGGATTTCTGACGCTGGGGCGACGGTTTGGCAACAACCAGAACGACATCATCGACGACCGGATTGACGTGGTGACGCGGGGTTTGATGGGGTTGGCCGTTCAGTGCGCCCGCTGCCACGATCACAAATACGACCCGATTCCGACTGCCGACTATTATTCGCTGTACGGCGTTTTCGCTAGCTGCGTGGAACCGGGGGATCTGCCCCAAATTGGCGATCCCGGCGAAGGGGAAGAGTACAAGGCGTACTTGGCTGAGCTGGAAAAACGGGAGAAAGTGGCTCAGAACTTTCTCGAAGAGAAACGGGTCGAGGTGTTGAATCAGCTTCGCGGGCAGTCGGTGGAGTACCTGCTCTCGATCGTCCAGAAAGAGGGACAGCCGATTCCCGAAGTGATTCGGGTGGCGTTGGGACTCCGGGATGTTCGCAATGAAATGGTCACCCGCTGGCGAAATTTTGTCGCTTCGACGGCACGGGAACATCACCCCATCTTCGCTCCCTGGCACGTGCTGGCGGCGCTGCCGGAAGGGGAATTCGAAGCCAAGGCGGAGGCGTACCTGGCGGCGTTTCGGACCGAACCCGCCGCCGACGCCCCCAAGGTGAATCCGCTCGTTCGGAAGACTCTGGCGGAATTGAAGCCGAAGTCGATGGTCGATGTCGCGACCGCGTATGGAAAGCTGTTTGTCGACGTGCAGAAGCAGTGGGTCGAATCGCAGAAGCCCCAGCCCGCAGCGGCCGACGGCTCACCGGACCCGACGGCGGCCCCCCAGGCATTGCCGACGGCGCTCGCTGAACCGGCGGCGGAAGAACTGCGACAGATTCTGTATTCCGAGCAGGGACCATTGGCGGTTCCCAAGGAAGAGTTGCGAAGACTGTTGGATCGGGCGATGCGGAACCGTCTGACGGAACTGCGCAAAGAGGTCGACAGTTGGAAGGCGAATTCGGTCGCCGCCCCGCCCCGCGCGATGGTTCTCAACGACGCGCCGCAACCGATCGCCCCCCGAATCCTGATTCGCGGAAACCCGGGACGACCGGGTGACGAAGTTCCCCGCCGATTTCTTCAGGCGGTAGCCGAGACCGGCGCGAAGAACTTCGCCCGCGGCAGCGGTCGGCTCGAGCTGGCCCAGGCGATTGCCAGCGATCGCAATCCACTGACTGCCCGGGTGATGGCGAATCGCGTCTGGATGCATCACTTCGGAAAAGGAATCGTGGCAACGCCCGGCGATTTTGGTCGCCGGGGTATGCCCCCCACTCATCCCGAGCTGCTCGATTACCTCGCCGGCACTCTGATCGCCGACGGCTGGTCGGTAAAATCGCTCCACCGAAAAATCCTGCTGTCGGCGGTCTATCAGCAGTCGAGCGATGACCGCGCCGAAGCGCTCGCCATCGACCCCGAGAATCGATTGTGGTGGAAAATGAACCGGCGGCGCGTCGAGTTTGAAGGGTTGCGCGACGGGTTGCTGGCGGTCGCCGGGCGACTGAATGGCGAAGAGGGAGGCCGGCCGGTCGACATTTTTGCGCAACCCTTCACCACGAAGCGGACCGTGTACGGGTTCATCGATCGACAGGATCTTCCCGGCACGTTTCGCGTGTTCGACTTCGCCAGTCCCGATGTGAGTACGCCGCAACGACCGCAGACAACTGTTCCGCAACAGGCGCTCTACAGCATGAATTCCCCGTTCGTGATCGAGCAGGCCCGGGCTGTCGCGGCCCGCGCGATCGCCGCCGGCTCGGCTTCCGCCACGTCGGCAGCCGGCGATCCGGTCGCGGAGGTGCAGTCCCGAATTCGCGATGTCTATCGACAGATCCTGGCTCGACTTCCGGATCCCGCCGAGTCAGAGTCGGCGACGCGCTTCATTCTGGATGTGGGCGATTCGCAGCCGGCTTTGGACCAACTCGCGCAGGCCCTGCTGCTTTCGAACGAATTCGAATTCGTCGATTAACTCCCCGACTCATGCACGCACTTGTCACGGGTGGCGGAGGATTTCTCGGACTGTATCTGGTCGAACAGCTCGTCGCGCGGGGCGATCGCGTGCGGGTGCTGTGTCGGGGAAGTTATCCGCGGTTGGCGGAATTGAACGTCGAGTGTTTGTCGGGAGACATTCGCGACGCGAGCGCGGTGAAGGTCGCCTGCCGGGGAGTCGACGCGGTCTTCCATACCGCCGCCGTTTCGGGGATTTGGGGACCGTGGAGTTACTACCACGGGATCAATACCCAAGGGACATTGAACGTCCTCTCCGCGTGTCGTAAGCAGGGGGTCGGCCGGCTCATTCACACCAGTTCTCCCAGCGTGATCTACGACGGCCAAGATCATCGCAATTCCGACGAATCGCTCCCCTATCCCAGTCGGTACCTGTGCCACTATCCGCATTCCAAGGCGCTCGCGGAGCGCGCGGTCCTGGACGCGAACGACGGCGATCGGCTGGCCACCGTCGCATTACGCCCGCACCTGATCTGGGGGCCGCGCGACAATCACCTGATCCCTCGTCTCGTGGCACGCGCCAAAATGGGCCGGCTTGTCCGCGTGGGGGATGGACGCAACTTGATTTCCATGGCCTATGTTGAGAACGTCGCCGCCGCCCACCTCCAGGCGGCGGACCGCTTGAATGCCACTTCCAAGATCGCCGGCCGCGCGTATTTCATCAACGAGCCGGAACCTGTCTCACTCTGGGACTGGATCGACGAATTGCTCTCCCTCGCGGGACTCCCCCCCGTGAGAAAGCGAATTCCCGCCCGCGTCGCTTACGCCGCGGGAGCCACGCTGGAAGGACTGTATCGTCTTCTTGGGAAAACCTCGGAACCTCCGATGACGCGGTTTCTCGCGCAACAACTCGCCGGCTCGCATTACTATTCGATTGAGGGCGCGCGCCGCGATTTCGAGTACCGGCCCGTTGTGGACGTGGCCGAAGGAATGCGGCGACTGGAGCCGGAACTTCGGCAGTTGGCGCAAACCGTTTGAGCCTCGAAACTCTCCTCGAACACCAAATCGCACACCAATCCGCTC
Organism: Planctomicrobium piriforme; assembly: GCA_945860955.1. Lineage (GTDB taxonomy): Bacteria > Planctomycetota > Planctomycetia > Planctomycetales > Planctomycetaceae > UBA10511. The sequence goes on from CAMATH010000030.1 coordinate 7,195, forward strand.
GCCTGCGAATTCACTATGCCGCTGCTATTGGGAATCGACCTTGGAACGACCAAGCTCACCTCCATCGTGTTCGACAGCGATGCGGGGGACGTGATTTTCCGGTCGGCGGTCCCGAATGATGCCAACATCACCCGTCCCGAAGATCGCGCGCGGGGACGCTCGGAGTGGGACGCGAATCGGATTGTCGACCAGGCGCTGGAGTGCTTGCGGCAGACAACCGCCACGCTGGGTGGCCGATCACGGGAGATCGCGGCTCTGGGCATCACGGGTCAGCAACATGGAACCGTGATTGTCGACAGCCAGCTTCAACCCGTGACGCCATTGATCAACTGGCAGGATCGTCGTGGCGGTGAGCCGCACCCGAATGGATCGGGGAGCTTTGTCGACAAGGCGCGAACATTGCTGGGAGACGACGCGGTCACCCGGTGTGGTTGCCGACTGCAGTCGGGGTTTCTCGCCACCACGCTGTTCTGGTTGCGCGAAACGGGATCCCTGCCGAAACAAGGGCGGGCCTGCTTCATCATGGACCTGTTCGCGGCGCGACTCGCGGGAGGGGCGGTGGCGATAGAACCGTCGGCGGCGGGGAGCAGCGGCCTGTTTCGTCCTCAAACGCGCACTTGGGATGATGCCGGGATCGCCGCACTCGGATTCGACCGGTCCTGGTTCCCCCCCGTCGGAGAAGCGGATCAGCCGTTGGGGAAAATCGCCCCTCAGTGGGCGCGGGAATTTGGTCTGTCGGAACAGCTTTCGATCTTTCCCTCACTAGGCGACCACCAATCCAGTTTTTTGGGAAGCGTGGCGAACCGATCGAACGACGTCCTCGTCAACGTCGGAACCGGGGCGCAAGTCGCGGTGTTTACCGGCGGTCTCGACTTCGCACCGCCGGTCGAACTCCGTCCGTTTCCCTTCTCGGGGAATCTGTTGTCGAATGTCGGTTTGCCGGGCGGGTGGTCGTACCAGTTGCTCGAACAGTTCTTCGCTCAGGTCGGTCGCGACGTTGTGGGTGTGCCGGTCAATGAGTCTCTTTATCCCGCGATCAATCGGCTGGCGCGGGAAGCGCCGGCGGGAGCGGGGGGATTGCGGTGCGAGCCGACGTTCGCTGGCACGCGCTCGAATGCCGCGGTGCGTGGCACCTTTTCGGGAATTTCGCCACAGAATTTCACCCCCGCGCATTTTGCCCGGGCGTTACTCGAAGGAATGGCGGCCGCCCTTTACGCGGGCTATCAGACGATTCAGAGTCAGCATCCCACGTTTCGCGCGAACCGGCTGGTGGCGGCGGGCAATGGATTGCGTGAAAACCTGTTGCTGGCGGAACTCGTGGCAGAGTCGTTTGGACTACCGATGGTCAACACGGTCTACTGTGAAGAGGCGGCGGTCGGAGCGGCACTTGCGGCGGCGGTTGGAGAAGGGGTGTTCCCGGATCTCGACACGGCCGGCCGGTCGCTGCGATATGCGTGAGTCACTGGTGGCTGTAACATGCCGAAACGCACCGCGACGGGCGGTGTGTCGATCCTTCCCCGCAGCTTGTGAAAGAGGAACTGCGCCGTGCGCCATCGATTGTGGTTGGTTCTCGTTTGCTGGTTCGGTTTGGTTCGCCCCGGTTGGGGTGCCGACGAAGGGGAGTATTTCGAAGTCTCGTATCCCCCCTCGACCGTCGCCGGCGAACTTGTGTTCGGCGTGACGTATACCGTCTGGATCCCCGAGGGAAAGCAGCCGTTGCGGGGGGTGATTGTGCACCAGCATGGTTGCGGCGGCGGGGCGTGCAAAGGGGGCGGCACCGCCGCCTATGACCTGCACTGGCAGGCACTCGCCCGCAAATGGAATTGCGCGCTCCTGGGGCCATCGTATCACCAGCAGGACACCGAGAACTGCCGGTTGTGGTGCGACCCGCGCAACGGTTCGAACAAAACGTTCTTGCAGGCGCTCGACGACCTGGCGACCGCCGCGAGTCGTCCCGAATTGGCCCGCGTTCCGTGGTGTTTGTGGGGACATTCCGGCGGAGGTTTCTGGGCGAGCTTGATGCAGACGATGTATCCCGAACGGATCGCGGCGATCTGGTTTCGGTCGGGGACGGCGATTGAAGCGTGGGAAAAGGGAGAGATTCCCAAACCGGACGTTCCCGAGTCGGCATTCGGAATTCCGATGATGGTGAACCCCGGCGTGAAGGAACGGGACGACGCCCGGTTTCGCGGCGCGTGGACGGGAGCCGAGCGGATGTTTCAGTTTTACCGGGCGAAAAACGCTCCGATCGGCATGACTCTCGATCCCAAATCAGGACATGAGTGCGGCGATTCGCGATACGTCGCGATTCCGTTTTTCGATGCCTGCCTGGCGCTGCGACTTCCCGAATCGGGCGAATCCAGCCAGAAACTCAAACCGGTCGATGTCGATGGGGGATGGCTGGCCCCCTTTCTGGAGGGGGATGCGGTCCCCGCTGGCAAGTACGCGGGAAACAAGCGGGAAGCGACCTGGCTCCCCAGTGAGTCGGTCGGAAAAGTCTGGAGTCTCTACGTGAAGTCGGCGGGTGTCGACGACCCGACACCACCGCCGGCCCCCACTGCGGTCCGCGTCAGCACGACGAATGGTCAGGTCGCGATCCACTGGTCGGCAAATGCCGACTTCGAAAGCGGACTTTCGGGTTTCGTCGTGTTGCGTGAAGGTGAGGAGATCGGTCGGGTGCCGGAAAAGCCGATCGGCCGGTTTGGCAAGGGGCTGTTTCAGACCATGTCGTACCACGACACTCCGGAGAAACCGTTGGCTGAAATGAAGTTTGTCGACCGCTCACCCCCCGAGGGAAAACGGCCGACCTATCAAGTGATTTCGGTCAACGCCGTTGGTGGAAAGTCGGCTCCGTCGGTCGCAGCAGTGACGGAGTGACCGCGAGCGGTCTGTCTGACTTGGTGCAATCCCGTTTTGCAGAGGCCAAATGACCTGGAAATCACTTCGTCCTTCCTCACAATACCCCGCAACCAGAGCACCGGAGTCCCTCCGTTTCTGATGGTGAAGATGTCGGTTTCTCGCGTGGCCCCCATACCCCAGTGCGCGGGAATGGCACACACCCTCGCCGAATTTTCTCGGGTTCAAATTTTTCGGGAAGATATCTGCCGCCGCTTCGTCTTCTGCCTGCGGTGCCATCACGGACCCGTGTCGGAGGTGACCTGCGATCATTTTGGACCTCTCAGCCTTGCCGGTTGTATGGTCTTCAGGAGACTGGTACTGGTTATTTTCTCACAACCTGTCCCCAACTTGGCTTGCAAGTGGTGGATCGGAACGGGCGGGGGTAGGATCGGATGCTTCACCCGTCGAGCATTCACTCACCCCCCCGAAGATGTCAGACACCGCCGTCGAGACCCAGGTTCTCCCAACTGAAGAACAACTTGTCGCCACCGCCCAGGAGGCTGTTTACCAGTCGAACTGGATTGTGGGAGAGTGCGCCGCCCAGTGGACGCAGCGCTATGCCCGCGGCCGAACCGACGCCGACTTCGCGGTTCTGGTGGGGCTTTCCGCCGATCAGGTGTACCAGCGTCGCCGTGTCTGGGAAGCGTTTTCCGAACGTCGGGATGAGTTTCCTCATCTGAAGTGGTCGCACTACTATGCCGCCCTGACTTGGGACGACGCGGTGGATTGTCTCTCGTGGGCTCAGGAGACGTTGAGTACGGTCGCCGAGATGCGGGCGTGGCGTCGGGCACGTCGTGGCGAGGATCTGACGATGGCCTCACTCGACGAGGCGGTCCAGTTTCTGCCAACGGAGACACACCCGGTGGAAATGCCTGGTGACGACGCCGGGTCGGCGGGGGGAGAGCGGGGAGGAATGGGTGCCGGGGCGGGTGAAATGCGGGGGGCGGCCTCCGCGGTTGCTCGCGATACCGGCGCTGAGGGAGAATACAGTCCGTTCCGAACCGGCGCGGCGAACCCCGATGCCGGCAAGGGTTCCGCCGACCCTCCCAGCACCGAACAATTGACCCGCCGAATGACTTCGGCGCTCGAACGTTTCGTCAAAGCGATGGGGCGGGATTTCAGCAGTGAATTCCAGAGCCTGCCCGAGAAGGTTCGCGCCCGGTTCCTGCGGGCCGCGACCGACTTGGAAAACGCGGTGGGAGAGCTGCGTTAGGCCAACCAGGAAAGCAAATTGATGGCGACCGGATCAAGACCGACACAACCAGCCGAGACGCCAGTTCACACGCTGCACTGGCTGGGGCACATTCTGCTGATTCTGCTGATCGTTCTGGTCTGGCGCAGCCGGGGGAGGTCGCCTTCTCAGCTACTTGATCCCAGCGCGGTGGAGCCTCCTGTCGCGGTTCGGGGAGACCTTTCCGCCGACGAAAAGGCGACCATCGAAATCTATCGCCGGGTGGTCCCTTCGGTCGTCAACGTCATCAGTATCGCGATCAGGCGGAACGCGCAGGGGATTGAAGAGCCGGCCATTCTGGGAACCGCGTCGGGGTTTGTGTGGGACGAACACGGGTACATCGTCACCAACTACCACGTGTTGTCGGAGGGGGACCGGTTTCGAGTCACTCCGTCGAACTGGGCGAACAACTTCGAAGCGAAAGTGGTCGGCATCGCCCCCGACCAGGATCTGGCGGTCCTGAAAATCGACATCCCCGAAGGACAGCTCAAGCCGGTCTCGATCGGAACTTCGCAAGGATTGTCGCCCGGCCAAAAGGTTCTCGCGATTGGCAGCCCGTTCGAACTCAATCAGACGCTGACCACGGGGGTGATCAGTGGTCTGGGACGGGAAATCTCCGCGATGACCAATCGCCCGATTCAGGGGGCCATTCAAACCGACGCGGCGATCAACCCGGGCAACTCGGGGGGGCCGCTGCTCGACAGCTCCGGACTGGTGATTGGCGTCAATTCACAGATCCGCAGTCCCTCGGGGAGCAGTGCGGGCATTGGCTTCGCCATTCCCATCGACACCGTGCGGCGGATTGTGCCGCAATTGATCCGGACGGGGAAAGTTGACCGAATCGGTCTGGGGATTCACACCTGGATGAGACCGATGATCGCTCGGCAGGGAAGCACCGGACTCATGATTCACGACGTTCTTTCGGGCGGTCCCGCAGAAGCGGCCGGGCTGCTGCCCACCCGGCGGGATCCGTTGGGTCGCATGATTCCCGGCGATGTAATTGTGGCGATCGAGGGGAAACCGGTGGAATCTTCGTGGGATCTGTATCGCGTGTACGACCAGCATGCCGCTGGCGACGAGCTAACTCTGCGAATCGCGCGGGAAGATAAACAAATTGACGTGAAAGTGAAGCTGGCCGTACTGGCGGGGGACTGACCGCCAGCAATCGACGCGAGCTATCGGGGCCGCAGCGGGGACCGGACCCGATCATGGTCCTCGTGCGTCGCCTGCTCTGCCGAATCGGCCCCGGACCAACCCCAAGGATCGTCCGCAGAATCGTTTCGCCCACTCGCCCAAGCGTGATCTTCGGCGGGGGGAAGTTTTTCGATCCGGAAGGTGACTTCCGTTTCGGTCAGTTCGACCACGGTCAACAAGCGGTCTCCGACCAAAACGGTCTCACCGACGACGAGTTCGTGCAACGATTCGCGCATTGCCACCTCCATGACTTGACTGGCAACCGTTCGATTGGAATTCGCCCGATCCAAGGCGAGAGCCGCACTATAGCAGTCGTTGATGCGAAAGGTAAACACCGAACTGGGCGACTACCCCGGCGAATTCGCCGGCTGGTAGGCTGTGAATGGCAACTGAAATGTCTCGGCGACGGCGCGATTGGTCACTTTGCCAGCGTACATGTTCACCGCGTTCGCCAGCCCCGGGTCGAGGGCGGCGGCGGCGCGTAAGCCGCGCTGGGCGATCTGCATCACGTACGGGAACGTCACGTTCGACAGCGCGTAGGTGCTTGTCCGCCCTACCGCCCCCGGCATGTTCGTCACACAATAGTGAACAATGCCATCCACGATGTACGTCGGATGCGAATGGGTCGTCGGTTTGGCCGTCTCGACACAGCCTCCCTGATCGATCGCCACGTCGATGATCACCGCCCCCGGCTTCATCAGTTTCAAGTCGTCGCGCCGGACCAGCCGGGGGGCCCGCGCCCCTTCGACAAGGACTGCCCCGATCACCAGGTCGGCACGCGAGAGCTGCTCGCGGATGTTGTGCCGATCGCTGTAGAGCGTGTTCACATTCGCCGGCATGATGTCGTCGAGATATCGCAGGCGGTCGACGTTGATGTCCATGATGTTAATGTCGGCCTGAAAGCCGGCGGCGATGCGGGCCGCGTTCTTTCCCACGACGCCACCACCCAAAATTGTGATGTGCGCCGGTGGAACTCCGGGCACGCCCCCCAAGAGGATCCCCCGTCCTTCCTGTGGCCGTTCCAGAAACTTCGCCCCCTGCTGAATGCTCATCCGCCCCGCGACTTCGCTCATCGGGGTCAGGCAGGGGAGATCTCCGTGCTTCCCGCGCAGAGTTTCATAGGCGGCCGCGGTCACGCCGGTCTCGAGTACCGACCGCGTCAGCGATTCACTCGCGGCGAAATGAAGATACGTGAACAGCACCTGCCCGGCGCGCAGTAACGGGAATTCCGCCGGCTGCGGTTCCTTCACTTTGACGATCAGCTCGGCCCGGGCGAACAGCTCGGCGGCGGTCGCGACAATCTCGGCGCCGTTGACGCGGTAGTCGTCGTCCGAAATTCCCGAACCGACCCCCGCTTGCGCTTCGATCAGCACCACGTGTCCCGCGCGGGTCAATTCCTCGACCCCCGCCGGGATCATCGCGACGCGGTACTCATCCGATTTGATCTCTTTTGGAACGCCGACGATCATGCTGCGAATTCCCGCGTGTGACAGGGGCGACGCGCGAGGCGTCTGGATGAAAACCGATACGCCGCTGGTGATTCCACAACCGCTTCAGGCGAGGATCCCATCGACCACGCGACCTGCGATATCGGTCAGTCGAAAATCGCGGCCGGCGAACCGATAGGTGAGGCGTTCGTGATCGAGTCCCAAAAGGTGCAGTATGGTCGCGTGCAGGTCGTGGACATGGACCTTGTTCTCGACCGCGTCCCATCCATACTCGTCGGTCGCGCCGTACGCCATTCCGCCGCGAACTCCTCCGCCCGCCATCCACATCGTGAACCCGAACGGGTGATGGTCCCGCCCGTCGGCCATTCCTTCGCGTGCGGGGGTTCGACCAAACTCACCCCCCCAGATCACCAGCGTCTCGTCGAGCAAGCCCCGCTGCTTCAAATCGCGGAGCAGGCCGGCGATCGGTCGATCGGTCGCCAGCGCGTTCTTTTCGTGGCCTGCCTTGAGTCCGCTGTGCTGGTCCCACGGCTGAAAGCCTCCCGTCGTGTGGTAAAGCTGCACAAACCGGACTCCCCGTTCAACCAGGCGTCGCGCCAGAAGGCACTGCTTCCCGAAAATCGCCGTCTCGGGCGTGTCGAGACCGTACATTGCACCGGTCGCTGGGCTTTCACCCGCCAGGTCAAACGCCTCGGGAGCGGCCGCCTGCATGCGGTACGCGAGTTCGAACGACTCGATCCGAGCGCTGAGCCGGCTGTCGTCGGGTCGAGTCGATCGGTGGAACTCGTTCAGCTTCGCGAGCGCGTCGAGTTCGCGCCGCTGTTGGGCCGGCTTTACCCGAGGGTTCGACAGATTCTTGAGCGGGTTCTGAATGTCGGAAACGAACGTTCCCTGATAGGCAGCGGGAAGAAAACTGGAACCATACTGCCGGGCTCCCTCGATGATCGGCCCCGGACCAATCGCCACAAAACCCGGAAGATTCTGGTTCTCGCTCCCCAGGCCATACGTGATCCACGCCCCCATGCTGGGACGCGAGAAGACCCGCTCCCCGGTGTTCATCAATAGACAACCGCCGGGGTGATTTGGGTCGTCGGTCACCATCGACCGAATGACACACAAGTCGTCGACGCAACTCGCCGTGTGGGGGAACAGCTCGCTGACATCCAGCCCCGACTCCCCGTGCTTTTGAAACTTCCACGGAGAGGCGAGCAGGTTTCGCTGCTGCCCCAGGTAGAGTCGGGGGGCCGGTTTTCCATCCTCCGCCTGGAGGCGGGGTTTGGGGTCAAACGTGTCGACTTGAGACGGTCCCCCTGGCATGAACAGGAAGATCACCCGCTTCGCCAACGCCTCGAACTGCGCCGGCTTGGGGGCCAGCGGATTCTGACTGGTGGCGGTCGCGGGTTCGCCGCTCGACTCACTCCCGAGCAGGGCGGCGAGCGCCAGTCCGCCAAACCCCGCCCCCGTGCGCTGGAGCAGTTCGCGACGGTTCCACAGGCTCTCTTCGTGCGTGATCATGCGATTGATCCTACAACCTGGGGGTCGCCGGCTTGTTGGGAGCGTCGTACGCCCGCGCCCCCTGCGTCTTCACTTTGCGCGAGTAGACCTTGTCGCCACAGCAGGCGTAGATCACGTCAAAATTCGGACCGCCAAAGCAGAGGTTGGCGAGTTTGCCGTTCGGCGTGGGGATGATGCAGTTCACCCGCCCCGCCTGATCACACACCTGCAACCCCAGTCGCGTTGCGCAGTACAACCGACCGTCGCGGTCCACCCGCAAGCCATCGACGCCGCTATCCTCGGCGGTATCGGGAACATGCAGATGGAAGTACTTCTGCTTGTGAGCGAGCGAGCCGTCGGGCTGCACCTGATAGCTGTAGACCCAGTGCGACCGGCTGTCGGCAACGTAGAGGAGCGACTGATCGGGCGAGAGGCAGATTCCGTTCGAAAACCGCAAGCCTTTATCCACGACCTTCTTTTCCCCCTTGGGACTGATGTACCAGATCTGGCTGGGATCGGTCCCGTTCCAGCCGGGCTGCGTCACGTAGATTCCACCGTCGTGCCGAACGACGAGATCGTTCCCGCGAAAGCCGTCGGCGATCACCGTCGACCGGCCTTGTGCATCCCAGGCGAGAATCGCTTCTTTGGTGGCCGAGGCGGCGTACAGCCGGCCGTCGGGACCAAACGCCTGGCCATCGCCACGCTGGCTGTCGGGGAGGAAGACTTCGGGCTTTCCCTCCGCGTCAATGCGGTAGGTTTTGTTGTCTCCCGCGTCGTTGTAGTAGACCACTCCCTGGGCGTTGGCGGATGGTCCCTCGGTGAACTTGTAACCTTCACCCACCAGTTTCCATTCCTCACCGGGAATCAGAATCTCTTTCAATTGCGGCGAGCCGGCCCCCGCTGTGGGGGCTTCGGGCCAGCCCTTCCACAGCCATCGCATCGCGTTGGGGAAGACCTCGGTGGCGTGTTTGCCGTCGTGGCCCCCGTCACCCCAGACATGGTCGACTTCGTAGCCGGCGAAAGTCAGTGCCCGTTCCATTTCCTGATTCGCCATCCACCAGTCACCGCCGTAGATGTTGAGGTCGTTCTTGCCATCCTGCAAAAAGATCCGAATCGGTTTCGGTTCGTACTTGCGGACCAGGGTGGCATAACTGTGTCCGCCGCGCAGGCCGACGTAGGTTCCAATGCTGCTGAAGACCCGGCGGAACGCGTCGGGGCGCTCCCAGGCGGCGGTGAAGGCGCAGATCGCTCCGCTGCTCGCCCCGCCAATCGCGCGGTCGTTGCCATTTTTCGAAAGGTGAATCGCGCGCCCGTCGGCGGTGGTCTTCTTTTCAACGTCGGGGAGAAGCTCGTCGAGAATGAAGCGGGCGTAGGCATCTCCCAAACCGTCGTACTCGTAGCTGCGATTGAACCGGTCGAGTTCCTTGTCCGGATTGGCCGACTTGACGCGCCCGTGCATCACAAACACCCCAATCGTGACCGGCATCTCCTGCTTCGCGATCAGTTCGTCGAAGACCTGCGGCGCGTTGTATTGAACCCCGTCCTGATTCACGTACACACAGGCTGGTTTCTCTGGGTTGTATTGCTTGGGAACATACACCCAGTAGTCGCGGAACGTGCCGGGAAAGACCTGGCTGTTTTCAAACGTGTACTTCGTGACTTCCCCCTTGGGAGCGTCGTCGGCCCGGGAATGAGTCGCCGTCGCGCTTGTGAAACACAGGCCAACGAGCAGAGCCGTCACGGCGGACAGGCGACGACGGGTCATCGCGAAGGACGACAATGAACGATCCAAGCGGGACGGCATGGGACAGGAACTCCGGAGGCACGGGGTTTTCACGGAACGCTTACTCGCCCACTGAGGCGCGCGAACGGTTTGTTTTCTTGATTCTATCAACGGGGAGATCTGTCCCCCAGCGTCAGCGACTGCCGATGGTGGCACGCGATGGGAGTGCGTACGACGTACGGAAAGAACTAGATAGGATGAAGAGGATGAAAGGGATGAACAGGATGGAGTTGCTCGCCATTCCTGCTCTCTGGATAAGTGGCTGAAATCGAAAAACTCCCAATCGACACGATTGACTGTCCCCCCAGCTTCGGTCCGAAAACGCCATACTTGTCACCAATCGTTTCGCTCGTCGCCGAGAATTGACTTCACACCCGAATCACAACCTTCCCCAGGTGGTCCCCCGAGGCGAGGTACTCGTACGCTGCCGGCGCCTCATCAAAACCAAACGACTGATCAATGATCGGACGCATCTGTCGGATTTCCAGGAAGTGGTTCATCGCTTCGAAATCAGTCCGCGACCCCACATAGATTCCCGACAGGTTGGCGTTCCGTCCCACGAGCGAAAACAGACTCGACTGCGGCGGTCCAAATCCGGTCAGGACTCCAATCAGGGCGATATGCCCCCCCGGTGCGACACATCCCAGCGATTTCCCCAGAGTGCCAGGGCCGCCGACCTCGATGATCTGGTCGATTCCCTTCTGCCCCGAGAGTTTCCAGATCTCGCGATCCCAGTCGGGATTGGTCAGGTAGTTGACGGTATGGACCGCACCCAGCGATCGACAGCGCTCCAGTTTCGCGTCGCTTTTACTGATGACATACACCGGGCAGCCCATCGCGACCGCGAATTGCAGGGCGAAGATCGAGACTCCTCCGGTCCCCAGCACCAGAACCGAGTCGGCTGACCGCAGTCCCCCACGGTTCATCAACGCGTACCACGCGGTCAGGCCGGCACAAGGGAGGCAGGCGGCCTCTTCATACGAGAGGTGTGCCGGTATCGCCACGACCCCGTCCGCCGACAGGTCGGCGTATTCACACAGCATACCGTCGATCGTTCCTCCCAGATCCTGCTGATGGTGCCGCATTTCAAATCGGCCGCAGATCCACGACTGGAAGAAACAACCCGCCACGCGATCTCCTACCTTGACCCGGGTGACCCCCGCCCCCACCGCGACAACTTCCCCCGCCCCATCCGAAAGGGGGATTCGCCCCGCGACTTCGCGTCCCACCAGTTTTTTGAGATTGATCTGGTCGCGGTAGTTGAGCGACGTCGCGCGGACACGGACCACCACCCGGCCGGCGGCTGGCTCGGGGATCGGGCGGGTCGTCTGTTCCAGGCGATACGCCCCGTCGGCCGCGGTCAGTTGCCACACACGCATGTTTGTCGACATCACGGTCTTTCCCGGCGCGACGCGCCTCGAAGTTTCGACCCGACTGGAACTCCAATTCGAACCGCCGACCCAGTCCGCGGATTTCGACCCTCTTAGAAGAGTGGCCGTATCGTGGTGAATCCGCCACGAGGCTGCAACCAATCCCTCGGACGGTTGCGTGAATCGGACGGAGAGATTACGACTGACAATCCGTCCAGCCGCGAAACGGGGCATGGCGACGGCGCGCCCCCCGATCCAGGTTCGACTGCGATGGTCGAGGGAATCGGGGGCGGATGACAACGGGAGCGATGGATGGCGATGATTGAGGTGCGGGAGATCAGTTTCAGCTATGGTGGAGACAACCTGCTGGATCGGATCACCTTTCAGATCGAACCGGGAGAACGCATCGGTCTGATGGGCCGCAATGGCGCGGGAAAATCGACCCTGCTCAAACTGCTGCAAGGGGATCTGCAGCCCGACGCGGGGGAAATCTACATCGCCTCGGGAGTCAAACTCGCCCGGCTCGCCCAGGAGGTTCCCCGGGGCGACCAGCAGACGGTCTTCGACGAAGTCGCCGGCGGACTGGGCATTGCGGGAGAGAAAATCGCCCGCATGCACGCGCTCACCATTTCTCCCGAGACGGCCCAGCGTCCCGAACTGGCGACGGAACTCGCCCGACTCCAGGCGACCATCGGCGGAGCGGAAGGCTGGAAACTCCAGGAACAGGTTGATCAGATCCTGAGCCGAATGGATCTCGACCCAACGTTGCTGTTCGATGCGCTCTCGTCGGGGATGAAACGCCGCGTGCTGCTGGCGCGGGCTCTTGTCGCCCGACCCGACGTCCTGTTGCTGGATGAACCGACGAACCATCTCGACCTCGACGCGATCCGCTGGCTGGAAGAGTTTCTGTTGCGCGAAGGCTTGACCCTCGTGTTTGTCACCCACGATCGCGCTTTCCTGCAACGGCTGGCGAACCGCATCGTCGAAGTCGAGCGGGCCCGGCTGTTTGACTGGACTTGTGACTACAAGACGTTTCTGCAACGCAAGGAGCAGGCGCTCGAAAACGAAGCCCGCCAACAGGAACTGTTCGACAAGAAACTCGCGCAGGAGGAAGTCTGGGTGCGAACCGGAGTCAAAGCCCGGCGGACCCGGAATGAAGGACGCGTGCGGGCTTTGGAGCGGCTGCGAAACGAACGGGCGCAGCGTCGCGAACAGACCGGCAACGTCCGCCTGCAACTGCAAGACGCCCAACGCTCGGGTTCGCTGGTCGCCGCCATTGAAGAGGTCTCCCACCAGTTCGGCGACCGGCCGGTTCTCTCCCGGGTTACCACGGCGATTTACCGGGGGGACAAGATCGGCATTATCGGCCCCAACGGCGCGGGAAAGACGACGCTCGTCCGCGTTTTCCTGGGGGAACTGACCCCCGACGAGGGAACGGTTCGACTCGGGTCCAATCTGCAAGTCGCGTATTTCGATCAGCTTCGCGCGCAACTTGATGAAGAGAAGTCGGCGGCGGACAATGTCGCGGACGGGAACGACACCGTACTCGTCAACGGAAAAAGCCGGCACATTGTCGGTTACATGGGGGACTTCCTGTTTTCGAAAGAACGGGCCCGCACGCTGGTTCGGTTTCTCTCGGGGGGAGAACGCAACCGCCTGTTGTTGGCCCGCATGTTCACCAAGCCCGCGAACGTGCTGGTTTTGGACGAACCGACGAACGATCTCGACGCCGAGACGCTGGAACTTCTGGAGGAACTGCTGGTCGATTATCAGGGAACGCTGATTACCGTCAGCCATGATCGGGCGTTCCTCAATAATGTGGTGACCAGCACGCTGGTTTTTGAAGGGGACGGAAAGGTCAAGGAATTCGCTGGCGGCTATGACGACTGGGTGCGGCAATGCTCGGCACAGTCGGCGGCGGTCGCGGCGGAGAAATCGAAGGGAATTGTCGCGGCGGCGGCGGCCACTGCGGCCGCGGCCGCATCGACCACCTCATCCCCCGCGGCCCGACCCAAGCGATTGAGCTTCAAGGAACAGAAGGAACTCGAAGCGCTCCCGGGCCTGATCGAACGGCTGGAGACGGAACAGGCGCAACTGCACGAGCAGATGGCCGCCCCGACGTTCTATCAGAAGTCGGGATCTGAAATCGCGGCGGCCAGTGGTCGATTGGCGACGATCGACGCTGAGCTGGCGACGGCATACACCCGCTGGGAGGACCTGGAAGGTACGTAGTCCGTGTGCGCTCAACGGGGCAGGCGAGCGCAACGACCGCGCTCGATCGAATTCAAAACGCCAACCTCGTAGGACGGGTCTCTGACCCGTCCACGCGAAACAGCGAATTGTCGACTGGCTCAATCGCCCCCCTCGCTCATCCGACTCCGGTGTCCCGACTGGAAACCTCGTCCGCCTCGGGAGACGCCCGAGCGGCTCTCAACAACCGTTTTCGTTCCTGGTGGGACGCGTTCTTTTCAATGTGCCAGAGGGCGGCGGCCGACTCGACCAGCATCGAACTGCCATACGCCTTTTCCAGCGTGACGTGTTGTGCCGACACTTTCGTCGCGGGCACCTTGAGCGGCATCACCAAGAGAATCGCCATGTGGCGTTCGGCAGCCAGGCGGTTGAGCTGATCCATCAACCTCCGCATCTCCGGCTCCCGCCACTTGGCGACCTGTTGCGGAAGTGCTTCGATCACGAGTAAGGCGATCGGGTCGTTCGGTGGCGACGGCACAGACCCCGGCTGTGCGGCAGGACCGGCCCCGTTCAGTGCCCATTGGCGCAACAGGGGGAAGTCGGCAGGCAGTGCCAGGGATCGTTCAACCGGATCCTCATCCGGGCCTGCGGGTTCAATGACACCGCTGGAAAACTGCACGCGATCCAGCCGGCCACCGGCCCACGCGACCAGCCGACCGAAGTCCCGCCGGGGATCGCCACCCGCGGTCACGACGGCCACCCCTGGTCCCGGTTGGGAATTGACCGAATCCGCCGGCTGAGTCCGACAGGGAAACGCGATTCCCAACGTGACCCGGGAGACAACGTCGGCGACCACCCCCGAGAAATCACTCCCCGAGGGGGTCGCCATGACGGTCACCTTCCCGCGAGGGAGCCACCCGTACCAGATCCAGTCCGGCTCGAGCAGGGACTCGGCATCGAGATTCCAGTTGCGGATGTACGGTTGTTGATCCGTCGGCGGTGCTGGCCCGGACGACGGATCTCTCCGCTCTTCGTGACCAGCCTGCTCCCGAATTTGCGGGGGAACCGCCAGCGATTTCATGGTACACCTCGCTCAGAGTCAGGTTGGACTGCGCCGCGCATGTGGCTATATGTTCCAGTATACTCGTGTATTTTTTAGGATTCAAGAGACCAGTGGACAATTTTTCTTTTTCGGATCGCGGACGGGGGGGGGTTGAGTGGTACGAAGTGGCGAAGCGGGGCAGCCAGACGGAAACGTCGCGGCGATGACCTTTTGTCGCGACGACGCTCCTGCGGCGTCGCGCCCGACGCCGACAGGCGGCGGTTAGGTCGATCAGCGTCACCCAGCATTGGACGTCATCGTCGCGCGACCAGCGTTTCCGATACGACGTTTCAATCTGTCTCCACTCGACTCTGCCGAAGCCGTCGAAACCGCGGCGTCGTAGGAACGCCGTCCGCCACATATCGCGACGACGCTCCTGCGGCGTCGCACCCGACGCCGACAGGTGGCGGCCAGGTCGGTAACCGTCACTCGTCGTTTGACTTCATTCATGGAAGCATGCCCTTATCCGGCCGTTGTCGTGGCCCCCGGCCTTTGTCAAATGGGGGTTGGCACTGGACGACTTTCTGTTCACTTGGATACGCTGACTCGCCCCTCTTCGTCCATTTCGTTCATCGAGTTGTGAATGTCCCCCGGGTTCGTGGTTCCGATTTTATTGACATTCGCCCTCGGTGCGGAGCCGACCAGCGTTTCGCGCGAATTTGACCGGCGGATTCAGCCCCTGATCGAAACGTTCTGCGTCGACTGCCACAACGGCTCGCGAAAAGAAGGGGGTCTCGATTTCGAACGGTTTGACGTCGCCGCGAAGGCGCTCGAAATGCGTCGTCCCTGGCGGACCGCGGCGCGCCGCGTCGAACAGCACGAAATGCCCCCGCCGTCAGCACCGCAGCCGTCAGCCGAAGAGCGACAGTTGCTATTCGACTGGATGCTCGACGCCGCCGGATTCGTTGATCCCGATCGACCGTTCGACCCGGGCTCCTCTTTGATGCGTCGCTTGACTCGCGAAGAGTATCTCGCGACCGTCCGCGACGTCACGCGGCTGGGATTCTTCAACGCCGCCGACTTCATCAATTTCCCAGACAACGAAGTCGCTTCGGGCTTCGACAACAGCGCCGGGGCATTGACGTTGTCGCCGGCGCTGCTGGAAAAACTCTTCGGCGCGGCGGACCGGGTACTCGAATTGTGGCGATCGGGCCTCCAAGAGAAGGCCGTCCCCGCGCTCAACCTCGCCGACTGGCAGCATCAGCAATGCCGCGACGCCGTCAAAAACCTGATTTCCGTCCGCCCCAACGACGGTCTCGCGCCGCGCGCCGCAGCCGCTCAGGTCCTGGGACGATTCCTGCGGCGGGCGTATCGACGGCCACCGACCGCGCAGGAAATCGATCGCTTGCTGAAACTCTTTGATGGCCAGTACGCGGCGCTCCAGAACTACGACGAAGCGGTATTGCGGGCCTGCAAACCGGCTTTGGTCTCGCCCCATTTCGTGTTCCGTCTGGAACGCGAACCGACAGTCGCCGACGGGAACATTGCGGGACCGGTCGGCGAACAGGAACTCGCGGTGCGGCTGTCGTACTTCTTGTGGGGAACCCCACCCGACGACGAATTGTCGACCCTTGCGGATGAAGGTCGGTTGAGCGAACCGGCGGTTTACCGTTCCCAGATCGACCGGCTGCTGAAGCACGACCGGGGACGGTCACTGGTCAGCCGTTTCGGCGCGCAATGGCTGCAGCTCGCGCGACTCGACCGTGCGCGACCGAGCACCGAGTTCTTCCCGACCTTCACGTGGCAACTCAAAGGGTCGATGCGTCAGGAAGTGGAACAGTTTCTCGATCATCTTCGTCGTGAAAACGCACCGGTACTCGACCTGCTCGACAGCCGGTACTCGTTTGTGAATTCGCACCTCGCGAAACATTACGGCTTGCCCGAGGTGAAGGGAGACGAACTGGTGAAGGTGGATTTGCCGGGGGATTCACCCCGCGGCGGACTGCTGGGGATGGCCGCCATTCACGCGATGAACGCTCACACGTACCGCACCAGCCCGACGCTGCGGGGAAAATATGTGCTGGAAGTGCTGCTGGGTGCCGCGCCTCCCCCGCCCCCCGCGAACGTCAGTCAACTGCAGGACGACGATCCCAGCAAGCCGGCGGCAAAGTCGTTTCGCGAGCTGCTGGCGCAACACGCTTCCAACAAGACATGCGCCGGTTGCCATCGGCAGATCGACCCGCTCGGTTTCGCGCTTGAGGAATTCGACGCCATCGGCGGCTTTCGTCGCGAAGGACCGGGCGGCCCGATCGACGCCAAAGGCGAACTTCCCAACGGACAGTCGATCGAGGGAATGCCCGCGTTGCGGCGAGCCATCGTCGCCAGGGGACCGGAGTTCCTGCGGCACTTCGCCGAAGAGCTGTTGAGTTACGCCCTGGGGCGCCCGATGGAAGACTGCGACGAACAATCGCTGCAGGAAATCCTCGAGAAGGCGGCTGCCGACCGCAATGGATTTCAGACGTTCGTGCGTGCGACGTGCGAAAGCCAGACGTTCCGCTGGCGGCGAGGAAAGGAATCTTCGCAAGATGAAGAATAGTCGCGGCGAAATGACGCGATAATCGCGGACTGCGTCTCGTCGGAAGTCGCGGTCTGATATAGAATTCACTGTCCCCCTTCTTTCCTCCCCGCGATCAACCCAATGCACTGGCCCGAGTTCATTTCGCTGCGGTTGAACCGTCGTGCCATCCTGCGCTCGGCCGGGTCGGTGTTGGCGCTGCCGTTTCTCGAATCGATCGCGGCTCACGGCGGCGATGCGAAGAATCCCGCGCGGCCGCCGATGCGGATGGGGATCTACACCGTCACAGGGGGGACGGTTCTGGAATCGTGGAAGGGGACGCAGGCCGGACCGCTCGAAAAGCTCCCATCTATTTTGCGGCCTCTGGAGTTCGCTCGAGACGATTTGCTGATCGTCACCGGGTTGACCAATCATGGCGCGTCCGACGGCTTGAACGGTCACGAGCACGCCGCCTTCACCCATCTGACCGGGGCCCCGAAAGCGGGCAAAGAAAAGGGTCGGCCCATTGCGACCGTCTCGGTGGACCAGAAGGCGGCCGAGCGAATCGGACAAGAGACGCTGCTCCCGTCTCTCGAACTGGGGCTGACGAGCGGGGAGACCAAATACTCGTTCCGAAGCGACGGGACGCAGGTTCCCTATGAAGCCGACCCGCGGCAGGTTTTCGACCGCATGTTTCGCGGCCGTCCGCTGGTTCAGACCGACTGGCGCCGCCGCGCCGCGGACCAGTCCGCGAAGTGGTCGTCCGCCCCGAGCTACGACCGTGGCGTCCTGGACGTGCTGCTTGCCGAAGTGGGCGATCTTGACCGCCGGCTCCCCATGTCCGACCGCCGCCGGCTCGACGAATACCTGACCAGTGTGCGCGCCGCTGAACAGCGGCTCGACAAGTTTGAGCGGCGGTTGCAAATGGAGCTGGCCGACCTGGCGGCGGCCGAGGGGCGACAGATTTCCCGCCCCAGGCTGCCCGCACCCGGAATTCCGTACTGGCAGATTGAGCGGGAACTGTACGAAGACCCCGAAAAACTCGCCGAGTACATTCGGCTGATGGGCGACTTGTGGGTCCTCGCGTTCCAGACCGATACGACCCGCGTCGCGACGCTCGCCGCCGGCTCCGATGAAGCGCTGTTCCCGGGGGTCGTGACGGTCGGCTACGAGCGGCACTGCCACACGCTGGAGCATCAGGGGAACGCGGGTCGCGTCGAAGACGCCGACCCGATCGCCCGCGAGGCGCTCCGCCAGATTCACACCTGGTATACGCAGCTCTTCGCGGAAATCGTCGCCCGGATGAAATCGATCGACGAAGGGGGGACGTCGCTGCTCGACAATTGCGTGTTGCTTTACACCTCCTACATGGCGAACGGAGGTCACTCGCGAGAGGACTACCCGATTCTGCTCGCGGGGAATGCCGGGGGATCGCTGAAGACCGGCCGGCAGGTCGACTTCCCGGTCGGAACGCCGATGTCGAATCTGTTCGTGGAGATGCTCGACCGGGTCGGAGCGCCGGTCGACGAGTTCGGCGAAAGCCGGCTCTCGGAAAAGGCGGCGTTCGATGGACGCCTCCCGGGGCTGTAACGCGATGAACTCCGGAAAACCGCTGTTCCTCGCCGCCGGCCATCGGGGAGTGCGAGCGACCTCAGCCGACGGCGAAACCTGGACCAAAGCCGAAGTCGGCAAGGAAGGTGAGGTCTTGCGCGCCGCCGCATGCGGCGGCGGGGTCTGCCTGGCGGTCGGCACGTTTGGCGGGAGCAACCTGTTCGCAGTCACCACCGACGGCGCCGTTTGGCAGGTCGAACGGAAAGACGCGCAATACCGCTATTTCCTGCGGGGGCTGTGTTACGGCCGGGATCAATTCCTGGGTTTGGGGGGGGATCCCGGTTCCGTCGGGAGTTCCAGCCCGTTCGTCTTGACCAGCCGCGATGGCCGCGCCTGGAGCGAACTCAAGCCGATCAGCGGCAAAGAGATTCTGCGGCGGGCGGCTTGGGGAAACGACCGATATGTCGCCGTCGGCGATCGCGGCCGTCGGGCGACGTCGCCCGACGGCTTCGAATGGAAGGATGCCCCCCGAGTCAAGGCACTCGATACGCTGGTCGATCTGGCGTTTGGAAACGGAGTGTTTGTCGGCGTCGGGCTGCATGGCTTGCGAATGTCGACCCGCGACGGAGTCGCATGGAGCAGTCCCGTTCGAGGCGAAGAAGGAGAGCACCTGAATACGGTCTTGTGGACGGGAACGGAGTTCGTCGCGATCGGAATGGGTGGCACCTGGTTTTCGCCCGATGGGGAGTCCTGGCGGCGGGAACCGAATTGCAACGCCCCGTTGACGGCGAGTTACGGAGACGGACGATTCGTCGGTGCCGCCTGGAAGGGGAGGTTGCTGTTTTCGAAAAACGCGGTCGATTGGCGCGAGGTTGACCGGTTGCCGCACCACGTCGAGGCGGTGGCGTTTGGGGAAATCTAGCCGCGGCCACTTGGCGAGCTATCGACGCTGCTCCACCGAGCAGAAAAGTGGGACATCGTGAGCTTCAAGACTTCTGCGGTCTTTCTGGCGGTCCCAAACAGGATTCCAGGCCCAAAAACTGAGCGGTAGGACGCGTCCAGCCGTCGTTGCCGAACGGCCGGCCACGCAGCACCGAATGACGCAATCGCTGCCAGTCGCCGCTCGAGAGCGGTTCGTTGGCATGCTCCAACCCCGCCGCATCACGCGGCGCTGGCGTGCCACGCCAGAGCAGCGGGTCAGCAGCGGACAACCAGCCGGGCACGCTCGACCATTTCCAATGCTTAGCTCGAGCCACCAACTCGGCACGCACGGGATTGCGCTGCGATTGACAGGACGTAAAGACGCCTGCGCTGTTTCGTGGGACGGGCAGATGTTCGAGGCCAAGAATCAGTTGGGGGGCGTCTATACAGGCCGGCTGGAATGAGTCCACCGGTTTCGATGTCGTGCCTGGTGCATGCGAATGACGCTGTTCCAGACGTTGAACCGCGATTCACCTGGATTTCGACATCTCGTCGGACGGTTTCGTCGGTTGTCCGATTCGCATTCCCCGCGATAGACTTCACCACATCGGGATGACCGATCGCCCAGCAACTCCTCAGAGTCCCCTCGAATTCGTCGAACTTGGCCAATCACACACTGTCGAAGTCGAAAGGACCGTGTTCCATGCGATTCGTAACCGGACTCCATCTCTCAGCCTGTTCGACCTGGCTGTTGATTGCCTTGGCTTTCGTCGGCTTAAGCTGGCCCAATGCGTGTTGTGCAGAGGATTATCCGGTTGCCAAACGCTCCAACCGTTCCCTGCTGAAGCCCGACGAGGATTTCGTTTTCGTTTGCCAGGACGCTGGCGCAGGAGGTTACGAGGCATTCCCCGATGTCTGTCGCATCGCCGATGGTCGACTCATGACGGTGTTCTACGCCGGTTATGGGCACGTGTCGCTTCCGAACGGGAAGCTGCCTCTGGGAGGCCGGATCGTGGCTGTTTACTCGTCCGATGAAGGTGCCACGTGGAGTCCATCGCAGACCCTTTACGACGGACCGCTCGATGACCGTGACTCATCCGTGACTCAGCTCAGCGATGGTCGGATCGCCTGCACGTTTTTCACGTACCCGGACGGATCTGCGTGGGTAACCTATTCGTCGGATGCCGGCAACACCTGGACAGATTCTCGAAAGATCATTGACTCGTATGCGACCAGTTCCCCGATCCGCGAATTGCGTTCCGGTCGGCTGATTGCGCCCCACTACCGTTCGATCTCGTTCAGCGACGACCGCGGCATGACCTGGAAGTTTCGTGAGATTGATGGTCCAGAACGCAAATTGACGGAAGCCGACGTGATCGAGCTGAAGGATGGCGCGCTGTTGGCCGTGCATCGTGGCGACGGGAAAGTGCCAATGCATGAAACGCGTTCGACCGATCAGGGTGAGACCTGGAGTCCCCCCGAGCCGTTGCCGATTTTCGGACATTGTCCGTACCTGTACCGCGTCGACAAGCAAACCATCGTGCTCAGCTACCGCGAAGTCTTGCCGAATGATCGATACGCCACATCGATGCGAATCAGCCGTGATGACGGGCTCCGTTGGGGCGACACCATTCGAATTGACGATTTGCTGGGGGCCTATCCCTCAATGGTCCGTCTGAAAGACCAGTCCACGCTGGTTGTCTACTACGAGGAAGGTGCCAATTCCGACATTCGCGCCCGTCGTTTTCGAATCACTGCGGACGGGGTGGAGTGGCTGGCGTTCGATCGCGCCAAATAGGGCGGCGGGAAATCCGCAGACCATGACAGCGAGGGGACTATCGGATTCGGCAAACCGGTCGCGTGTTTGCCACAGCCCGTTGTGGGTCCGCTTCGCGGGATCCACCGCAGGAGCGAATCCGCGGAGCGTCGTCGCTACAAAACCGAACGCCCCCCCGAGCCAGACACTCTATGCGTACATGGTTGTTGATGTGTTTGTCAGGCAAAGTTGCGTGAATTCCGGGGAATCCGCGAGGTAGCAGCTTGACCGGTGGTGTGACACGCGACTACAAAACCAGTTGTGTCAGCGAACTTTCCGACCTCTTCTGGTGGAGTTGGCTGTGTCCTCCCTGAGGACGCCGAACTGTGGGGCCGTTTCTGAACCGGTCGTCACAGAAGCGTTTTCGCTTCTTCGGAGAGATTCATGAATTTGACGAACTGGTTATCGACATCCCTGGTCGCGGTGGCGCTTGGCGCCGTCATGGGATACAGCGTCGCGACAACCCAACCGGAAAAACCTGTCGAGAACAAGCCCGTCGTGGTCCGGCCGTTGACCGAGGTTCTGACTCCCGACTCCGCTGACGAGACTCCCGCTGAAGCGGCGTGCTGTTCGAACAAACTCAGTCGGGGCGACCAGTTGGCGCTCGCGGGGCACAACGAACTGGTGGCGGCGGCGCTGGCACAAACGGGCAAGAAGCCGAACTTCGTCTTCATCTGGGGGGACGACATCGGCGTTCACAACATCAGCGCGTACAACCACGGGATCATGGGGTATCGCACCCCGAACATCGACCGGATCGCCAAAGAAGGGGCGCTCTTCACCGATTCCTACGCCCAGCAGAGTTGCACCGCCGGACGCGCGTCGTTCATTCTGGGACAGCACCCGTTCCGGACCGGGCTGCTCACCATCGGCATGCCGGGCAGCGATCATGGCATTCCCGACTGGTCTCCCACCATCGCCGACCTGCTCAAGGAACAAGGTTACGCGACCGGCCAGTTTGGCAAGAACCATCTCGGTGATCGCGACAAGCACCTGCCGACCGCCCATGGTTTCGACGAATTCTTCGGCAACCTCTACCACCTGAACGCGGAAGAGGAGCCGGAAACATACTACTACCCGAAGGATCCTGAATTCCGCAAGAAATTCGGCCCGCGCGGCGTGTTGCACTGCTACGCCGACGGTCGGATCGAAGACACCGGCCCACTGACCCGCAAGCGGATGGAAACGATCGACGAAGAGGTGCACAAGTTCGCGATGGACTTCGTCGACCGCCAGGCGAAGGCTCAGAAGCCATTCTTCCTGTGGTACAACAGCACCCGTATGCACGTCTGGACCCGCCTCAAGAAGGAATCGGAAGGGAAGACGGGCATTGGTCTGTATCCGGACGGCATGGTGGAACACGACGGCTTCGTCGGGAATGTTCTGAAGAAACTCGACGATCTCGGCATCGCCGACAACACCATTGTCGTTTACAGCACCGACAACGGTGCCGAAACCGGTTCGTGGCCCGACGGCGGAACGACACCCTTCCATGGGGAAAAGGGAACGACCTGGGAAGGGGGATTCCGGATTCCTCTCGTCGTCCGTTGGCCCGGCGTGATTAAGCCCGGCACGATCGACAACAGCATCATTTCGCAGGAAGACTGGATGCCGACGATTCTGGCGGCGGCCGGGGAACCCAACGTCGTTGAGAAGCTCAAGAAGGGTTACAAGGCCAACGGCAAGACCTTCAAGATTCACGCCGACGGTTACAACTTCCTTCCCTACCTCAAGGGGGAAGCGAAAGAACCTCCGCGTAAAGAGATCTACTACTTCGGCCAAGGCGGGGAGTTGAACGCCCTCCGCGTGCAGGACTGGAAGATCCACTTCGCCGTCCAGCGCGGGAATATCGCGACCGGCGTTCGCGAAGTCCCCGGCTGGCCCCTGATCATCAACCTTCGTGCTGATCCTTATGAAAAGGCTCCGCACGAAGGGGAAATGGGCTACCTCCGCTGGTACGCCGACAATCTCTGGACGTTCGTGCCCGCCCAGGCGTACATCAAGAAATTCCTGGCGACAATTCCCGACTACCCGTTCCAGCCGGGAAGCAGCCTGAACGCCGCTGGCATCAACTACCAGACGCTCAAGGCGGCGGAAGTGTTGAAGATGCTTGAGACGCTTTCTTCGCCGAAGAATTAGTTCTTGAATGCTGTTTATGGAGAGGCAACCGCATGCGGGTGCCTCTCTTTTTTTGCGCACCACGCGATCTGAGAAGCATTGACGTTGCAGAGAAAGGTGCGACGCAGAACTTGAGCCGTGCCCGTCAGATAGCGGTTAACGACTTCCGCTTCCTGACGGGCGCGGCTCTGCGTAAACACGTGGTTCCGTTCGTAGCTGCGAAGGTTCTTGAGGACTCTTGATGGGGCCGAAATCACACACCGGCACCGACTGTCTCACCGCGCGCTCGAAATCTGAATTTCATCCAAAGACAAACGTCCATCGGTGTGCCAGCGGTCACCACCACCGTTCTTCCCCTCACGCACTTTATGAAAGTCCTCGATATAAGACTGTTGTTTCAACTGTCCCGTCTTCAGTAAGTCGGCGGCGAGGTAATCGCGTTCCACGTCGATGTCACCATCGGTTTTGTGGGTGATCTGGCCTGTGGTATGGCTGAGTTCGACCCCTTTGTCGAAGATGGCCGCTCCCACCCACAATGGTCTGCCGTCGGCGTCAACCTTTTCCGATCGCCAGAATCGCACGTGGTGCCTTTGCCTGGGATTCGCGCCCACCGGCTGTTCAAACGCCAGATCCTGCTTGCGTCCCCACAGGTATAAATTGCTGACGGGAGCGGTCTCGTAGGGGTGTTTGAGAACGGTCGCCTCCGCGATTTCGAGGCAGCTTTTCAGCGTCAGCGGGTCCGACGGATACCACTTCGCCGCCACCAGAATCCGCATCACCTCGGTTTGCGTCCCGACCAGCGCGAAATTCAGCGGGTCGCCCGGAATGTCGTTTTTCGTTTCGGTGATGTTCGGAAGGTCGGTGAGCGCGGGATGCCGGGTCTCGTACCGCCGCCACAACAACGGGACGACGACGTACGCGATCACCAGGTAACTGGCCAGAAGTGTGATCCCCCATGTCGCCAGCCGACGATGCCTGGCCACCGGCTCAGCGACCAACCCGCCGGCAGAGTTTTCGGTGCTGAGATCGGGAGGGACCGGCGCGGGCTGATCAGGGTGCGGAGAGTCGACCATCGAAATCCGGTAATTCAAGTGGGCTGGGAGAAATCGAGACCGAGAGAGTTTAGCAGTTTTGTCAGAGTGAACTCGATGGAACCGGGCTCCACAGCCGTCAGTCTCCGGAAGACTGTTCCCACCTATCCCGCATCCGTCGCCCGGGTCACGTCGAGCGCCACAAATTTCAGCAGTTCCTCATTCGACATCTCGGTCAGCAGGGTTTCCCCCTCGTTGTCCAACACTTCGTTGGCCAACGACTGCTTGCTGGTGATCATCGCGTCAATCCGTTCTTCCAGCGTTCCCCGGCAGACGAATTTGTGGACCAGAACATTCCGCTTCTGGCCGATTCGAAACGCCCGGTCGGTCGCCTGGTTTTCTACAGCGGGGTTCCACCAGCGGTCGAAGTGAATCACATGCGAGGCGGCCGTCAGATTCAGGCCGCTCCCTCCCGCTTTGAGCGATATCACAAAAAACGGCGGCCCGGCGGGATCCTGAAATGTCTTCACCAGCTCGCTCCGCTTCTTCACCGGCGTTCCCCCGTGCAGCACCAGCCCGGGCCGACCAAAAACTTCCGCCAGAAATTTCGCCAGAGGTTCCGTGAGCGATTGAAACTGCGTGAAAATCAGCACTTTCTCCTGCCGTTCGACGATCGGCTCACACAACAGCCGCACGCGCTCAAACTTGCTGCTCTCCTCAGGCGGAAACTTCGTCCCACCCAGAAACTGTGCCGGGTGATTGCAGATCTGTTTGAGCTGCATCAGCGAGGCGAGGACCAGTCCGCGACGGGACATTCCCTCCGCCTCCTCCAGTCGCTGTTTGAGGTCGGCGACCGTTTTTTCATACAGCGCCGCCTGCTTGCGCGAAAGACCGCACTCCGTCCGCATCTCGGTCTTCTCCGGTAGATCGGGGGCGATTCCCGGATCGCTCTTCAATCGGCGGAGAATGTAGGGCCGCACCAGGCGACGGAGAGCCGCGTATGAGTTCGCGTCCTGCCCGCGATTCAGGTTCTTGATGAACTGTTTGAATTGCGAGGCATTCCCCAACAGGCCGGGACAACAGAAATCAAACAGCGACCAGAGATCTCCCAGGTTGTTCTCGACCGGCGTGCCGGTGAGAATGAGCCGGGCTTTGGCCCGCAACTTTTTGACCTCCTTCGTCTGCGTACTCCCCGCGTTCTTGATCGCCTGAGCCTCGTCCAAAATCACTAGCGACCAATCGACCTGGCCCAACCATTCCTGTCGACGCACACCGCCATACGTGGTGATCAGCAGGTGACAACCGGCCAACTCCTGGTTGGGATCACGGGCCAGGTTGGCGATCTGCGCGGCGTCGGCTTCCGAGTTGTGCGCGAAGCGGACCCGCAGCCCCGGCGCGAACCGTGCCAGTTCCTGTTTCCAGTTCCCCAGCAACGACGCGGGAACCACCAGCAGATTCGGTTTCGGTTCCCCCTTGGCGGTCGCCTGTCGCTGAAGCAGCAGGTCGATCACCTGAATCGTCTTGCCGAGTCCCATGTCGTCGGCCAGACAACCTCCCAGACCAAGTTCGGTCATGAACCACAGCCAGCGGACACCGGTCTCCTGATACGGTCGCAGGGTCGCGATGAGATTCTTCCCGGGTCGGCAGGTGTCGATGGTTTCCGGTTGGCGAATTCGATCGAGCGTCTCGCGCAACCAGTCGCCGGTCGTGACTTCGGTCCAGTTCGCGTCGGAAGCGTCACTTGTCGTCCCGCCATCCAGCGACACACCGGACAGCAGCCGCATCCCCTCAATGAATGTCACCCCCTGGGCGTGCTGCTTCTCCAATTTCTTCCATTGATCAAGCGCTTGCTGGAGCCGTTTCTGGTCGACTTCGACCCACTTTCCACGCAACAGGACCAACCCTTCGGTCCCGCCGAGCAACTGCTGACGTTCTTCTTTAGTCAGCGGCTCTCCGTCCAGCGCCAGGCTCACTTGAAAGTCGAGAACGCCGTCTGGTCCGCTCGAATCTGCCTTTTTCTGGCCAACCCGAACTTGCACCGTCGGTCGCGGAGGGCGACGCCGTTGCCACCAGTCGGGGAGACGGACGACCACCCCCGCCGACTCGACCTGAGCCGCTTCGGAAAGAAACGCGTGCGCCTGACCGATCGACAGCGCCTGGGGTGAGAAGAGCCGCTTCGATTCCAGCAGCTCCGCGACAAATCGGCTCTGAGCCGACGCGCGACGCACCGGCTCCAGCAACGTCTCCAGCGCCGACTGGTCGCGGGCCAGTGCCGAGTTCTTCAACGCCTCGGCGAGCGGCAGATGCTGCAACTTGGACTCACCACTGATGCGGTTGGTGAAGGTCGCAAGGAAGGCGAACGGGTGGGCGGGATCCCGTTTATTCTCGGCCAGATGAAACGTCACCCGACCGACAAGTCTCCAGACCGGATCGAGCGAAGCCAGCCAGGCCGCCGGTCCTTCCGCGTGCTGCTTCGCACGCTGCGAGGCGAGTTGCGCCAACTCGCGCCAGGTCGCTTCCAGCAGACTGGTATCCAAGTACTCCAGCCCGCGCATGGGAGGGGCCGAGAGCAATGCCTGGGCGAACTCAGCGGAACCCGGCGGAGCGACGGTGGCCCAGCGGTCGGCGGTCCCTTCGCCCAGCCGGCAGATCGCTTCGAATACCCGTCGACCCCACCCGCGCCAATACAGCAGGCAGGCGGGGAGATTCCCCGCGAATTGGGCCGAGGCGAGCGCGAGCAATCCGTCGGCGTTGGAATGCGCCAGCGCCGCCGACAGTGTCGCGGCCTGAGACGCGGACAGGGAAATCGCGGCATCCAACGGGGACGTGGCAATCTCCGCCGTATCCCCAACCCATTCCAGTCGGCCCGCCGGGTTGATTTGCAGTGTCTGACTCATCGATCCCGTAGACATCACGGAGTACGTTTGCCGTCGATGGTGACCGCTTTGCCTGGGGCTCCGTCCCGCGATTCGAACGTGATCTCCAGCCGATCGAGCTTCTTGAGATCATCGAGCGCGATCGGTTTGCCATTGAGCAGCAGAACGCAATTCTCCCCGACAACGTAGGTGGTTTCTTTCGCATCATTGCCACGCAGCACCAGCTCGCGGGCACCGAGGTCGATTTTCATCATCACACCGCTGCCGCGCGGTCGGCGGGTCGCTTCCACTGCGGTCACTTTCACATCGTAGGTGATCTCGACTCGATCATCGGGTTTCAAATCTCCCGGACCGAACGGCTTGCCGTCACCCGACTCTCCATCGATCGTCACCGGACATTCGTCGGCGAATTTCAGGTTTTCGATCAGTCCGAAGCGGTCGAGCCGAAGAAAGGTCGTGTCCTTTTCTGTGACCACTTCGGCGACAAATCCATCCTGGCGTTGCGAGTGCAGGGCCGACAGCCGGATGATGCTCCGAGGCGCTTCGGGATTGCTGGACGGTAGGTGAGTGACTTCGACCTGGTCATGAGGATTCAGTTTTTCAAAGTCCACCGGCTTTCCATTCACCCGAAGATCGCCCGTTGTGGGAACAGTCATTTTGACGACTTCGGCACGCGGTTTCGCGTCAATGGCAATATCCAATGTTCGAATTGACGGGTCGATCTTGTCAATTACTCCGGTACTTACGACCGGTCGACGAACCGCTACGGTCGCGCGCGTTTCACTCTTATCAACGCGAAACGTGATTGCCACACGATCATCAGGCTTCAAGTCGGCAACTGCAAGGAATTCTCTTTTGTCATCCTCCCGACGAACGATCGGCTCTTTGCCCAGCGGCACGGTCGCGACCGCCCCATCGGGCAGAACGATCACCACCGCCATGTTCTCGCGCTGCACGCTCTGCACGATTCCCACCCGGTCGGCGGCCGCCATGGCTTGCGGGTCCGGATTGGAACCGCCGCCCGAGGGCATGAACAACATCGCCAATGACATGATCGCGCTGAACGCGAACGCGCCAATCAACAGCATCCGCCGACGTTTGTCGGGATTGGCCGGCTCGGGACGCTGGATCGTCGCGGACGATTCCTCTCCCCCTTTGACGACCTTGACGTCAATGTTGAGGTCGGACAGAGCCTGGTCCGCCGTCTGATACCGATTGGATTGCGATTTGGCGACAAGTTTCTGGATCGTTTTCGCCAGGTCGGCGGGAACGTCCTGCAGCACCCGCGAGATTTCCGGCAGTCGCCGGTCCGGGGCGGCGTGCCACATCATCCACGCCATCTGCCGATCGCGCCCTTGCGTGTTGAGCCCCGGAAACAGAGATTCAAAATTCTCTCCCGCCAGCAGCTCATAGGCGGCGAATCCCAGGGAATACAGATCGCTCGCCGGCCCGACCTCGCCAAATTCGTCGGACACGACTTCGGGGGCCATGTACTTGGTCGTTCCCTTGATGAGGCTTCCCGCTTCATCCGAGACACGCCGCGCGAGGCCGAAGTCCCCCAGCTTCACCCGGCGTCGGCGGTCGATCATCATGTTGCTGGGTTTGATGTCGCCATGAACAATGCCGTGAGCGTGCAGAAACTTGAGCGCCCGCAGGCTGTGGGCGAGCGTGGTCCGCAATGCGTTGAGATCCATCGGCCGACGCCCCGCGACCTTCGACAGATCGGACTGCATCAGTTCCATGATCAACCAGCCCCGATCACGCACCAGATCGTAAATCGTCACGATATTGGGGTGCTGGAAACTGGCGAGCAGTTGCGCCTCGGCCCAGTAGCGTTCGAGCTGCAGCGGATCCGACAGATACTGTTCGTGGATCTGTTTGATCGCGACGTCGCGCCCCAGCTCGACATCGCGGCCGCGGTACACGGTAGCGAAACTGCCGGAGGCGATCTTTTCGACAGGTTGATAACGGGGATGCGGTTGCACGAGGAGATCCTTCAATCGTCTGCCAGCAGGGCGGCGATCAACTCTTCCAGCCGACGATCGCTGCGCTTTGAAATGTCGTCGTAATCGTAGTCGACCCGGCCGGTGACTCCGCTGAATCGCTGCATTTTGTCTTTGGATTCCGAACGCAGCATGTTCAAGACCTTGTGCAGCTCGGCTTGCTCACCGGCGGAATCCCCGCGGGTGAACGCCTGGCGGGCGCGACGGAGCCCGAGCTGGTACGGGGCGAAAGAGGTGTCCCCCTCGGCACCGTAGTATTCCCGCAGCTCCTGCCGGGCGGCGGTCTTGTCGTGGGTCTGATTCGCGTTCGGAGCGTCATCCATGAACAGCATCACGAGTGTCATCGAGAGGCTGACGACCATCGCGCCGATCAGAACCAGCGGATTGGTCTCGCGTTTGGCGTTCTTCGCCGCCTCGGCCGCCGCCGACTCAACCAGTGCTAATTCCGGCAGTGTGCCGTCTCCCCCCAGTTTGACCAGCGCAGCATCAGGGCCTTCGGCGATGAACTTCGCAGTCTGTCGCCCCTTCTTCTCAGCCGGTTTGCGCGGGCGGGGGACGCGGTCGCTCGAACCGGGGGGAGTCCCGGGAGCCTCAAATGGGGATTCCTCCTTCGCCGGGGCCCCAGTGGAGTCGGAAGCGGTTTTGGCCGCAGGCCCCGGTGCCGGCTTAACGGACGGAGCGGATGGAGGGTCGGCCTTGGCGGCCCCGCCCTCGGCCGGCGCAGGGCTGGCAGGAGGGACACCGCGACGTGGTTTTGCGGTCCCCGCTCGCGGAGGGGCTTTTACCGTCGGAACGGCGTTCCCCGTGCCAAACCCCTCCATCGTGGGTTGCAGGGTGATCGTACCGGTTTCCGAACCGACCACCGGCTCGGACTGATCGCCGTTGAAATGGGGATGAAGTTCGAACGTCAGCACGGTGAGCGGACTGATCCGGATCGACGCCTCCTCCGGGAGCCAGATCCAGCGTTCCGGTGGGACGGGCGTCTCGTCGATCTGCAATCCCGCCGGGTGGGCGGTCACAATCGCGTAACGTCCCTCGCGATGGACGATACTCGCGTGATGGTCTGCGATCCCTGGATCGGTGAGGACAATTTCGTTGTCGGCACCCCGCCCGATGCGCACGAGTTCGGTCGCCAGAGGGAAAACCTGTCCCTGGTCGGGTCCGAATCGAACGGCAAGTCGCGCGGTTTGTTCCATGGGGCAATCTTAGCTCAGAAAGTCGGCGTACATAAAGCCGAGGATGAATGGTCCCAGAATGATCAGCACGGTTGACGCCATCACCAAAACCGCCGGCAGGAGCATCTTGACCCCCGCCTCTCCCGCCACCGTTTCGGCTCGCTGGGTCCGCTTGATCCGCAGCACGTCGGCCTGTGTGCGGAAGATCCGGGCGAGCGGTGTACCCAGTTCCTCCCCCTGAATGATCGAGCCGATGATGCTGGTGATTTCATCATCGCACAGGCGGGTTCGCATCGAATCGAGTGCGGTGGTTCGTCCCCAGCCCATGTGAATCTCGGACAGCACCCGGCCGAACTCCTGGCCGACCGCGTGTTCGCCAAACTGATCAACCGCCTGTTCGAGGGCTTGAAGAAATGTCGACCCCGCCTCCATCAACAGAGTGAGCAGATCGAGCAAAAACGGCATCCGACGTTTGATCAAGACCAGTCGCCGTCGCGCCTGATTGGCCAGCCGGACGCGGAGCAGCCACGCGGTCATCAGGGTCATCACCAGCGCGAGAATCGCACCGGGCGGCCCCATCATTTCAAACGCCATGTACAAGTACGCGGGGAACAGGAACAGCGCGATCAGTTCGAGTTTGCCCAGGTACTCCGAGGCGGTCCAGAAACGGGAAAAGCCGGCGGCCTGGATCTCTCGCTGGATGAACGGCAGAGACTCGCCGAACACGCCCCGGTTGAAACGCGCCAGAAGCTGGACCAGGGGATAGAACAGTCGATAAAGGCCATCCTGCTTGCGGAGCTCATTGATGCGATTGACGTCGTAGCGCCATTCGAGATCCTGTTCGAGATCTTCGGAGTAGAGCGCGCGAACAAGAATATAGACCACGAGCGCAACCGCACCCCCAACCGCCAGGCTGGAAAGTAGCGGCAGGCCGAAGGAGGTTAGGAAGTCGTCAGCGGCGAGAAGCATGGGGTTGGTTTGTCAGTTGTCAGTTGCTAGATGTCTGAGGCGAGGATGTATTGCGACCAGACGTAGGCGACGATGTCGAATACCAGCGAGACACTGAGAATGATCTGGCCGGGGACGGTGGTGAAGAGTCGGGAGGTGTTTTCCGGGTCGAGGACGAAGTAATACATCGCCAGAACCGCCAGCGGCGCGAGGGCCATATACAGCCCAGAAGTCCGCGCCTGGGCGGTTTCCGACAGGATCTTGCGTTCCAGCCGTTGCAGCTCCAACACCGATTGCGCGATCCGTTCGACCGTTTCATTCAGCCGGCCCCCCGACTCCCGGCTCGCCTGCATCGCCGCCGCGAACAGCGCGAAGTTCTCGCTCCGCAGGCGGATCCGCGTGTCTTCCAAAACCCGATCCAGAGGCTGTCCCATCTGGTATTCCCCGACCATCTGTCGAAACTCCTGACAGATGGGATTGGGGCACTGTTGCGCCAGAATCTCCAACGCTTGTCCCAGCGACAATCCCGCTTTGATGGAACTCGACAGCGTCACCATCGCGTCGGCGAGCTGATCTTCGATCTTCTGCCGACGTCGCTCGGCGAGTCGACGCACCACATACCACGGGACGCAAATCAACAGAACCGAAAACAGGATCGCAAAAACCAAGCTTCCCGCGCCGATCAGAAACCCCAGGAACACTCCCGCGACGGCGACCAGCCAGATGAGAATCCAGCCGTGCAGACTGTGGGTATTCACCCGCAACCGCCGCAGTTTGTCCCGGAGATCGGACTCGATGAACTCAACTCCCTGCCGAAAATAGTCGCGTCCCGTGAGCGGCAACAGGCCCACACTGATGCCGACCAGGATCGAGGCGATGATCGCGATTTCCATCGGATTATCCCTTCTTTCCAGGAACGATCGGGCGGGCGGGGGGAGGCACCGGGGTCGCTGGTTGAACCGTGGAATTCGCGGCTGGTTGCACATCGTTGCCGTACAAGAATTCCAGTTGCAGCAGTTTCTTCTGAATCAGCGATTCGACAAACGTGGGGAGGTAACCGGTGGCGCGCAAGGTGGAACCGTCGCGCATGTTGTAGATGTCGTGAATGATCAGTTCGTGACTGTCCTGATCAATGCCCGCGACTTCGGAGATCTGGGTGACGGCGCGCCGTCCTCCCGGCATGCGGGTGATCTGCACGATCACGTTGAGCGCCGACGCGATCTGGCGATGGATCGACACGACCGGCAGATCGACCGCCATCAACACCAGCACTTCGAGCCGTTTGATCACCTCTTCGGAACTGTTGGCATGCACTGTGGTCATCGACCCATCGTGGCCGGTGTTCATCGCCTGCAGCATGTCGACCGCCTCGGCTCCACGACATTCCCCCACCAGGATCCGGTCCGGTCGCATTCGCAGCGCGTTTTTGACGAGATCACGAATCGTGTAGGCACCGGTCCCTTCGACGTTCGCCTGTTTGGTTTCGAGCGTGACGACGTGGTCCTGGTGAAGCTGCAGTTCGGTGGTGTCCTCGATGGTGACGATGCGATCTTTGTGCGGAATGAAGCTCGACAGCACGTTGAGCATCGTCGTCTTTCCGGTTCCGGTCCCGCCGCTGACCAGAATGTTCTTGCGATCGATCACACACGCCCGCAGGAACATCGCCGCCGAGGGGGTCAGGCTCCGCATGTCGATCAGATCATCCATCGTGAAGCGATGGGCGGGAAACTTGCGGATCGTGAGACACGGACCGCGAATCGCCAGCGGGGGAATGATCGCATTGACGCGCGAACCGTCGGGAAGGCGGGCGTCGACCAATGGCTGGCTCTTGTCGATTCGGCGTCCGACCTGCGCGACGATCCGTTCGATGATCGACTCGGTCACCTTGTCCGAAATGAACCGCCGGCCCGACAGCTCCAGCACGCCATCCCGCTCCACGTAGATGTGGTCACTTTTCACCACCATGATTTCGGTGATCGTGGGAGCGCGAATCAAATCCTGCAGTGGACCGAACCCAAAGACGGTGTCCTTCAGATCCTTCTTCAGCGTTCGCAGAATCAGATACCGCCGCAATTCGTTGTGCAAGTGCGGCCGAATCAGCGGAAAGACCTGTGGGAAATGCGATTCCACCTTGGCGATTCGGCTGCTGAGGTCGCTTTCCTGGTCGAGCAGCAGTCGCTCGCGGGTGAAGCGGAGCAGGTTTTGCAGTTCCGTCTCGCGCTCGGCGACCAGTGTCGCCGGCACGTCGTACTCGTTCGAGGTCAGCCCGACGGGAGCCGTGGTCGCGAACCGCCCTCCCTCCAGAATCAACTGGTTCACGAGATAGTCGTGCAGCGTCAGGCCGGTGATTTCATCCAGCACCGGGGCGTTTTCCGGTCCGAACAGGTTGAGTTCCCGGCAGATGTCTTCGATGTGATTTTCGAGCAGCAGAATGCTGTCCGCCGTTCCCGCCCGACGGTTTTCGAGTTCGTACAGATCGAGCCGTTCGAGCAGCTTGCGATGGATTTTGAGTTCCAGATTCGCCATCAGCGACCGCAGGTGGGCCGCCATCTGCGCCATCGTGATGACCGCCTGGGTCTCGGTCTCAAACGTCAGCGAATAGGGCCAGATCCGGACCGCCTGACCTGGTTCAAACTCCAGCGACTCTCCTCCCAGAACCTCCGCGTCCCCCACCATGCAACCGTTGATGCCAACGTTTTCGAGCCGGAGCTTTCCCCCGGTCACCGAAACGACGGCGTGCCGCTTCGACACGAGCGGGCTTTGCAGCACAATCGTGTTCGCGGGATCTCGGCCAATGTGGATGACAGGGTCCGCGACCTCGATCATCGAACGCCGGCTGTCGTTGATTTTGTTAAACCAGATCTTCATCAGTTGATTCAGGGTGAGAATTCACGAACATCAAAATGAAAACGCGGAACCCAACTCAAAATCCGCCCCACAAGATTCCGCCTTCATCCTTCCGCCTTCATTCCTATCCCCCCTTCTTCCCAATCGTCTTGCCATGCAGCATGACGCTCAAGGGCTGGCTGTTGCTTTGCCGCATGACGTCGAGAAGCTGCCGCCACTTTTCTTCCGGGGCACCGTTGATCGACTTCACGCGAATCGTCATGGTGGTCTCCTGAGCCGAGCTACCACCGGAAGTCTGCAACAGTTGCAGATTCCCCTTGCGCGTCCCCAAGGCCAGAATTTCGAATGGCCCGACAAATTCCGGCAGCGTCGTACCGGCCACGGGGGTCGCCCCCAGAGACCCCATGCGTGGCACGATGAACGAGACCGACGCCCCCGGGTTCAGGTTTTGCACGACCACCGTGCGGGTGTCGATGGGAACACCCACCGCCACGTCGTTGGGTCCCAGGGTGTCGAGCAGATCGGTGACGGCGGGAGTCTTCAGATCCTGCCAGAGCAAAATCTCCCCGGCGCTGTAGCTCTTCGTCGCGGGCATCCCGACGATGGTGTCGAGCGCCGCCCAGGTGACAGCGGCCTTTTGCAGCCCCCCCACCGCGTGCTGCGGCACCGGAATGCGCAAAAAGTGTTCTTCGCGGAATCGATCGCCAGGATTGATCGTGACGTTTTCGGTGATCCCGACGAAGTCCAGATGGTCCAACTGGCGCGCCTTTTGTGCGAGGTAGAGCCAGTTGACCAACGCTCCGATGAGGCCCAGCCCCACCGCCAGTAAGAATCCGGGTGCGCCTTTCATTGTGTTCCTTTCGTAGGGAGGGACATTCTAATCCCCCGCCCCGTAAATCTGTACCACGGCACGGATTGAGCCGGCGTCGTCGAACAGCAGACGAATCTCGGCCCATTCCGACCCGCGGGAGGTGGTGCGTTGATAGAGCGCGCCGGTGGTATCGAGTGAGCCGCCCCACTCGCGGGCGATCTCCCACTTGTGACCGGCGAACCAGCTCGCAAAATGGTCACGCCAGTCACTCAGCCGACCGGAGCCGCGAAACGCGACGAGTCGGCCGGCCGCTTCGCTCCCCGTTACGAGAATTCGCAGGCCGCCGGGCGGGGCGGGGATGTGTGAACGGTCGGCATCGGTCGCTCCTCCCGTCCGCTCAAATTGAAAAATGCGCCATGCATCGGTTCCATTCGGGACCAGCAGACCCCAGGCCACAAGCCGGCCCGAACGAATCTGGTCGGCCCGCTTTTCCCCCGTTCCATATCGAATCGAGAATGCGCCGGCAAACCATTCCGAAAACCGGAACACGCCCCCCGTGCGAGCGATCTCCTCGGTCGGTTCAAGCTGGCTGGCCAATTCCAGAATGCGTTTCTCGGAAGCGGCGGGTTCCGATGCGTTGTCTCCCTCGGCGACGGCGTTCGACGGTTCGGAGGTGAGGACCGCGCGAACGCGGTTGTGCAGTTCACTCCAGGCCGACTCGGGATCGCCGGTCAGCGTGACCTGATACATGCGGACCGGCAGATCACCGAATTCGACCAGCAGCGGTTCCCCCCGCGCTCCGAGCTGGCTGGGGTCAACACCTTGCGGAGCGGTCGGCCCGGTCACCAGCGGATCGTCGTGCCACCACTCGACGACTTGCCGGCCCGCGGTGAGGCTGACGGAGATCAACAGGCCGATGACGATCAGGTCGGTCGTGCGGCGAATGACCCGGGCTGCGACGCTGGGACGCGCTGGGGAAGATTCGGTCGAAGGGGCCACCGCCGCGCGCTCCGCCGAGGTTTGCACAGGCTCGGTCGGTGATGGCGGAGGAGTTGCGATGGTCACGTCGATCGAACAGATTCTAGTTGAGAGTTCCGAGGAACTTCGTCAGGAGATCGATTTTGCGTTGCAGTTCCTGGATTTCCGTCGTCGGGGGAGGATCCTGCTGGCGAAGCAGCGCCTGTTGCGCGCGGTACATGTTGAGAAACGCCTGAGTCATCCGTTCGGGAACTCCCCCCTGTCCTCCCGCGCGCGGTCCCTGAATGCGATCGATCAACGGCAACACATCTCCCGCATGGACGACGTCGCGGTTGAGTTCGCACGACGCGTTGCGTGGAAGCTGCGGATGGAAATCGGGGGCCGACCCGTACCACTCCTTCAGTTCGTCGTCCTTATCCAGGGGCATCAGTCCCGGGCGATAGCCGGCGTTCATGATCCGCAGTGCCGCTACTTTGTAACCTTCCGCCAGGTCAACCACATTCCCGGGCGGGGTGAAGCCGTACAGCCGGAGGATGCGACGGTCATTGTTGGAACCGTACCCCATGTCGTGAAATCGCCATTCGCTTTCCAGCAGGGGGTGTTTGGTGTTGAACTTGATCTGGAACAGTTTGGGAAGCAGCGCGACTTCACGATCGAGATTCGCGATTCCCTGCACGAGATCATCATCAAAATCGAATTGACCAACGTCGACCTGCAATTGGGCCGAGGCGCTCTGCGACTGCGGATCGCGGAGCATGGGGCCGCGAACGACTTGATGCTGGGCGAACGGATCCTGGGCAAAGATCGGGGGAGTTGAGGCGGGACCGACCGCCATGGAGGCGGGGGCTTCCCAGTTGCGTGGGACGCGGTCCCGGCTGCCGGCGTAGTGTGTGGGCCGTTGCCGCCAGACCGCCTGCCGCGAGACCGTGAGCGCCCGAGTCTTCCAGGCGATCACGTGCCCGAAATTGATCATGAGCGCCAGGATCATCATCAATATCGGGAGCGTCAGCACGAGTTCGAGGGGAGCGAGGCCGCGACGGGAATGTGCGCGGTTCACGCTCTCGACAAAAATCCCGGCAGGCCGCTGACGTAAATTTTTCATGGCAGGCGATCTCTTCAACTCACGACATCCAGCGACTCAATCCCATCCACCGATCGAATCCCAAAACCACTAATGGCTGTTGATCTCCCTCAGCATCCGCATATCGATCCCGGGGAGGCTGGGCAACACAACCGTCAGTGGCTGTCCGGTCGCAATCGCTTCAGGCGGAGGTTGGGTCTGAATGATCGACAGAATGTTCCCGTGAGTCGCGGGAACCAGGCGCACAGTCCAATTCTGAGTCAACAGACTCCAATCGCCGGGCCACCCTTCGAAGCCCCAGCCTGGAGGCGTGGCGACCGCGGGAGGCGGATCCAACGGGATCGGCACGTTCACTCCCACCCCGCCGCCGCCAATGTCTGACGGGGGGGATGTCCCCGCGCTGCCATCGTGGTACCACATGCGCGCCTTCGGAACGAAGAGTTCCACTTGGGCGAACGCCAGCGGATCGTGCGACAAAGGATAGCGGAACAGTCCATACATCATCTCCTTCATCTGCCGCCGGTACGCCACCCCCACGAACATGAAGTTTTGGTCGAGATAGTTTTGCGAGGAGGCCAGACAGTCGGTGCAATTGCGAAACTTGTTCGGGTCGACGCCGTTGTCCGCCAGCCGAATCATGTGGGGGAGATTGCTGAAGGGATATTCCTCGTTCAACAGCTTCATCAGTTGGCCGCAGGAAAAGACGTGGTACAGATTGATGTACTGCGACATCTTCCCTTCCATCGCGAAGAACCGCAGCCGATCGTTGACCCATTGATTGAGGTACATCCGCGACAACTGTTCGCGCTGCTGGACCGCGAGCTTCAAGTACGCCCCCGCTCCCGGAATCGCCTGATAGTCGTTCCCCTCCATGCCATCCGGGTTGGGGTCCGGGATCGGCTGGGGGACTCCGAGCGAGGAGCCGGGTTCGGGATCAATGGCGGGGAGCGTGCGTGTCTGGGGATCGCGTTCGTCGGGATATCCGACCGCGATCACCGAGGTGCGCCACAGGATGCCAACCTGCCGGCCCCGTTCGCGTTCCTCTTTTCGATTGGCGGCCGGATCGCTGTGCTGGCCATGTCGGCCCGCGACGTCATTCGCGGTCGCCTGCGCGACCTGGGGCATTGTCTGGACCACCGCCCGCTGGAACTCGGGAATCAGCCGCTCGCGCAGCGAATACTCCATCACCGGCAGAATCTCTTGGGCGATCGCGGAACCCAATTCTCCAAACGTGCGGACAAGTTCTTTTTCGTCGGGGACTTTGTTCTGGATCGCGGAACCGAGCGTGCGGAATTTGGGGAACTGCGACTTGGCGAAGATCTTTCCGACATTCGACCAGGCGTCGAGAATCTCGGGAACCATGGCTTCGGCATTGCGATCGCGGGCTTCACGCAAAAACGCGGTGATGGCGAATGTGTCGCACAACAGATGGTTGGAAAACGAGATCGCGTTCATGCCGCGCGCGACGACCAGGGTCGACGAATACGCCGACGCGTCGGCGGCATTTTGCATCTTGATCTTGTCGTCGACATGCTTCCCGACGTTGATGATCATCCCCAGGACCATCGTCAGCGCCAAAATCACGATGACCGACAACATCGACAGCGCCCCGCGCTCGTCGCGGTGCAATCGTCCGGGCAGATCGCGAAACCGCCGGCCGACTCGGGCCAAGACGTTCGTCATGACACCGATCACCCCGCCAGCGGTGTGGTCGTAGGTACAGGTCCACGTGGCGTGAGACCGATTCACGCGGGGGGGATTAGTACGATTGCACATGAGGAATCACCGACTTGAGCCCTTCGATTTGTAACGTGGCGTGGGCTTCCAGAATGACGACGTACAATCCCTTCTCGTACCGCCCCTGATTGACCGTTTCCATCGCTTTCAGGTGCTTGGTCACCCGGTCGGGGGTCTGGGTATTGGTCAGCTTGGCGCTCAAAAAACGCCCTGGCCCCGGAAGCATCGCGAAGTTGTAATACACGCTGACCGTCACGGGATCTTCCCAGCCGATTTCATTCGGATTCCACGGAACCCACAACGGTTCGCTTTCACCGGTGCTGGGATTGACCTGATTCGTCCAGTATCCGGGATAGGGGTTGTACGTCGGGCCGGCTGTGCCGTTGGCGTCCCGTCCGCGCATCACAATCAGGGTGTTCCATTGCGCGTAGTCGGCTTTCCGCGTGATCCGGGTTTTCATGTACGGATTGCTGGCGGTTCGGGGCACCAACTGGTTGTAGATGGTCGAGAGCGAATCGGAGACCGAATTGCCGATTGGCTCGGTGTTGGTGACTCGCCGGGAGGGGGAGATCGGCACACAGGCGATCGCCGCCGCCCGCCAGATCCGCAACAGTTTCTCCAGCCCCAGATTTTGGGCCGACGCGCCGCTGTGATTCTGGGAAAGCCAATCAGGAAAGGTCGCCTGCGACAGTTCCAGTGTTCCCGAAGCGACGATATTCGCTGGCTCGTTCGTGGAGACATTGGCGGGAAACCAGACAATCGCCGACCGGGCCGCCGCGTACGCCGCGTGATGTACGACGGCGATTCCGATCATCATCTGGCTGATCTGAATGATGAACAGCACCAGCATGATGAATACGGGAAGTGTCAGCACAAAACTGAGTGTCTGCACGCTCCCGGATTCGCAGGTGTGGATCCGTTTCAGACGGGCGGCGTTGAAATTTCCACCGGCTACTCGCAAAACCAGCCACAGGCCAGCAAACCCGCCCGCGAGCCATCCCGCACAGGGGAGCCAGGCTTCCACAACCGACTTCAGCATTTGAACACCGGATATTCAGGATGTGGGGGACAGGGGTTCTCGCGCGGGTACCAGAATCAAAATCCCAGGAACCGCTCCAGATCAAAACAGACGATGATCACTGCGGGAACGGCGGCGGCGGCCAGGTAGAGTTGGGGTTCCAGCGCCTTGCGATCTGTCTCAGTCAGGGGCTGGAATCGGCCCAGTCGCAGGCTCCAGAAAACGTGCCGGGTGACTCCGGTGAACAGCTTCCAGGCTCCCACATTCCAGACGACGATTCCCAAAGCGGCGGCTCCGCCGAGAACGAACGTCCACAACAGAGCTTCCAATCCCTTTTCGACCCCCAGGAACGCTCCCTGCATCGCCAGGAGTTTCACATCTCCGCCACCCACGTTGAAAAACAAAAAGGCCGCGAGCATCAGACCGCCACACGCTCCGAAACCCTTGAGGCATTCCTCCAGATCGACGGCAGAACCAAACTCTGGTCCGAACGCAGCCAACAGGAACGCCAACACGATGCCGGGATAGGTGACCGCGTTGTAGATCTTGTGCCAGACCAGATCCGTCACCGCCGAGACCGTCACCAGCGCGATCAAGAGGATCGTTGAGATCATACCGGCGGTCCCAGCGGCAGGTGGCTCGTCCCCGTTGTACCGGGGCTCGGTTCCACGGCCCGACGACTACTGGCCGTTGGTGGTATTGTTCGAACTGTTCTGCAGATTCTGCAGTCCGGTGTCGAAGTAATTCCGCACCTTGGGCCAGCCGTATTTGATAATCCAGATCAGGATGGGAAGCGCGATCGCGCCGATGATCAGAATCGTTTCGAGACTGACCCCTCCGCGTTCGTCGCGGTGGAGCCGCGCCAGTTGGCGTTTGAGTGGAGCGAGATTCGGCATGATGAATCCTGTTTAGCTGCGGACGAGGTGCTGCGAACGGACCTACAAAAACGGCCAACCGACGAACGCACAAACCATGTCGTACGCCAGCCGGATGATCTTGGAGCCAAGGTACAGCGCCAATCCACCCAGTGTCGCGAGCGTTCCCAAAACCAACACGTAATCGATCGAGGCGGAACCCGTTCGAGAACCTCCTGGACTCGCCCGGCGCCATCCGACGCGAACCGACTTTCCCGCGACACTTTGGCGTGTCCACGGAACGGGAGCGGCGATTTTCCGTCGGATGATGACCATGGGCGACCTCAGTCATGATTCTAATCAGAAGGTGTCGTAAAGAACAGAAACGCGACGGCGGCGTCCCTCTCCACAGCAATCTGGACACAATTCCACTCACCGGCAACGGGAGGGAACCGGATCATCCCATTCTATGCCCGCTGACTGGTTGTCGGGTACAGAATTTTTCCAGATGCACGGCGTTTTCTGGCAGCCACCGGCAGGAGCGTTCCGGTTGGGTTTTGAGAGTTTGAATGAAACCCGTTTCTTTTTCCAGTTTTTTTCGTGTGTTTCGTGCCTTTCGTGGTTCCCAAACTCTGCTCACACCGTGAGCGAGCGATTTGACGCTGTGCCGGACGATTTCGCATCTGCGATGACCGAGCCCGTTGTTTGCTCGTGGCTTGACGGACAATCGGAACCACGAAAGGCACGAAAGGCAAACACAAAAATCAACGGCCCGCTTGCAGGCTATGCTCCGCGCCGTCCTCGTAGGAACATTTCGACGGAGGGTCGCCCTTGGTTCGGCTTCAGTCGGTCGTCGGGTTCCGTTATGATTTCCCCAAGTTCACTCACCCCACCTGCCGACCGACAACCGGGGAGCCCTGCCTCCATCCCGGGGGTCGCCCCCTCGTTGGCCCCCGCCGAACTTCAGGAACGCAACCATGCTCTTCCCACTTCCCACACGGCGACAATTCCTGCGGCGATCTTCTGCGGGGATCGTTGCGGGGGCGTTGCCGATCGGGCTTTCTTCGAGGTCGGCCCAGTCGGCGAGCCTGCCCACCGGCCAAGTTCGCTCGGTCGTGATCGTGCTGCTGTCGGGTGGTCCCAGCCAACTCGACACGTTCGACCCCAAACCCGATGCTCCCGCAGGGATCCGTGGAGAGTTCGGTTCGATCGAGACCGCGACCCCGGGATTGCGGGTCTGCGAACACCTTCCCCGGCTGGCGCATCGGAGCGATCGGGTGGCGGTCGTTCGCTCGCTGTCGCATACCGAACACAATCACCTGTTGGCGACGCACGT
Organism: Planctomicrobium piriforme; assembly: GCA_945860955.1. Classification (GTDB taxonomy): domain Bacteria; phylum Planctomycetota; class Planctomycetia; order Planctomycetales; family Planctomycetaceae; genus UBA10511. Next base: position 49,500 of record CAMATH010000030.1, read on the forward strand.
CGCGCTGACCGGTCGCCCGACTCCCGTGCCGCGGGGTGCCAGTGATCTCGACCGCGTGCAATCTCGCACCGATTTTCCCAATTTCGCCGCCGCCCTCGATTATGTGAAGCCGCGGACTGACGGCGTGCCCAGCGGCGTGTCGTTGCCCAATTACCTGATCGAGGGACCGCTGACCTGGCCGGGTCAGCATGCCGGGTTTCTTGGCGTGCGGCATGACCCCTGGTCAATCAATCATGATCCCAACGACCCGAATTTCCGGGTCGACAGTTTGTCGCTGCGGGAGGGTGTGCCCGCCGATCGCTTGCGGACCCGTCGTGAATTGCTGGCGTGTTTGGAGACACCGGAAGCGCAGCGAAGTAGCGCGGCGGCCGGGTTTGAATCTCAGCAGGAGGCGGCGTTCGCGCTGTTGACGTCGGCCCGCGTGACCGAGTCGTTTGACATTCATCGCGAAGAAGCCGAAACGCGGGAGCGGTACGGACGCAACAAATTCGGGCAATCGCTGCTTTTGACCCGCCGACTGGTGGAAGCGGGAGTTCCCATCATCCAGGCGGCGATGGGAATCGTTCAAACCTGGGACACCCATGTCGACAACTGGGGGCGGTTGAAGAACACCCTGTTGCCGCAACTTGACCGGGGACTCGAAGCGCTGCTCGACGATCTCGAGTCGAGCGGCCGACTGAGCGAAACCCTGGTCGTGGTGATGGGGGAATTCGGCCGGACGCCGCGGATTTCGACCCTGCCCGGTTCCGATGTTCCCGGACGCGACCATTGGGCGCACGTCTATTCCGGGTTGTTCGCAGGCGGGGGCGTCGCGGGTGGTCAGGTCATTGGCCAATCGGACGCGATCGCGGGTTATCCCGTCTCGCGGGCATGGTCTCCCGCCGATGTCGGAACCACCATCTTCAGCGCGCTGGGTGTCGACCCCGACATCGAAATCCTCGATCCGCTGGGTCGGCCGAACCGGCTGCAAAACGGCGTCGTGATCTCGCCGCTCTATGGCTCCTGAGGGACTTGCCCGGCAGATGCGATAGAGGGAGGGGCGCGTGGATGAAAATCCACGCTACGGGTACCGAGTGCCGTCCGACGACGGTGACTAATCAGTCATCGCCAACGGGTCTGCCACCGCCCGAATTCCGACCGACCCTCCCCGCGCCACATTCCGTTCACTATCATACGGGATTCCCGCCCGTTCCGTCGTTTCATGCACGGTCGGGGGACTCCTTTTCCGTCTCGACCTCAACACGTCTGCCCGGTTATGCCTACCGCTGTTTCCATGGACAAGATTGTGGCGCTGTGCAAGCGCCGGGGCTTCATTTTCCAGTCGTCCGAAATCTACGGCGGGCTCAATGGCTTTTGGGACTACGGTCCCCTGGGAGTCGAACTCAAACGCAACGTGAAAGAGGCGTGGTGGCGTGACATGATCACCAACCACGACGAATTCTCGACGCCAGCCGGGGCTCCCTCCCCGTTTTCCATGGTCGGGCTGGACTGCTCGCTGATCATGCACCCGCAGGTCTGGAAGTGTTCGGGACACTACGACCTGTTCCACGACATGATGTCCGATTGTCGGGAAACAAAACGGCGGTTTCGCTTCGACCAGATTCGCGGTCGCTGGATCCACGTCGAACGCGATTCGCGGGGCCAGCATCATTACTACATCATGACCGACGCCGACACCCCCGAGGGGGGGTTGGAAGATACGGTCGTGCGGGCGTGCAAGTTTTTTGATGTCCGCCGCAAGGACGCGGAGGGAGCGTTCACGTGGCAGTCCCCGGGCATGGTGGGGATTTCACCGCAGGACGATCTGTCGAAGGTGTTGGTTCCCGGTGCATCGACTCCGGGAACACTTACGCCTCCCCGCGAATTCAACCTGATGTTCAAGACCACCATCGGGGCTCTGGGGGGTGCCGAGGATGCGGCGTTCCTGCGCCCCGAAACGGCGCAAGGAATGTTCGTGAACTTCAAGAACGTGGTCGACACCGTACGTGTCCGCGTCCCATTCGGTATCGCCCAGATGGGGAAGAGTTTCCGCAATGAAATCACCCCCCGGAATTTCACCTTCCGGTCGCGGGAATTCGAACAGATGGAAATGGAGTTCTTCTGTCACCCCAGTCAGTCGCGGGCGTGGTACCAGTACTGGCGCGACCGGCGGTATCAGTGGTATCTGACCCACGGTCTGGCGAGTGACCGACTCCGGCTGCGCGATCACGCCGCCGACGAGTTGAGCCACTATTCCGTTGGAACCGCCGACGTCGAATACGCGTTTCCGTTCTGTGAGCCGGGTGAATTCGGCGAACTGGAAGGAGTCGCCCACCGTGGGGACTTCGACCTGCGATCCCACATGGAAGGCAAACTCGTCCGCGATTCCACCGGTTGTCTGGCGGTGGAGACGGGCGAGGACGGCAAGCCGCGCCATCCCGGCAGTGGCAAAGATCTGAACTACTTCGACGACCAGTCGCGTGAACGCTTTGTGCCGCACGTGATCGAGCCGGCCGCTGGTGCTGACCGTGCCACGCTCGCTTTCCTCTGCGAGGCGTACCACGAAGATTCGCAGCCGGATGAAAAGGGGGAATTGCAGACCCGGGTCTTGCTCAAGCTGCACCCGAAACTCGCCCCCCTCAAAGTGGCGGTGTTGCCGCTGGTGAAGAAGGACGGTATGCCCGAATTTGGGCTCGACTTATACCGCGAGTTCAAGCGGGCCGGCATTCCCAGCTACTACGACCAGCAGGCGGCGATCGGGAAGCGCTACCGCCGGCAGGACGAGATCGGGACACCGTGGTGCATCACTGTCGACGGTCAGTCCCTCGCCGACCAGACGGTCACACTCCGCGACCGCGACACTCTGGAGCAGATTCGCGTGCCACGGGATCGCATCGTCGACGAGATCGCGAAACGGCTGCGAGGCTGAGCGCCAACTGCCTGTCCAGGATCCATTGAGCGGCTTTGCATTCACGCACGGCCGCACATCGCTGGGGGGGACTCTGTCGCAAGACCCCCTGGGACTTTCCGAGGCATGCGTCCAGTGTCCGTATGAGACGCTGGAGTTGTTGGCGCAATTCGTCATCCCGAATCCCAATGGACGTCCGTTGTTTATGGGTTGAAAATCTATTGTCACGAGTTTTCAAGTGAGATACGCGTTATCAACCCTATTGCCAGCCTCCTCTGCGTAATCTGTCCAGACGTTCTCTTCGCCATCACTACCGTCGGCACAATCGCAACCCGGACTGACCTCTCCGGGGGAATTCGCCGACAGAGCATGGGAAGCCGCAGACTGCATCATCTGACTGGTGGTTTCTGAGGACAATTCCCGAAACCTCCCCCTTTCCTGAGGGGGGGAGTGGGGGGATAATGATGGTTTCGCGGATTGGCCCGCCGGGAATCCCGCACGGATCCCCTAACGGCGAATTCGATGTGATTCAACGGATTTTGGAACCCGACTCATGTTGCCGGCGACTTGGATGGCGAATCTGTGGCGGGAGCTGTTTCCAGCACGCTCCGCGAATCCGCGTCGTGGAACGGCGGAGATGCCCGCCCTGCGAGTCCGCCGACTGGAACCCCGCCGGGTTCTCAACGGAGCTCCCCTGCTCGCCGACGCCCTGCTCGCCAACGGGCTGAGCAACCCCGCCGACCAGTCCACCCCCTGGATGGTTTCCGCGGCCGACCTCGCGAATCACTCAGGTTCCGGGGCTACGGACATCCATCTGCTGCGGGACGGGGACCAATACGCGGTGACGATTGACGGGGTGATCGCTGCCCGGCACGCGGTCGCGGGTGTCGATTCCATTCAAATCGCGGGAACTTCGGGCAACGACCGGTTCACGCTCGACGCGGGGATCGCAGACTCGCTCTCTCAGGGAGGCGTCTTGTTCCTGGGGGGGGCCGGCGACGATTCACTGACAGTCACCGGTTCAAACCTGTCGTCGGCCGGATTGGAGCTTCGGGCGGGTGCGGGGGGCGAGCTGACCTGGGGAACGTCCCGTGTCGCATTGGATTCCGTCGAGAGTTTGCGGGCTCAGGTGAGGACAGTGGCATGGAACGTCAGCACGGCGGTCCCCCAGATCCTGTCGGTGGAGGGGGATTCCGATAATGGGAGTGTGCGCCTGACCGCTGCCGGTCTCACGCAGGTAGAGTTGGCGGTTCCGTCGCGGTCGTTCCAGGTGACGGCTGATCAACTGGAACTGACGGGTCGGTTGGAGATTGCCGGCGGCACGATTGACATTCAGAGCCGGCACGATGTGTCACTGACAGCCGGGGCAAACTGGAACGCGGCGGGGGGGCACGTCCGACTGGCCGCCGGGCCGGAAGGGACAACCGGGGTGGGCGGGGTGGTCGATGTCTCGTCGAGTACGGGCGTGGGAGGGACTATCGAACTGCTGGGGGGTCGCGTCGGTGTGGAGGGGACCGCGCGACTCGATGCCTCGGGGGCGGTTGGCGGGGGGAGGGTCCGCATCGGGGGAGAGCCGACTCTCGCCGGGTACGGCGGTGGACTGTCGACACGGGTCGCGGTCGCCGACGGAGCGACGATTCTGGCCAATGCGGGACTGTCGGGTGACGGGGGGCGGGTGGTTGTCTGGTCGTCTGAAGTGACTCGGTTTGGGGGCGCGGTCGAAGTGCGGGGCGGTGCGTTCGGAGGGAATGGCGGCTTCGTCGAGACCTCGGGGCTGGATCGGGTCCAGTTCACAGGCACGCTCGATCTAGGGGCCACCCATGGAAAATCGGGGACATTTCTTCTCGATCCGAAGGTGATTCGCATCCGTCCGGGGATCTCGTCAGTCAACCCGCCGGTCTCCCTGGTGAATTTCGCCGACCTGCCCGATGATCTCACAATTTTCGACCTGTCGCTGGAAGCGGTGAAATCGGGGACGATTCTCTTGCAGGCGACCGACGCGATCTTCATTGAGGATTTGTTCCAGTCGCCACAGGGAGGGGGGGACGGCGCGTTGAATTTGTCGAACGACGTCAACCTGATTCTGCAGACTCGAAATGGCGCGGGGGATGACGCGAATGGAGGGATTCAATTCATCAACCCACTGAACTCGATTGTCGCCCAAGGGACCGGGCGGATCACCCTGCAGGCGGGGGTCGCCGCCGATGCTTCGGGAAACGTCTCGGCATTCCAGGGGTCCGCCAGCGCCAACCTGGGGGGGCTGTTCGCCGGCGCGGGGGGAATTCGTGTCCAGGCGAGTGGGAACGTCGTCGAAACGTCTGTGATCAAGACCGATGCCGAAATTGAACTGCGGGCCGACGCCGACGGTAATGGTGTCGGATCCGTTGTGGTGGGGATCGATGCCCTGATCGAGTCCGGGGGGACGGCGGCGAATACGATCCTGCTGCAAGGGGCTGATATTGAACTTCTGTTCGCTGACACTCCTCCGTCGATCGCCACAACGTCGGCGACCGGCGGTGTTTCGATCCGGTCGTCTTTGGCCAGCCGGCCCATCAACCTGGGAGGATCTGCGAATCTGGTGGTGGGGATCAATCTGACGGATGACGAACTGGATCGGATCGCGGTGCAACCCCATGGTTCACTGACAATCGGGGACGCGATTCAGAATGGCGACATCGTCATCACCACCGCGAAATTCGCGAATTCTCCCTCTGCGAATCTGTTCGTCCAGCAGAACCCGGGCGGAACCGGGGCCATTGTTTTGAACGATGAATCGGGTAGCGGGCCGGCGCTGGACGGCAATGGCGGAGGAATCGCGCTGTTGGCGGGAACGGGGGGGGTTCGCGTCGTCTTGCCCGCAAACAATCAACCCGAACTGGCAACGAACGGACCATTCATTCGAATCGACACCGCCGGGGGAATCGGGACACTGACCCATCCCTTGCAATTGGCGGATAACGCCAGCCAGTCGACGCTGGTCGAGATCGGAACCGCGCTGCGGCCGAAAGGGCCGGTCAACCTCGACGGACTCGGCTCGTTGGCTTTCGGGAGAATTCTTCTGAGTCACAGCGATCTGGTGATCACCGCCCAAGGCTCGGTCGTTCAGAGCGCCCCTTGGGAAGGGCGGAATCTAAGTGTCACGACCTTCGCCGACTCGGGGGGAAACATCGACGTTTCGAATTCCGACAATCAATTCGACGCAATCGATCTCGAGACGTTTTCCGCGAACGGGATCACTCTGAGTCCCGCGCGGATCGATTATCAGGATGGCGATGGCATTGTGATCAACGCCATCCGAACTGCGGGTTCCGTAGGAGTCATCGCGCGCGGTGTCCTTTCGCAAACCGGGCCAATCGTCGCCGACCAGCTCCACGTCGAAACCCGCTTCGACACCGGGGCCGACATCGTCCTCTCCAACGTCGACAACGCGGTCCGTGGTGCCAGTTTACTGGTCGCGGACTCCACCGGAGATCAACTCGCCGACGGGACGATCCGGTTCGTCGAGAGTGACGGCTTCGACGCCGGCTTGATCCTGACACTGGGGGATATTTCACTCGAAACCGGCGGGCCCGTGCAGCTTGTGGGGGAAATGCGCGGTCGCGGACTGGAGTTGCTGGGGGCAGGTTCCTACCTCCTGACCAGTGATCCGGCGGCTCAGACAGTCCTGGATATCGATCTCTTGGCCGCCGATGTGACGGGGGGTGTCGTTGTCTCCGACATCAATGATCTGACCGTGGGAACAGTGTTCGGAACAACGGGGGTTCGGACGACGGCAGCCGGATCCGACGTGCGATTGACCGCTGGAAATCTGCTCAAACTCGCGAGCCGGGTCGAAGTGGAATTGGCCGATGTCGATCTCACCGCTCCGCACATGATTGTGTCGGCATCGATCTCGACGGATGGCGGAACTGTGCGACTGTCATCCCCAGACGGCATCGTTCCCTCGGATGTTCAGTTTGACGCGAATGTTGTCATCGACACCGAGCAGGGAGATGACAATGCGGCCGGTACGGTGGATCTGTCGCAAACCAGTCTGTCCGCGATCGGAGCAGGAATTCGAGTATCGATCGACACGTCAACCGCACCGGAATTCCTGGGGGGGAACATTCTGTTCGCCGACCTGGGAAGTCAGGGAGGGAATTTCCTCAATGACTTCGTCCTGAAGACCAACGCGGGAACCAACCCCGACCGGGACCAGGTGTTTTCATTTGGCAAGGTGCGCGTCAACAACTCGCTGGTCATTGAACGGGCACAGTTCACCACTCTTGCGGATCTCGTTGGTTCCGGGAATCTTGTCCGGATCGTCAGCGACGGTTTGACGATTAACGCACAACTGGGGGCGGCGAATCTCGTCGAGATTCTTGCCGCGACGCCGGGACGCACGATGGACCTGGGAACAACCTCAAGTACCGTCCTGGGGATTGGAGATGTCGATCTGGGGCTGATCGCGACGCCGCACCTCAGGCTGGGAAGCGCCACGACCGGACCGATCACCGTGTCCCGAAGAATCGATTTTCCCAATGTGGGAGTCCTCGATCTGGTGGGGGGAGCCGACATGACGAATTTGGCCGGCGGTTCCCTGGTGGTGCATGACCTCGTGATTCAGACACCGGGCACTGTGGTGTTGAGTGGCGACAACCAGGTGGTCAATCTGGCGGCGGCGGTCGGTGGGCCGTTCACGTTTCATGATACTGCCAACCTCACGATTGGTTCGGTTCTGGGAGTCCAGGGAATCTCCACCACCGCGCCGGCGGGCGATGTGAATCTGTCGAGCGACGCCAGCCTGTTCATCAACGAGTCAATTCAAGCCGGGCCGGCGACCGTTCGGCTGCTGGCCCACGAAAGGATCACCCAGGGGGGCAACGGAGTGATTCACGCCCGGAAGCTGGGGGTGGTCAAAGATCAGTCCACCGTCGGCTTCGTCTCGTTGCGACTGCCGAATGAGGTGACAACGTTCGCCGGCTTCAGCGCGGTCGGTGACATTGAATTCGCCAACGCCGGCCCGCTTGAGCTGGGATCGATCGGGTCGGCAGGTTCAGCGGGGATTCCGGCGATCACCGGCGTCGTGGCGGCCGACGGGGACGTGCGACTTCAAACGGATGGCGCGTTGACCCAGACCGCTTTCGTTCAGGCCCGATCGTTCACCGTTGTCACCCGGGATGACCAGGGGGCGGACGTGGTTCTTAACGATCCAGGCAACCAGGTTCAGAACCTGAAAATGCAATCGCTCAACGCGGCCGGCACCGCGCTGACCGCTGGGGATCTGAATTTGAGCAACAACGGTTTTCTGAATCTCACCTCGATTCAAACCAGGGGAACCGCGCGGCTGACCAGCACGGTCGGCGTGGCGCAATCCGGAGCGATCCAGGCGACCAGCCTCTCGGTCACCACCGTGGGCGGTTCGTTTGGGGTCATTGCGCTCGATCGGACCGACAACGACGTCGATTTCGTCGAACTCCGCACCCTGAGTACCAACGGCCAGTCGACCGGTTTCGGATCGATCCAATTCTCGGATGCCGACGGCTTTGTCGTCCTGGGGCTGGAATCGCTGGGGTCGGCGGAACTGTGGTCAGGCGGAACGGCGAGCCAGAGTGGGAGCATTCGGGCATCGAAACTGCTGCTGCGAGGACCGGGATCGTTCGAATTCCTTCGCGAGGACAATCAGATCAACGTTCTCGCCGCCAGCACCGGCGGTTCGGTCTACTACCGCGACACCGACGATTTCACCGTGGGCGGTGTGCAGAACACCTCGGGCATCCTGGTCGCCGACGATGGTGCCAGCGTCGAACTGCACGCCCGCGGGCAACTCGCCTTGAACGAACAGATTCAGGCGGCTCGGGGCGACGTCAGACTGAAAGTGGCGGGACAGTTGACCCAGTCTCTCACTGGTTCGATTGTCGCGAAAACGCTGGGGGTCCGACAAACCGCTGGCACGGTTGAGGGGGTCACTCTGGCGGCGGACAATCAGGTCGCGGTACTCGCGATCGACTCCGAATCGGGGGATGTGGAGTTTCACAACACGGCGAATCTTGTGATTGGAAACGTTGTGGGTGGCCCCACCGGACTCTTTAATCCGTTGTTGGGAGTGACAGTCGGCACGGGACGGTTGTTTCTGACCGTCGATGGCGCGCTCGATCTCCAATCGAGGGTGTCGGATCCCACGGGAATTGTGCGAATGCGCGTCAGTGGCCCGCTCACCCAGGTTGCGGGTGGGGAAATCACCGCCGAGGGGCTGTCCGTGGTGCAGCGCAACCCGAGCGGGGGCGATGTGTCGCTCGCCGGTGCCAATGCGATTCAAACTGTCGCGATCGAAAACAACGGAGCGGGATCACGGATTGATGTGCGTTCGACGGTGGATCTCGTCGTCACTTCGATTGATGGAGATTCCGGACGTGGATTCAGTCCGGTCAGCGGTCTTCGATCCACCCAAGGGGAGATCACAGTCCAGTCGGGCGGTTCGCTGGAACTCCTCGCGGATGTCCAGGCGGGGTCCGCGAATGTGCTGCTGTCGGCCGAGGGGGGGCTGACCGAGTCGGGGGGGGCGATCACCGCGGACGGTTTGGGTGTTCGGGTCAACGGTGGAAATACCGATGTGTTTCTGTCTTCGAACAACGCGATTCGGCTCTTCGCGATCGAACAGCTCATGCCGGGAATTGGGGTTTCTCTCCACAACAACGGAGATCTCGAAATCGGTCAGATCGCGGGGGGGCCGGCGAGCGGCTTCGCCCCAATCGTTGGGGTGCGTACGCAGGGGGGACCGGTCGTGCTGGATGTCGCCGGCCAGTTGATCCTGTCGGAAGCGGTCAACGCCGGTCCTGGTACCGTCAATCTGTTCGCGACGGGGGCGATCGTCGATGGCAATGGAGACGCAGTCGATCTCGTCGGCAGTGAATTGCATGTGATAGCGGACGCCCTGGGAACGTCGGGGGATCCGCTGGAGAGCCGGGTCGCGGTTTTCGAGGCCGACGTCGGTGACGGAGGAATCCACCTGATCAACGACGGATCACTGAGAATTGGAGGGGAGGGATTGACGGCGGTCGCGGGTGGAATCGAGCTGCTGGTGGATAGCTCGGTTCCCGGGTTCATTCCGGAGCTGATCATCCAGGCGACCGTGACCCATTCGCAATTCACCGCACCGATTCCGTCACCCGGTATGGGTCCAAACGGAGGAGGGGGAATTTCCCCCCAGGGGGTGACGCCGGGAATTCAGCTCATCAGCACGGGCAATCTCATGGTTGTCAGTCCGATTCGGAATCTGGCTCTCTCGGGATCTGGCGCGGGAGATATCCTCCTGTCTTCGGGAAAAGATCTGACACTGATCGATACCGGACTCGACGGTGACATTTTCACCGTGTCGGGGAGCGTCGCCATCAGTTATGGCGGCAACAGCAACTTCGTCCAGCAGTATCCCAATCTGACCGATGGGGGCGGAACGAATTCATTCCAGATCACAACCCCCTCCGCGACTCTGGTGGCGGCTCCCCCTTTCGTGAACGTCGTCATCACGCAGCCGACCGCCATGGGTGGGCCGACGACCTTTCAGGTAACTGTCGGACGCACGGGAGAAAAGGGACTGATGCTGGCTGTCGATTACGCCGACGGCGTGGTGGAGACCTACCCGATCGACGCGACAAATGGCCCCGTGATCCTGACGTTGTCGCACACCTATACGCAGCCGACGCAGGGAACACTCGATTACCTTCCGACGTTCACAGTGATGGTCGACCCTTCTGTCTCCATTATCGATCAGACTCCGGCCCCCGCCGGCCTCGTGGGGATTCCGGGAACTGAAGATGCCAACGGCGTCCTGACACAGGGCTTCGTTGTGGCGGGGGATGGTAACCAGGGTGTGACACGCCTTGTCGCCCGCGTCACGTTCACCGCGCCCGGCGGTGGAGGTGGCACGAATCCCGGGGATCTCAATCCCGGAGATCCTCCGCGGAATATCGGTCTGGTGCCACCTGGTGTGGTGGTCATGACCCCGCTCCCGGAACCCGATCCACCGGCTCGCAACTTGGAAGAACCCGACGACCGGCCGCGCCCGTTACCCCCGCCAGAGAATGTCGCAGCACTGGGACAGTCGAACCAGGGTGCGCAAATCGTCGCCTCGAACTCCGGAGACACGATCACGCTCACCTCGATCGACCGCTTCGTCATCCGTGAAGTGGCCGCCGATGGTGCCGACCTGCGAACGATCGACCTTGAGGTTTTTCGATTGGGCGAGAAAACACTCGACCCCCAACTGATTCGTGATCAGATTTTCCCGAAGCTCCCCGATGGACGCTATCGGGTGGTCTGGCTGCGGGGCACCAGTAGCGGCGATCCCGTCGAGCGAGTGGTGCTGGATGTTTTCATTCGTGGTGGCCGACCGGTCTTTATCCAGGATCTACAGCGTCCCGTCGTCGTTCCACCGATGGGCGAAGTCGACACCTCGCGTGCCGTCGATCCCCGCATCGATGCCGGCACCGTGAACGCGATTGGCGAAACCACTGATGAGCCAACGACCGTCGCGGAGGAACCGGTCCCCACCGACAACTCGGCCCCCGCCGAATCGTCGAATCAGACGTCCCGTCACTGGGCCGCGGGGACGGCCCACGCCGCCGTCGCGTTGACGCTGTTGCACCGTCGCCGTCGCGAATCCGATTCCAATACCGAACCTGCATCTGCATCTGAATCCAAGGCGACCGCGCCCGAGTCAGTGACCACGGCGCGGTATTCGAAATCGGGCTGGCTGGCGCGGCAGCTTCGAAGAATCACACAGCGGAATCCCGGGGAGAAACTTCCATGAACACGCTTTGCCCCCAGTGCGGCGCGCGACTTGTCGAGATCCCGGGACACCCCCTGTCGTGCCCCGCATGCATACCCACCGGCTACGTCCCTGGAGTGGCGACCGAAGGGTTAGGGACCGAGGATTTGGATGGCGCGGGACTGGGAAGTGGGGGACAGTCTGTGGCGGGCTTGCCAGCCGGTGGATTGGAAACCGAAGCGCTCTCCGGAATGGCCCCACTTCCCCACACGCCAGGAACGGCGACGGCGGGGCTCGCGACAGAAGCGTTGGGACACCAGGCACTCCCGTCGCTCGCCGGGGGGCCGCCCACCGATCTGCTCGACATTCGTGCGTCGATCAACGTTCGGCACATGCGCCCCGCGGAGGCAGCGGAATGGGAGCAGACCTTCGCGAAGATCGCCGACCTGGCGCAGCACACGCAGCGCAACATCACCGAATCGCTCCCGGGTCTTCAGACCGGCCGTGACCTGGGTCCGAGTACGACGGTGCTTCCGTCTCACGACCTCCGGCCACAAGCTCCGGGTTCGAGCGGCAGCAGTAGCACCGCCCGGCTCAGTGTACCCGCGCGAATTCTCGCCGACCGCGCGGTCGTTCTTTCGAAACCCGCCAACCACTACGCCGCCGGACTCGATTATGAGCTGCTGAACATCATCGGCAAGGGGGGGATGGGAGTCGTCTACGCGGCCCGGCAGATGTCCGTGGACCGCGAAGTCGCGGTGAAGATGATCTATCCCGAGCAGGCGCAGAAGCTCACGGCCCGGGACGATTTCCTGACCGAAGCGGTCATCACCGGCGAACTCGACCATCCCAACATCGTCCCGATTCACGAATTGGGAAAAGATGATGGTCAGGCGCTGTTCTACTCGATGAAAAAGGTGACGGGGACACCTTGGGGCAAACAGTTACCGACGCGTTCGGAGTCAGAGAATCTGCGGGTGCTGATGGCGGTCGCCGACGCGGTCGCGTTCGCGCATTCGCGCGGTGTCATCCACCGCGATCTCAAGCCCGACAACGTGATGCTGGGGGATTTCGGAGAAGTGCTGCTGATGGACTGGGGGCTGGCGATCGTCACACCAGCATTCCGCAAGCATGAAAGTCTGCCGCACATTCCGGGACCGGGCTGCACCCCCGCGTTCGCCGCTCCGGAGCTGGTGATTGGCCCCATGACGGCGATTGGCCCGCACAGCGATGTGTATCTGCTGGGGGCGATTTTGTATCTGATCGTCACCGGGAAACTGGCGCACGCGGCGAAGACATCGCGGGAATGCTGCATGGTGGCGGCGCGCAACGAGATCGCGCCGACGGACGTGGTGGGGGAGCTGGTCGACATCGCGCGCAAGGCGATGGCGACAAAGCCCACAGACCGCTACGCCAGCGTTCGTGACTTTCAGCAGGCGATTCGCGATTATCAATCCCACTCCGAGAGCCTCGTGTTGGGTGTTCGGGCCGGTGAGGATCTGGAGAAGGCGCGGGCCTCGAAAAGCTACGACGAATTCGCCCGGGCGGTGTTCGGATTCGATCAGGCACTGGCGTTGTGGGACGGGAACAGCCGGGCGCGGGAGGGAGTGAAGGACGCCCGGCTCGCGTACGCCCAGACGGCGCTCGCGAACCAGGACTTCGACCTGGGGCTCACCCTGCTCGATCCCGCCGACTCCGCTCATGCGCCAGTCTATCGCGAGTTGCAGACGGGGCAGGCGGAACGAAACGCCCGTGCCCGACGGCTCAAGGCGTTGCGGCGGTTGGCGGTGGGAATGACCGCGGCGATCTTCGCAGTGATCACGGGCTCGCTGTTCTGGATCAACCACGAGCGTGGACTGGCCGTCGCCGCCGAAGCCGACGCCAAAACGCAGCGTGACAAGGCGAATAGCGCCCGCGATGAAAAGGAAATTCAGCGTGAAATCGCCGTTGGGGCCGAGGCGGATGCCAAACGCGAACGCGACGCGGCGGACATGGCCCGCAAGAATGAAGAACAGGAACGCAAGAACGCCGAAGGGGCGCGGGATCTGGCGGAACAACGTCGAAAAGCCGCCGAGGCGGCGCAAAAAGAAGAGCGTCGCCAGCGACAACTCGCCGACCAGGCGCGTCGCGCCCAGGAATTCGAGGCCTACGGTGCGCAAATCGGTCTCGCCGACCAGCAGATCAAGGCCAACACGTTTGAGGCGGCGCAGGAAGGGCTGGAGAGTCAGCGTGGCTTCGCCGGCCGGGGGTGGGAGTGGGATCGGCTCAACTACCTCGCCCAGCAGGGGCAGACCGGTTCGGGCACAGCGCCCGCCGAGATCGACGCCCTGGCGATCGACCGGCGTCATCAGCGGTTCGCGGTGGGTGGTCGCGATGGTGTCGTGCGGATCGCGCCTCTGGCGGAGAATTCCCCGGGTACGAGAGCTGACCTGCTCGCGACCGTGCAGTCCACGAAAATGGGTGGCCCTATTTTGTCGCTTGCCTTTTCGCGTGACGGTCAGTTGCTGGCCGTCGGGGGCGAAGAGGGCCGGCTCATGGTGTTTCCCACCGACGATCCCGACGCCAAGCCCCAAGTTCTGACCGGACACGAACCCGGTTCGGCGGTTCAGGCCGTCGCATTCGCCGAGCGGGCGGGAAAACGCTGGCTGATTTCAGCCGGGACTGATCGCACCGTCCGCGTCTGGCAGGCGACCGGACCGCTCGCGCAATGGTCCGCTCGCCCGATCCAGACATTGCTGGGACACCTGCTTCCGGTCCTGGGGATCGCCGTCGCCCCCGCAGGGGACCGGATGGTCAGCGTGGGAGATGATGGCAATGCGGTCGTGTGGGATGCGGGGAAGAGTTCCGACTCGCCGTTCGTTCGCGCGGTCGCTGGCGAGCGGCCTGACGGGACGCCCCGTTACCGCGTCTTCCGCCAGCACGACGGGGCGGTCAACGCCGTCGCCTTTTCTCCCGATGGCAAACTGGTCGCCACCGCCGGCCTCGATCGACGCGTCGCGATCTGGAATCCCCAGACGGTCGTGGAAGAGGAGATTGGCGAGTACCTCAAACGCCGCGAAAACCCGCTTCGCGACGGAAAGTCGTCTGGTGACGTGGTCTGGCTCAATGGGCATGCCGCCTCGATCCGCGCGCTCGCCTTCTCTCCCGATGGCGAATCGCTGGTCTCCGCGGGAGACGACCACACGGTGCGGGTCTGGGCGTGGCGACTACCGAATGATGAGCCGACCGTGTTGCGCGGGCACGGCGGATCGGTCCGGGCGTGTGACTTCGCCCCGGGAGGTTCGTCGACCGATGACCTTCTGGTTCTCTCGGCTGGTTACGACCGCCTGGTGAAACAGTGGAACGTGCCCGCGTATGCCGAGGTGAAAGTGCTGCGGGCCCGGACCCTCAGTGGGCATACCGACGCGGTGACATCGGCCGCTTTCAGTCCGCAGGGGGATCGCGTTCTCACCACAAGCCGGGACCACTCGGCACTGGTTTATCCGCTATTCACCAACGCCAAGGGCGCGGGGGGAATCGAGACGGGTGGCCAGCCACTGGTGCTGTCCGAGGGACACCAGTTTTCTGTCGTGGCGGGTCAGTTTTTCAATCAGGGGCGCTCGGCGGTGACCGCCGGCATTGATGGACAGGTCTGTTTGTGGGATGTGTTGACTGGGACGCAAATCGGGCGATTGTCGGAGACCGGATTGTCGGCGGCGCTGGCGATCTCGGCGGATGGCCAGTGGATCTTGACCGGTCGCAGTGGCAACGCGCTGGCCCGTTGGAATGTCGCGCAGGCGATTGAAGCGTATGCGTCGGGCCGGGAGGCAGTTCCCGAAGACCGCGAGGCGCTTGCGCAGGCCCACAGCGCCCGCGTTCGCGTGTTGGTTTTTTCACCCCACGACAGCAACATCTTCTTTTCCGCCGACACCGAAGGAGGGGGCATCTATTGGGATCTCAACAACTCTCAAACACCGCATCGACCGCTGGCGCTTGACCAGCAGCGGGTCAGCGCGGCTCAGTTTCTGCCTGATGGGAAGCGGTTGGTCACCGCTTCGGATGAAGGGTGGATCGACATCACGGTGGTCACGACGGGTGAAGTGGAACGTCGGCTCGAACATCAGTCGGCGTCGGGTGTGGTCGCGTTCGCGATCAGTCCCGATGGATCGCGTCTTGTTTCGGCCGCGGACCCGACAGTTGCGGGAGAGCCGTACCTGTTGTTTGATTGGGATCTGCGAACCGGTCGCAAGCTGCACAGTACCGCGCTCGATCGGGAATGGATCGTGTTTGGCGTCACGATTTCGCCCGACGCCGACCGTCCTATGGCGCTCTTGACTATGGGAAGAAAGCCGAGCGGTCGGGCTCAGGGGCGGGTTGACACGCCTCAAACGGAACTTCGCCGATGGGACTTGGCAACGTGGCGTCCGGCGACCGACCAGCCGGGGCCGGCGCTGCTTTCGGAAGCGACGCTCGCCGTCGATCGGGCGGTGGTTTGGTCAGCGGCCTACAATCCCGCCGGCGATCAGGTTCTCACTCTGGGGGGGAATGAAGCCCGGATCTGGAGTTCCCGCACGGGTCGATTGGCGACCCGGCTGGGACCGCATGGCGCGGTGGCGTCGGGGAACTTCTCTTCCAGTGGCGAATTCGTGGCGACTGGCGGATGGGATGAATCGTTCAAGATCTGGCGCGTCGATACGAGTGGTGCCCGTTCTATTCATCGTGTCTCGGTCGCGGGGGCGGGGGCAGTGAATGTCGCCCTGTTCGCGCCGCGGGACAAACAGGGACCGGCCGGACTCGAGCGACTGGTGACCGCGCACGACAATGGGGAAGTGCGCGTGTGGCGCTGGAACGCCGCTCAACCCGACACCGCCCCCGAACTCGTCTCCACGATCACCGCCCCGGTCCGTTCCCCCGCGCTCGCCTGCGCGTTTCCCGCGAATGGGGACCGCATCGCGGTGGCGTATGGCGATGGGATCGGGCGGGTGTATTCGCTTCAGGGGGGAGAGCCCAAGCTGGTCGTCGAATTGAGGGAATCGGGACATCACGGAGCGCTCCGCGCGATCGCGTTCACACCCAACGGACGGTTTATCGCCACCGGGGGGGATGACAAGCAGGCGATCGTGTGGGAGGCCGCGACCGGCACGCCGTGGCTGGCGGAACCGTTACGCGGACACTCGGCGGCGATCAACTCGGTCGCGTTCTCGACACGAGGAGATCGACTGCTGACCGGCAGTGGCGACAGCTCGGCGAAACTCTGGGATCCCCGTACGGCTACTGATCACATTGCTGGTGGCGCAATCCCCGAATCTGGAACCGACGAAGCACCCGAGGAACCGCGTGATAACGAAGCCGACCGCAAGGCCCGGCAGGGAAAAGAACTGTTGTCGTTGGTCGGGCACCGCTCAGCGGTCACATCGGCCATCTTCTCCCCCGATGACCGTTACGTGCTGACGACCAGCGTTGATGGAACGGCGCGGTTGTGGCTGAGTGATGCGCCGCCGGTGGTTGGGGAGAAGTAGGTGTTTTGTGTGGAGGTGAATCGATGCCATTCCTTATTCCAGACGTCCTCCGAGCTTGGCCATCCAACCCATTGAATGAAGACACCAAGTGCGGGGATAAGTTCAAAACCGACAAAAAACAGGGGCCTCGGGCAAAAACGTCCGTCTCATTTCCCTCAACTGACGATCGCCCATCCCAACGTCCGTGCCATCTCTCGCCAGAAAAAACGCTTTCTGCCCTGCGAACTTCGGGTGGCGGTATCAGCCCCAGGTCCAATGACTCGGCATGCCGCGCCAGGAGTTTCTTCCAACGTTCATGCTTGCCGGATGTGGTCATGATTTCGAGCCTGCCCCGGTCATAATTGAGGCGCAGATGCCGGCCTTCGAAAAGACGCAAGAGTTGGTCGTAGGTCTCCCAGGTGACTCCGTCCAGCAAAAGTCTCTGCTCACTGGCGATTTGCTTCGAGAATATCGCGGTTGTCATGAGATGTCGGCCAAAGCGGTCGAGGGGCAGGGGACGCGAGCTGAATCGGCGGCCGAATCCATTCAGTCGAGTATCAAACCACGACAAAATCGCGTCAAGTCGATTTTGAACGTCGACCGACTTCAATGACACCCAGTTCAGCCGTCACGCGGACGGTTGAAAATGGACGACTGGTCCGCCGCAAGAGGCGGGTCGCAGAATGGAGTGAATGCGTTTCCCGGGATTCCTTTCGCCTGGGGGCTGGGCTTGCGATAATCGGGCGAATGACCGCGACGTGCATCGAGCCCGCCGCCGGCGCTTCGTTTCGACGCATCCGACTGAAGTGTGATGAACGTTTTCCAACCGCTTCGCCTGACCTGTCTCGCCTTGGCCGTCAGTTTCACAAGCCTGCCGTGCCTCGCCGCCGATCGGATCGACTTCACCCGCGACATCCGTCCGATTCTGTCGGACAACTGCTTCCAATGTCACGGTCCCGACGCGACCAGGCGCAAGGGGGATCTGCGTCTCGACACGCGTGAGGGATTGTTTCAGAAATCCGGGGGAGGGACGCCGGTCGTTGCCGGAAAACTCGCCGACAGCGAACTGCACATTCGGCTGAACACCGACGACGAGTCGTTGCGGATGCCTCCGCAGAAATCGGGAAAGACGCTCACCCCCCAGCAGATCGAACTGGTCCGGAAGTGGATCGAGCAGGGGGCCGACTACAGCGGGCATTGGGCGTTCACCGCGCCGAAACGTCCCGTCCCCCCCGATGTCCGCAGTCTGGCCTGGGTTCGGAACCCGCTGGACCGGTTCGTGGTCGACCGGCTGGAAAGAGAGGGACTGCAACCCGCAGGGGAGGCGGATCGGGTCACATTGATCCGCAGGCTGTCGCTCGATCTCCTGGGACTTCCGCCGACAATCGCCGAGGTTGACGCGTTTGTCTCGGACACCAGTCCGTATGCGTATGACAATCTGGTCCGCCGACTGCTCGCGTCGGAGCATTATGGCGAGCGGTGGGGCCGACTGTGGCTCGACGCCGCCCGCTACGCCGACTCCGATGGCTTCGAGAAAGACAAATCACGGTCAGTTTGGGCCTATCGCGACTGGGTCATTGATTCGCTGAATAAGGATCTGCCGTACGATCAGTT
>CAMATH010000031.1 GCA_945860955.1 Planctomicrobium piriforme
TCGCGATTCGATCACGTGGGCCCGCCAGATCGCGCCACTTTTCCTTGCGCATTGTGTGGAGTGCCATCACGCTGGCGGACTGGCCCCGTTTCCCCTGGCCACTCTCGCCGAAGTTCGCCCGCATGCCCACGCGATCGTGTCGCTGCTGAAAAACCGCACCATGCCGCCGTGGAAACCGGTCCATGGCTTTGGAAGTTTTCAGAACGAGCGTCGCCTCAGTCAGACCGAAATTGAACTGTTCGCGAGTTGGGTCGCGGGGGGAACCGTGCCTGGAAATGATGACGATCTCCCCCCTCCGCAGGATTATGGCGACGGTTGGCTGCTGGGAGAACCGGACTTGGTCTACCAGGTGCATCCCCTCGAATCGGATATCGATCACAACGCCGTCACCCGACATTATGTCTGGCCGACTCAATTACCAACCGAGCGCCTGGTGTCGGCCGTGGAATTCCGACCTGGAAATGCCGCGAGAGTTTCGGAAATCAGTGTCCGAATCGACACCACGGGAGCCGCCAGGCGGTACGAACTGCGCGATCCATCGCCGGGCTATGACCCCCTCGAATTCCCCCCACTCACGACCGCCTCGGGCCTTGGCGGCTGGGCTCCCGTCGTGGTCGCCAGCCGACTGCCCGCGGGACTGGGACGGGTGTTGCCCCCGTCCGCCGACCTGGTCGTTCAGGTGACGTACGAGACCTCGGCCGACCTGGCACGCGTCGGGCCGAAACTGGGGATTTTTCTGGCACCGGAATCCACGAAACGACCGGTGGGAGATCTGGTACTCGCTGATCTCAAGCTACGGATCCCCGCAGGTGCCTCCCGGCATCGCCATCGGGCGCGGTACGAACTTCCCACCGCGACGACCATCCTTGGTCTCACACCGCACTTTCGCAATTTCGCCCGCGATATCGCCGTGGTCGCGGTTCTACCCGATGGCTCGACCGATCGGCTGCTTCGAATCGACGACTGGGATTCGAAGTGGCATGATCAATATCAACTGCGCCGCCCCTTGCGGCTGCCGGCGGGCACGCGTCTTGAAATGGAGGCGGTCTTCGACAATTCGAGCAAGAATCCCCGCCAGCCGTTGGATCCCCCGGTCTCCGTCCGTTGGGGTGAAGGACCGGGTCAGGAGACGGCGGTCTGTTTTCTGCAAGTGTCGGCCGATTCCGCGAAAGAATTCGCCGAGCTGATGCGACATAACGCCGACTACGTCGCCGTGCAACTCCCCGCATCCCCCGCCCGCGACTCCGGGCGCGACACAGGGGTCAAACAGGCGTCGGGAGTGACACCGGTACCAATCCACCCAGAGAAGAAACCCGCCAGTGGAATTGAAAAAGCGCTGCGGTTGATCCAGGGGCGTGCGAAATAGTTGAGCCCGAAGCTGTGATTGGTTTTTCCAGCCGAGCCGAGCGTACTTTTCAAGTCAAATTGCCTTATACCGTGGTTTGGCACTAGAATCAGTCCATCTGCGAAAAGCAGCCGGTCGAGCCGGCCAACTCTCCCTCCTTGACGATGGCCCCCTTCCCCAGGTCCCATCTCCCGCCCCCCCCGCCAGAGTTCGGAATCCATGCCGGCTGAACCATCGCGCGTTGAGAACCAGGCGCGAACCGCTCGCTCAGAAGGAGTCATCTCATTTGATTACGAACCTCGAACGCGGGTAGTGTTTGGTGCGGGAAAACTCACGGATTTGGGGACACTGGCCCGGGAACTTGGGGCTCGCAGGGTTCTTCTGGTGACCGACCGCGGTCTGGCGAAAGCGGGGCACCCCCAGCGCGGAATTGCCTTGCTGGAACAGGCCGGTCTGACCGTCACGGTGTTTGACGATGTGCAGGAAAATCCCACGTCCGACGACGTCGAACAGGGACTCGCCGTCGCCCGGTCCGCCGAGATCGATCTGCTGATCGGTCTCGGCGGCGGGAGCAGTATGGATTGCGCCAAGGGGATCAACTTTCTCCTCACCAATGGCGGCGTGATGGAGGACTACTGGGGGACCGGCAAGGCGAAGCTCCCCATGCTTCCCATGATCGCTGTCCCCACGACGGCCGGGACCGGCAGTGAGGCGCAATCGTACGCGCTCATCGCCAATACCCGCACCCACATGAAAATGGCGTGCGGCGATCCCAAAGCCGCCTGCAAGATCGCCCTTCTCGATCCCGAACTGACCCTCAGCATGCCGCCATCGGTCACCACCGCCAGCGGCATCGACGCGGTCAGTCACGCGGTGGAATCGTATGTCTGCACCCGTCGGACTCCCGTCTCGATGCTCTTCGCCGAGCAGGCGTTCAAGCTGCTGTCCCGGGGCCTGCCCGCCGTCATCCGAAACCCCGGCGATGTCGACTCCCGCGCCATGATGCTTCTGGGATCGCATCTGGCCGGGGCGGCGATTGAGAATTCCATGCTGGGGGCCACCCATGCGCTGGTGAACCCCCTGTCGGCCCACTGTGGCCTGGTCCACGGCGTCGCGATCGGGGTGATGCTGCCGCACGTTGTGCGGTACAATGGAGGCGCGGTCGGCGAATTGTACGGTCGGCTGGCCGCCGCCGCGGAACTGTGCGACGCCCGCGATCCCAACGCGGCGGAATTGCTGGCCGCCCGGTTGCGAACACTGGTGGAGTCTGCCGGCATGCCCACGACACTCTCCGCTTGTGGAGTGGACCGAGACGTGATTCCCCGGATGGCGGCCGACGCGGCCAAACAGTGGACGGGAACGTTCAATCCCCGACCGGTCGCCGAACCTGATTTTCGATCACTTTACGAAGAGGCGCTGTGATGCGACTTCAACCTCGAATGGACGACGCTGGTGAAGTGAACCCGAACGCGTTGACCTCCCCGATCCCACGACGGACGGCGCTCGGCTGGCTGGGGCTGCTGGCGGCCGCCCCGCTCGCACCATTGACTTCCTCGGTCCTCGCCGCCGTTCCGGAGATCACCGCGACAAGCTGGCCCAGCTTTCGCAATGGCAACGCGCAGCGCGGGGTCGCCCAGTCGAAACTCCCCGCCAAACTCGATCAACTGTGGGTGGTGGACGCGGGACCGAAAGACGGCATGATCACCGCGACGGCCGCCATTGTGGGGGATCGCGTCTACGCCGCCTCGCTCAACGGCGAAGTCTTCGCCCTCGACAAACAGACCGGCCGCCGATTGTGGACCTACCGCTCGCGCGAAGAACCCGACACCAGCAAGTTCATTCCGGGATTCAAAGCGTCGGTCGCGGTTTTTGGCGATGCGGTCTACATTGGCGATGAAGAAGGATTGTTCCACGCCATCGACCGCGAGACTGGCAAGAAGAAGTGGCTCTTTTCCACAAATCCCGACGATCCTACCGGCGGGGGGGCCCCCATCGTCAGTTGCGCGGGCTTCTTCGAGGGGAACGTGCTGTTCGGGTCGCACGACAACAACCTCTATTGCCTGAACGCGGCCAATGGTTCGCTGGTGTGGAAGTTCGCGACCGAGGGAATGGTCAACTGCTCGCCGGCGATCGTCGACGGACACACGTTTGTCACCGGATGTGACTCTCACCTCCGCGTGATCGACGTCAAGACCGGCATGCAGGTGACCGACATGCCGCTCGGAATCTACCTGATCGCGTCACCCGCCGTCGTCGACAACATGCTGTATGTGGGGACGCATGGCGGGGAAGTGCTGGCGATCGACTGGAAGGCCTCCAAACACGTTTGGACCTACGAAGTGAAGCCGGGCGAGGTCGCGTTCCATTCGTCGGCCGCTGTCAATGACAAGTATGTAATCGTCGGCGGACAGGACAAGAAACTGCACTGTCTGCACCGCGCGACGGGGAAGGTCGCATGGATCTTCAACGCGAAACGTCAGATCGACAGTTCGCCGGTCATCGTCGCGGATCGCGTTTACGTGGGTTCGCATGACGGCAAACTGTACGGGCTGGATCTGGAGACCGGCAAAGAAGTCTGGAGCTTCACCGACGGACGCCCGTTCTCCGCCTCTCCCGCCGTCGGCGAGGGCTGCCTGGTGATTGGTTCGGAATCGAGCACGGGCAAGTTGTACTGCTTTGGCGAGAAAGCGTGACGCGACCATGAGCACAGAGACCCTTGCCGTCGCGGAGTCGACTGAAGTCGGCAGCTACTTCATCGCGAACTACCCGCCGTTTTCGCAATGGAAGCGCGAGTTCGTCGATGAAATCCAGCGCACGCTCGACCAGCCACCCGCCCGACCAGAAACTCCGCTGGGGTTGTATCTGCACATTCCGTTCTGCCGCAAACGGTGCCGGTTCTGCTACTTCCGGGTCTATACCGATCAGAACGCGAAAGACATCGAGCGGTACGCGCAGGCCCTGGCCCGCGAGGTCGAACTGCTCTCGACGAAGCCGGCCGTCGCGGGGCGGAAACTCAAGTTCGTCTATTTTGGCGGCGGAACCCCGTCGTACCTGAGCGCCAAGCAACTTTTGGCGCTGCGCGAGCGGCTGCATCGGTCGGTCTCATGGGACGACGCCGAGGAGGTGACGTTTGAGTGTGAACCGGGAACGTTGAGTCTCGAAAAGTTAAAGACTCTCAAAGAGATCGGCATCACCCGGGTCTCCCTGGGGGTCGAGAACTTTGACGACAAGGTTTTGGAGGTCAACGGCCGGGCGCATTTGTCCCCTGAGATTTTCCGGGCGTACGACTGGATCCAGCAGGTGGGGTTCCCGCAGGTGAATATCGACTTGATCGCTGGCATGATCGGCGAGACGGACGACAACTGGCGGGCGTGCATCGCGAAGGCGCGGGAACTCGCTCCCGACAACATCACCGTCTATCAGATGGAATTGCCGTTCAACACTTTGATCGCCAAAGAGATGAAAGAGGCGGGGGTGACATCACCCGTCGCGAACTGGCCAACGAAGCGCCGCTGGGTGGATGAGGCGTTTGAGACGCTGGAGGGGGCGGGCTACCACATCTCCAGCGCGCAGGAGTTGGTGCGCAATCCCGAGCGGGATCATTTCGTCTATCGCGATCAGGTGTGGCGGGGAGCCGACCTGTTGTGTGGCGGGGTCGCCTCGTTCGGGCACATGCAGGGAGTCCACTACCAGAACGTCGATCAGCTCGCCGACTACCTCACGATTCTGGAAGAGGGACGGCTTCCGTTGAACCGCGCTCTGCGCGTCACGCCGCACCAGGCGCTGATCCGCGAAGTGGTGTTGCAGCTCAAGGAAGGTCGCATTTCCGCCGGCCCGTTTCAGCAAAAGTACGGGGTCAACATTCTCGCCGAATTCCGTGAGCCGTTCGCCCGGCAGGAGGCGGCGGGTTATTTAACGGTCGCCGGGGAGGATGTGATCCTCACCCGCAAGGGATTGCTGCAAGTCGACACGCTGCTGCCCGAGTATTTCGAGCCGGCGCATCGCGCGGTGCGCTACACCTGATGAATTTTTGGCGAACGGAGGGTTCCAATATGCCTTTCCGGACCATCGAACGGACGCTCAAGTATCGGATCAGACGGTCGCTGATTCGTCTCTCGCTGCCACTCGCGGCTGTCGTTGCGGGGATCATGTGGTATGGCGGTTTCCTCCATCGACTTGGGATTCCCTGGTTCGAACACGTCCACGGGAGTGTCGAATTTCTACCACTGTATTTTCTCGCGATTGCAATACTGGGGATTATCTGCGAGATCGATGAATTCCGGAAAGGCGTCGACCGGTTCGACACGATTCGAACGACGGATCCCGCCTGCGACGCCGTTGTCGATACCGTGCTTCAGGCACTCGTCGCAGGTGACATAATGACGCTTCATGGGGCATTCTCGTCGGAATTGCGAGACCGACTTCCGTTGATAGAACTCGCAAAGGTCGTTCATTGTACAGGACCGGTCCCAAAGTCTGAGCGACTTGAGTTCCATGCCGGCGAAGTCGACCCGAAAAATCCTCGCCGTGACTGGACAGATATCAATATGGAGGTCGAGGGAGTTTGGTTTGATGTCGGTCTGTACGGCCAATGTGGTTGTTATTATGACAACGTCGCATTGTGCGTCACTCTCACCGCGCCGTTTCAGATCGTGGAATTTCATTATTTGGATTGACGTTGTCTTCCACCGTTCGGTTGTTTCGCGGTCATTCTCCGTGATAAACGCCGCACGGCGTCAAAACAAACTCGCTGCGCTCGCGAGTCGTTGAATTTTCTGACAGGATGAAAGGGATGAAAAGGATTTCTGAGGCGATAGTCAATCGTGTGGATTGGGAGTTTTTCGATTTCAGCCACTTATCCAGAGAGCAGGAATGGCGCGCAACTCCATCCTGTTCATCCCTTTCATCCTCTTCATCCTGTCAAATTCTTTCCGTCAGTCGTACGCATTCTCATCGCTGTACAACCACACTCCGCAGTTCTGCTTCACGGCCCACTCGCTGCATTCGCTGGCCTTGGCACTCAACTTGGCCTCCTAGCGGGCCGTTGATCTCTCAATCCGCTCAAGGCGGATGTGGCCGTCGCCAACCCCCGCCGCCAACCGGCTCAAATTCAATGTCGCGTTTTCTGCCGCGTGGAGTATAAACTGGCGAAGTACGAGTCGACATTTTCCCCCCCGCCCTTGATCCACCGCCAGACAACCTCGGTTTTTGGCTGCGGATTGGAAAGCTGAGATTCAATGCTCACACTGCTTGGGACACCCCGTCGCTGCTGCGATGGAATCACCCGTCGCGAGACTCTGAAGGCCGGCGCTCTTTCGGCGGTCGGGGGCTTTGGGCTATCTCAATACCTTCAAGCCGCCGAGTCACCGCTGGCACGCGTCGCCAACGGGCCGGCGAAGAATGTGATCGTGCTGTATCTGCTGGGCGGGGCCGCCACGCAGGACATGTACGATATGAAGCCGAACGCGCCGGCTGAGATTCGCGGCGAGTTCAAGCCAATCCCCTCGACCGCCCCGGGAATTGATGTCTGCGAACACCTCCCCAGCTTCGCCCGATGGATGAACAGTGCCGCCGTCGTGCGGTCGCTCAGTCATCGTGGCGGATGCCACAATCCGCTTCCCAGCTACACCGGGTACGATCTGCCGGTCGACAATCTGGTCTCGACCAAGTCGAGTTATCCTCCCAGTATGGGGTCGGTCTGCGAGTACCTGAACGGCGGACGGGTCGATCAGCCGGCGTACGTTTACATGCCCTGTTACCTCGGCTGGGGACAATCGATCCGCCGACCGGGACCGTACGGTGGATTTCTGGGGGCCAGCTTCGATCCGCTGTTCACCGAGTGCAAACCGTATGTCGACAACCCTCCGGACGTTCCCTACCGGGCACAACCGTTGCGTGGTGTGCCGGTCATTCCCAATACGACACTCTCGGAACAGATGACCGTCGACCGATTGAGTTCCCGCCGGGATCTGCTGACGCAGCTTGACGCCGAGCGATTGCGGGTCGACGTTCGGGGGGAACTCGGTTCGTTCAACAGACAGGAACAGCGGGCCTGGAGCATTCTTACCTCGTCGAAAGTCCGAACCGCGTTTGATCTGGAGTCGATCGATCCGACGGTTCGATCGCGGTACGGGAATACGTTGTTCGGGCAGAGCACGCTGATTGCCAGCCGACTGGTCGACGCGGGGGTGAAGTTCATCAACGTCACCTGGGACTGCTACTGGGAACGGCTGAATCTGCAGTTCGAATGCTGGGACACGCACGCCGCCAATTTCTCGGTCCTGAAGAATTACAATCTGCCGTATCTCGACATGGCGTTTGGCGCGCTGATGCAGGATCTCGACGAGAGCGGTCACCTGAGCGACACTCTGGTCGTGGTGATGAGCGAGATGGGGCGGACGCCCAAGATCAACGGGAACGCCGGGCGGGACCATTGGCCGTTTGTCTATTCGGTACTCTTCGCCGGCGCGGGGATCCGTGGCGGCACGGTCCACGGAGCTTCGGATTCGCAGGCGGGTTATCCGGCGGAGAATCCGGTCAGCGCCGCCGACGTCTGTGCGACGATCTACGAATGCCTGGGGATCGATCCCGAAATGGAGGTCCGCGATCAGGTGGGACGTCCGTCAAAGATCGCCCAGGGGGGGCGGGCGATCCGGGAAATTTTGGTCTGATCGACAGCGGTCCCGTGTTGCGGGACCATTTCCAGTCACCTGACTTCAACTCGTTTCAACAAACCTGTTCGGAACAAACCATGCGTTCATTTTTCGCGTTCACCGTGTTCTGCTGCGGCTTGATCGCAGCGACTCATTCGGTCGCCGCCGAGCCGGAACTGGATGAACACCTCAAGCCCTTCAAACAATTCGTCGGCAAGACCTGGCGCGGCGAATTCAAGGGTTCGACCAAGGACAAGCCGATGTTCGATGTCTCGCGGTGGGAGGTCGCGCTCAAGGGGAAAGCGATCCGCACGAAGCACTCGGTGAATGACGGGATCTACGGCGGCGAAACAATCATCATGTGGAGTCCCGAAAAGAAATCTCTGGTCGGGTTCTACTTCACGACGGCTGGGTTTTTCACGGAATCAACATTCGAGTTCCGCGACGACAAAATGGTCTCTCGCGAGATCGTCCGGGGGAATCAGCAGGGGGTGACCGAGGTGGAGGCGACGAGTGAAATCACGGAGGGGAAACTCCACGTGAAGTCCAAGTACCTCAAAGAAGGAAAGTGGGTGGATGGGCACGAAATCACTTACACCGAGGCTCCGGAGGCCAAGGTGATGTTGGATTGACTGCGGTTCCTCCTATATCCCGCTCGGCCGCAAACGTGACATTGCACTCGATCCGGACAGGGGCCTGCTAAATCCAGCGTGGATTCTAATCCACGTTACCCTCCCCCAAGCGTTTCGCGAGAACCAGTTCCCGCACGCCACACGTTGTAGACCGCGACCCCGGCAGGGGTCAAATCGATTAGCCCCGGGTCACGATCGCGCAGCGATCGTGACCCGGGGTTTTGGCCCGCCAAGGCGTCTGACCCCGGCAGGGGTCACATTCGCCGTCGCGCGACCCTCCCAACACATTGTTCGGGCGTGCCTTCGGAATACGACGGCGGCCGCGCCGCGGAAAGTCCTACAAAACGACGGATTTGATTTTGGACAGGTACTTACCCGCCGCCGTTGTCACCGGCCCCGGCGGCGGTCGTCGCAATCACATCGCACAATCTGGTGATCAACTCGCGGGGCGGAAAGGGCTTTTGGATGAATGCGCTCGCTCCCTGTTCCGACGTACCGGTCAACACTTCGCGTGCGCTGTATCCGCTCATGATCAGGACGGGGATCCTGGGGGCGAGAATTCGCAACTGTCGCAGTGTTTCCGTTCCATCCATCCGCGGCATCATCAAATCGAGCAAAACCGCCGAGATTGCGGACTGGTGTTGTGAAAAGACGTCAAGCCCCTGAAGCCCGTCCTCCGCGGTCAGGACCGTGAATCCCGCTCCCCCGAGAACCCGTTGGATAAAGTGTCGAACGGAGGGTTCATCCTCCACAACCAAAATCGTGCCGGCACCGCGCGGCATGGGACTGGACGCCACGGGGGGAATGGCGGGCGAGGTCGCAACCTCAAAGTAGGGGAACAGCACTCGAAACGCAGTCCCCTTACCGGGTTCGCTGCAAACCTGAATCGACCCGTGGTGACCGCGCACGATTCCCAGCACCGCCGCCAGCCCCAGGCCTCGGCCGGTGAATTTTGTCGTGAAGAACGGCTCAAAAATCCGCGAGGCAGTCAAGGCGTCCATCCCCGCCCCGTTGTCAGACACTTCGACGAAGGAGTACCGACCGGCCGGAAGCTCCCCCGGAATGTAGGGTGAGCGCAATTCGTCGCCAGTGGCGAAACGAACTCCAGTCCGCAGTTCGATGACCCCCTCGCCACCGGTCATGGCGTCAGCGGCGTTGACGATGAGGTTCATCACC
This sequence comes from Planctomicrobium piriforme, assembly GCA_945860955.1. Taxonomy (GTDB): domain Bacteria; phylum Planctomycetota; class Planctomycetia; order Planctomycetales; family Planctomycetaceae; genus UBA10511. The sequence goes on from CAMATH010000031.1 coordinate 9,807, forward strand.
ACCTGGCGGATTTGAGTCGCATCCGCTTCGATGGTGGCCGTCTCCAGTCGCGGTTTGATCACCACCTTTTTTGAAACGGCCGAAAGCATCAGTTGGCCCATGTCGCGAACGAGCGTCGCCAGATCGACTTTCTCGACAACGAATTGGCCACGTCCCGAGTACGCCAGCATTTGCTGTGTCAAACTCGCAGCCTGATTGGCCGCCTCTTCAATATCGCGCAACATCGGACAGATCGGGGAATCTTCCGGAAGTTCCATCAACGAAAGTTCGGCACAGCCCCGGATCGTCGTCAGCAGGTTGTTGAAATCGTGCGCGACCCCGCCAGCCAGCACGGCCAGGCTTTCCAGTTGCTGTGTCTGCTGGATCTTGGCGTCGAGCTTTTTCCGTTCCTCTTCAGCCCGTTTTCGATCTGTGATATCGAGCATCAAGCCGACGACGTTTTCCACTCCCCCTTCCATTTCCACCAATGAGGTGGAAATCGCCACGATCCGCCGCTCACCACCCTTGCGAACAATCTCCCATTCCTCGGAGTGCAGGTCGTCGCCGACACGCATCCGAGACATCCGTTCGATCGCCCGATTTCGTACCTCTTCGTCGGGATACAACGACTGGTACCACCCCAACCGGTTGATTTCCTCACAGGAATAACCGGTGATTTCGTCCATCCGTTCGTTCCAAACGGAGAACGCCACATAGGGAAAATCGGGGATGGGGTAACAGACGCAAATTCCCTCCGCGGCAGTTCGGATGATCGTCTCGCGAAACGTGCTGGTCTTGCGAACCGTCTCCTCGGCTAGCACCTGGCCGGTGACGTCGATCGCAATTCCCCCCACCCACGCAGAGCCCCCGTTCGGTCGCGGGATCGCGAATTTGCTGATCACCGACTGGTGGACCACACCGTCGGACTGTTCCAGCGTCTCGAACGAATGCAGGCCGGCATCTTTCGCGAGTGCCTGTCGATCGTGTTCTCGAAACTGCGCCGCGGTCGCCGCCGGGAAAATCTCGGCGTCGGTCTTGCCGTAAAGCTGATCGCGCGACGTTTGAAATGCCACCACCGCAGCGTCGTTGGCATATCGGTACCGACCTGCGTCATCTTTGATCCAGGCGAGCCCTGGGAGATGGCGCATGAAAAGCGAAAATCGGGTTTCGCAATCACACGGCGCAGGTTCGAGATCCAAGCGGTCGTTCATGCAATGTTCGACGCCTCAGAAACACCAATCACTTCACTCGACGCGAGAAGGTTTCCGCGGACACACGATCCACGGAAGAGTCAACACCGCAACCCGAGATCAATCCAAAAGCGACCCTCGACTCCTAGGGAGTTCTCGTAGTCGCGTTCCGCAACGTGGGAACCAGAGGAACGGAGTCTCCGTCTACACTTCCGACCGGCACGTGCGAAGCGATGAGGCGAGCGCGCGCAGCGTCTCTCCGACTTCGAATTCCCGAACGTGGTCGCGTGGAAAATGTGAGCCGCAGCTCGGTTTGGGAACGGGGCCGACGCGCCAGACTGCGACGCAGACCGAACGCTTCGATGGCCGCATTCAAGGCGCACCGCAGATCGCGTCACCGATTCCACGGACCTAAAGGCTCGGCCCGCTTTCGAGTGACGAACTCGCGCGAATTTTCACCTGTGGACTCGATTTAGTCAACAGGTGAATCACACCGCAGCCCACTCTTCCGCTTCGTCTGGCTCGGTGGCCGAGACTTGGGCCGGGGGGGCGACCGCCGGCTTGGCCGGTGGTCTACGACAGGATTCATATCCGTCGAACTGGTATTGTGGCAGCAGTTTGTTGATCCGGATTTCGATATTCGTCAACTGTTCGCCCTCTTCGCGGGTGACAAACGTGAACGCGAACCCGGCCTCACCCGAAAGTCGTCCCGTGCGGCCGATCCGATGGACGTAGTCGTCGCAATACTCGGGAACGTCGTAATTGATAATGTGCGACACGCTCGTGACGTCGATCCCGCGTCCCACCACGTCGGTCGCGATCAACAATCGTACCTTGCCTTCGCGGAACTGTTTCATCACGCGGTCACGCACGTTTTGTGCGAGATCCCCATGAATTGCCGCAACACCGGGGAGTTTTTTCGACATCCGGTTGTGTAGCGCGTCGGCACCGCGTTTGGTTCGGCAAAACACGATCGCCTGCCGGGGACGCTCCTGGTACAAGAGCCGGGCCAGAGTGCTGAGCTTCCGATCCCCATCAACCGAGACGTAGTACTGGTCGACGGTCTCCACGACAACCTGATTGGCCGACACGTCGATCCGTAGCGGATCTCTCATGTAGCGGTGGGCGAGCCGTTCGACCGGGCCGGGAAGGGTGGCCGACAGCAGCAGTGTCTGCCGTTCGGTTGGGCAACGCCTGAGAATCTTCTCGATATCGGGCCGAAAGCCGATGTCGAGCATGCGGTCGGCCTCATCCAGCACGACAATTTTGAGGCCATCGAGCGACAGCACCCGACGGGTGAGCAGGTCGATGATTCGACCCGGTGTGCCAATCACGATCTGGGCACCACGGCGGATGTCGTCAATCTGCCGTTGGATGGTTTTGCCCCCCACACAGCATGCAAACTTGACGGGGCGGGTGAATGCGAGTTTTTCGCATTCTGCGGCGACCTGGGCGCTCAATTCCCGAGTAGGAGTGAGAACCAATGCCTGGACGTGCGGCTCGTCTTCATCGATCAATTCGAGAATGGGAAGACAAAATGCCGCCGTCTTTCCGGTTCCGGTTCGTGCCTGGCCAATGCAGTCGCGCCCCGTCAGGGCCTCAGGAATGAACGCCGACTGAATCGAACTCGGTACCTCGTAATTGACGTTCGCAAGTGCCTTGAGCCTATCGGGCGAAAGACCCAACTGACGGAACCCGAGTACGGGTTCGGAACTGCCTTGTGACAAGTAGGAAACTCCTGAAGAAACGAGAACTCTGGTTGCCGGCCATTCGCCTTCCGGCTGCGCGCTGCGACCCTTTCCCGGGCCGACTCCAACACGACGATCTGATCTGTGGCCCTCTGTCGCCACACGATTCATCAAAATTCTTCGATTCATCAAGAGTAGGGGTTCGGGTGAGGTTCGTCAATGGGATAACATGGAAATCGAACTCTTCACGTTGAATTCACCCCACTCAATTGGACCACATGGCCTCAGCTCAAACAGACACTCTTTGGAACCCTCAACTCTATCAAGGGAGTCATTCGTTCGTTTGGAAACTCGGGGCGTCGGTGGTCGAACTGCTGGCTCCCCAGGCGGGGGAGCGAATTCTCGACCTGGGTTGCGGCACGGGGCAACTGACGGCGGAGATCGCCAAGAGTGGTGCCGACGTTTTGGGAATCGACAACTCCGAGAAAATGCTCGCAGAGGCCCGGCGAAACCATCCCGGAATTCGTTTTCAGCAAGGGGACGCTCGAACATTCGCCGTCGACGAGCCTTTTGATGCCCTGTTTTCGAACGCCGTTTTGCACTGGGTCAAGCCTCCAGAACAGGCCGTCGGGCGGATTCATGCCGCTTTAAAGCCGGGGGGAAGGTTTGTCGCCGAGTTTGGCGGCCGGGGGAATACCGAGTTGATGCAGGAGGCGTTTCGACGGCTGGTGCGCGAGGCGGGGATCAGCAACTTCGAAACGCCGTGGTTCTTCCCGGGAATCGGCGAGTACGCTTCGCTCCTGGAAGCCCACGGTTTCGAGGTATTAAATGCAGCGCTAGTCGATCGACCGACCGCGCTGGACGGGGAACACGGCCTGCGGAACTGGTTCGAAATGTTCCTTTCCAACACATTGGATCAGCTTTCATCCCTCGAACTGCGGTCGCGGTTGCTGGAGGATGTCGAAGCCGAGCTGAGGCCTCGGCTGTACCAGAATGGGACATGGTACGCCGACTACCGAAGGTTGAGGCTGGTCGCGCGGCGGCAGTGACTTCACGAATTCGTTTCCCCGCAACCCCGTTCCAGCGCCCAGATCATTCCGCCGAGGGTCGCAAAGCCTGGCCCCTCGGTCAGGATCCACCACATCGGTAAACCGCTTGCCATGTCGATGCCGACCAGCATCCCGCCGTGTGCCATGGAGACGATCGCCAGAAATCGGATCAATCGGCGGTAACGCGGGATGTCACCCGCGACATAACACAGCGCGAGGCCATGCGCGGCGTACATCGCCGAGACGTTGCGGGCGAGATAAGCAGCGATCGGCGCTGTGGGAAACTGCCCCAGGCCGGCGAATTGGTGGAGCGACTCGATGGCTGACACCGGGAGGAAACAGACGGCAATGGCCAGAAAGTCCAGTCCGCCGAGGAGCCGCAGTGCACAGCGCAGACGGCGTTCCGCAGGCGGAAGTTGTGTCGGCGGTGGTGACAATTACTCAAATCTCCACGTGACCGCAAAGTTGATGCTCCCGCAGAGCCGCGCCCGTCAGGAAGCGGTAGCCGATCACCGCTTCCTGACGGGCGCGGCTCGGGTTGAATTCGAGGCTATTCGCCTGTCATTTCCGTGTGGCCGCCATCGAAGTATTGGCGTTCGAGTTCTTTGGTGTTGCGTTCCATTGCCAGCACAATCATGCGGCGTTCGTTGCCCCGCGGATCCATCGCGGTGAACGCCAGAACCTGTCGCCCTTCAGGCTGGTTGATCCGCAAGGTGAATGAACCATCGTCGCGAAGTTCGACCGATTCCCCCTGTACGGTCAACGCCGATCCGGGACGTGTGTTGCCGTGAATGACCAGCTCTGTCGCCAGTTTGAACGTGAATTCGCCCGTGAGTCGCTCGCGGGTGGCGGCCGGGCCGAAATGGGCGATTGTCGAAAACCCGATCGGTCGGGCGGGGTTGGCATCATCCCCGGCTCCCTCTCCGTCGACCATGACGCCGTGTTCGGAAAACGCGCCGACCGATGTGGGATCCGTCAAGCGGGCGGCGTTCAATTTGGGCATGTGGCAGATGCCAGATTTCGCCATCGCGAAGAACGTGCCACTGCTTCCCCGATAACCGATGTGGACCCGGAACGCCCGGCCGGGTGTGGGGACCGGGAGATACCAGGTGCTGGAGTTGGAATCAATGACCGCGTCTTTGACGAACGTTTCGTTGCCGGCGGAAGCGTCGTCGGAATGGATTCGAAACAGGCGCAGCACGGGAATGGCACGATGCCATTCCGGTCCCAGTCGGGTCTCGGCACGACGCACACTGTCGCGTGACAGCAACCACGAGATGCGGATCCAATGGGGATCGCACGCCGAGGCGACCAGCAGGTTCTTGCCGCGCGCGTTCCCCGCGTCACCGGTACTGAGGTCTCGGTGTCGTACGATCGGGGGAGCAGCGGTCGGATCGCCTGCACGACCGGACTCGGTATTCGCACGGGGTGCTGGTGTTCTCGGCTTGGTGGGTTGCGTTGCTGTGGCGGTCGGCTTTGCGACGACTGTCGGTGGCTTTTTGGCGACTCGGCCATTTCGGGAGGGCGCGACCGACTTCTTACTCGAGTTCGCGGCGGCCGCTTTGGTGCGGCTGGCGGGTTTTGAAGTGCCCGAGTGAGTCTTGCTATTATTAGAGGTCGGTTGACCCTGTTGCAGTGCCCGCAGCAACTGGGGTTTCGAAAGCGAAGCTGCCCCGGCGACTCCCTGTTTTCGAGCCAGGACTTCGAGGTCTTTGCGGGAGAGCGACTGCAGTGAGTCGGGCGACATGGCGCGGGAGTGACGTCCGAAGAGGGAAGAAACCAAGCGGGGGTGTCGAGCCGGCGCGGTCCTCGCCCCCAGTTCCACGAGCTTCCATTCTCACAAACAAGAACGAGAGACGCTTCAAGATCGTCTCGAAATCGGCCTGAACCATTATTAACGCGTGGGGGGCGCGGCTGCAACGCCTGCGATCGGGATCGGCGCTGCTCCGGGGACAATTTGTCCGAATGTAAGGGATTGTCAGCCGGGATCTTACATCGCTGCGCCTGTTCGCCGACAGCTAAGCGGGAAAGTCTCCACGGGCTAACGCTTTTGTCGTGGGGTCAGGGGATTCATTCCGATATCGCTGAATCGTCCTGAACCCGTCTGTCCAAATTCCATCCACCACCTTTGAGAATTTGCGATCCATCGGCACAGGCACTTTGACACCGCGCCCTCGGGTCAGTATTCTTCAGCCCGAAGTCCAAATCAGCGTTCCGGTTATGGCCCCCACCCCCGAAGATCGAGTCCCCTCGGTAGTTCAGGGTTATCAACGGGCCTCGGAGATCATCTCCGTCGCCCTGACGATGACGCTGCCGGCGCTGTGCGGACTTTGGCTCGATTCGTGGCTCGGCAGTTCCCCTTGGATTCTGATTGCGGGGGCAGTGCTGGGTTTGGGGTCGGGTTTGTTGCAGTTGCTGCGGATTTCCGCTCCCACTTCACGTCGCCGGCGTTTGGCCGCGCGGCCTGACAATACCGGGGGAGAGAATTCGCGACCGTCGTCGGGGTCCGCCTGACCTCGAAATCAACCTGATTGAGACGATTTGGCGGATGGTGAACTGGCGACCGCGATGTGTGAGAGGGCGGATCGGTCTGTTGACTGCGGTCGCTCTGTTGGTGGCGCTGGTCGCCGCTCCGATTGCGAACTCGATTTTCGGCCGTTCCGGAATTCTCGCAGTTGGTATCGCCTGCGTTAGTTGCCTGTTGCCGGGATGTGTGCTATTCGTTCTCGCACGTCGCTGGACGCAAGGCTCAGCTCAGCTCAATTTGATGCTGGCGGGGATGGCGTTGCGAGGCGTGTGTTGTGTGCTGGCGGGTGTGGCGATGGAATTTCCACTCCAAATCCCGCGCGACAATTACCTGATCTGGTTGTGTGTCTTTTACTTCCCGATGCTCGCGTGCGAGACATCGCTGATTTTGCAAAAAGACCACGCCGAGCGCTCCCCTGCGGGAGTGTCGGCGAACGACCCGGTCGAGTCGACCAAAACTCCTTGAACCAACTTCCTTCGGGACATCATTCACCGGATCGCCTCTGGCTGAAAGATTCGAGACACCATGGCTGAGGGACATCACGACGTCTTCCATCACGTGCGCGACGCGTGGGAGTTTGTGTTACCGGAATTCCTCGGTGGCGTGTACGAAATTCCTCAGCCGTTCGGGAAGAATGTCTTCCCCATCACCAAGTTCATGATCATTGAGGTGGTGGCGCTGGTTCTCGCGTTCGTGATTTTCCGTGGTCTGGCGAAACGGGTCGCGACCGGCGAACCGGTCAAGGGTCGGTTCTGGAATTTTTTCGAATCGATCCTGCTGTTTTTGCGAGATGAAGTCGTCCGCCCTACAATTGGCGACGATCACGGTCACGGCCACGACGATCACGGGCATGCTGGCCACGGTTCGCATGGTCAAGAGCCTGAACTGCACGGGTCGCCTGCACTCGGAATGGCGTCAGTGGTCGTTCCGGTCATTGACGGTTCGGTCCCGCACCACGATCACCACGCGGCTCCCGCACTGGCGACTGCTGGCGGCGGGGCGGTCGCGGTCGGTCACCCGGCGGATCAGTATCTGCCGTTTATCTGGTCGGTCTTCTTCTTCATTCTGTTCTGCAACCTACTGGGGGCGGTCCCCTCGCTCGGATCGCCGACGGGGAATTTGTGGGTGACCACCGTTTTGGCGCTGTTCACTTTCGCGGTCGTCCTGCGGGCTGGCTTCGAGGCGATGGGTTTCGTCGGATTCTGGAAGGCTCTGATCCCAGCCATGGAACTTCCGTTCCCGCTCGGCTTGGCAATTAAGCCACTGATGTGGGTCATCGAATTTGTCGGTTTGATCATTAAGCACGGCGTGCTGGCCGTTCGATTGTTCGCCAACATCATGGCCGGCCATACGGTCATCGCGGTCATTTTGGGATTCATCGCCCAGGCCTATGGGAGCAAATTGATCTACATTGTCGCCCCGGCGAGTGTTCTCGGTCAGATCGGCGTCGGTCTGCTGGAGCTGTTCGTGGCGTTCCTGCAGGCGTATGTTTTCGCCTACTTGTCGACATTGTTCATTGCGGCTGCCAAGCATCCGCACTAGAGTCTGGCACCACCGCCAATGTGCGGCGTGGGGTGTCTTGAAGAGTGTGTGTTCCGCGCTGCTCGCGCTACCGTCCAACTCGTTCCGTTCGTCTAAGTCCAAAGAGGAGAATCACGTGAATCGTACACTGCGCACGCTGGCCATGGCGTTGGGATTGATGCTGCTGTCCACCCCGGTCTTTGCCGCTGATGAAGCCGCCCCACTGGTCATTTTCTCGGCGTCGTTCGGTGCCGCCGTCACGATCCTGGGTGCCGGCTACGGTTTCGCCAAGATTGGCTCGGCCGCTCTGGAGAGCATCGCCCGTCAGCCCGAAGCGGCTGGCGACATCCGCGGCTCGATGATTTTCGCCGCCGCTCTGCTGGAAGGGGCGACCTTCTTCGCGTTGATCGTTTGCATCGCCCGCGGTTAGTTCTTCGGTCGCACACGTTTCCGCAATCTTGGTCGGAAAGGGAATTGGCATGTCGGGTTTGATCCCCGCGACCCGGACGAGTGTTCGGTGCGGTCTGCTGGCGTCATTGATGGTCCTGTTCTCAGCCGTTGGCACGATGGGTGTGCGGGCTGAGGACGCTCCCAAAGCGGAGGCGGCTCCTGCGGAGCACGCCGCGCCGGTTGCTGATCATCCGGCGGCTGACCATCCCGCAGACGGGCATGCCGAAGCGGGTCATCCCGCCGAGGGCCCGATGACCGCCAAGCAGGAGGAAATGTTCCTCGCGCTCTGGAGTCTGATCACATTCGCGGTCTTCCTGTTGGTGCTGAAGAAGTTCGCCTGGAAGCCGTTGATAGAAGGACTCGACAAGCGTGAAGGCAAAGTTTTTGGTGCCCTGTCGGAAGCCGAGGCGGCCCGCGGCAAGGCCCAGAAGTTGCTCGAAGAACATCAGAACAAGATCGATCGCGTGCAGGACCAGGTTCGCGAGATCCTGGCCGAGGCCCGCCGCGACGCCGAGACGACCAAGAACGACATCATCGCAACCGCCCAAGGTGAAGCGGAAGCGAATCGCAAGCGTGCGATTGTCGAAATTGAAAGGGCTCGCGATCAGGCGCTCGACGAATTGTTCGACCACATGTCGAAATCGGTCGATCTGGCGACTCAGCAGGTGGTAGGACGCTCACTGACCGGTGCGGACCATGACCGTCTGATTCGCGAATCGCTTCAAGAGTTCGCCAGCCGGCGTAATTGACCTGCCGGCGCGGTTGACATTGGCAATCGAGTTGCTGGAAGTAGTCCTTACATCGTTTTCCCGGGTTCCGTGAAGTCATGGCCGAAGCACAGCAGGTGCAGACACGAATTCCCAGCGTGATGGAGGATCCCCAGGCGGGATCCATCGCGCGGGTCTACGCCGACGCGCTGCTTGACGCGGTTCCGACCGAAAAGCAGCCGGGGGTGATTGAAGAGCTGGACTCGTTCGTTCACGACGTTCTGCCGAAGTTTCCCGAGTTTCAAAGGCTGCTTGGTTCAGCCATTGTCGGTCGGGACGAGAAATTGCGGTTGATCCAGAACGTGGTCGCCCCCCGGGCTTCCGAAACGTTCACGAGTTTTATGAAGGTTCTGGCCCGCCACGATCGGTTGGACCTGTTGCCGAACATCTGTCGGCATGTCGGGTTGCAGCACGAGATTCGAGGGGGGCGGCGACGGGTGCAGGTCACCACCGCTCAAGCGGTGTCTGAGGAGACCCAGCGCGCGATCGAACAGAGCCTGGCGCAGAGTCTGCCGTTCACGCCGATCGTTGAAATGGCGGTCGACGCGGCGCTCGTTGGCGGGATGCGCATTCGTGTGGGAGATACAGTCTACGACGGTTCATTGCGGGCGCGGTTGAAGCAACTGCAGCAACGCGTTCAGCAGAGGAGCACTCATGAGATTCAGAGCGGACGAGATCGCTTCAGTCATCCAGAAAGAGATTGAGGACTTTCACGGCCAGATCGAGACCAGCGAAGTCGGTCGCGTCCTGGAGGTTGGCGACGGTATCGCCCGCGTCTATGGCCTCGCCGGCGCGATGTCTGGCGAGATGGTTGAGTTCCCCAATGGCACCCGCGGCCAGGTCTTCAATCTCGAAGAAAACTCCGTCGGTGTGATCATTCTGGGCGATTACCTGAAAATCGCCGAGGGGGATGAGGTACGCACCACGGGCCAACTGCTGTCGGTTCCGGTGGGCGAAGCGCTGATTGGCCGCGTGGTCGATCCACTGGGAAATCCGCTCGACGGCAAGGGGCCGGTGATTTCGTCACAGACCCGTCCGCTCGAGATGATCGCCCCAGGAATTGCCGGCCGCCAGCCGGTGACCGAGCCGTTGCAGACCGGCATCAAGGCGATTGACGCCATGACCCCGGTCGGTCGTGGTCAGCGCGAGTTGATCATTGGTGACCGCAAGACGGGCAAGACGGCGATCTGTCTCGACACGATCATTAACCAAAAGGGCCAGGACGTCATTTGCGTCTATGTCGCCTGCGGTCAGCGATCGACGTCGGTGGCCAGCGTGGTCGAGGCTCTGCGAGCCAACGGCGCGATGGACTACACTGTGGTGGTGAGCGCCCCGGCCAGTGCCCCCGCCCCGCTGCAATACATCGCTCCTTACGCCGGCGCTGCGATTTGCGAACACTTCATGTACCAGGGGAAACACACCCTGGTCGTGTACGATGACCTGTCGAAGCAGGCGACCGCGTATCGTCAGTTGTCGCTGTTGATGCGGCGGCCTCCTGGCCGCGAGGCGTATCCTGGTGACGTGTTCTACTGCCACAGCCGACTGTTGGAACGGTCGGTGAAGTTGAGCGACGAACTCGGCGGCGGTTCGATGACGGCCCTCCCCGTGATCGAAACCCTGCAAGGGGACGTGTCGGCCTACATTCCGACGAACGTGATTTCGATCACCGACGGTCAGATTTACCTCGAGCCGGACTTGTTTTTTGCGGGGGTTCGCCCTGCGGTCAACGTCGGTATCTCGGTGTCGCGCGTCGGTGGCAACGCTCAGACGAAGGCGATGAAGAACAAGAAGGTCGCCGGCGGTTTGCGACTCGACTTGGCTTCGTTCCGCGAACTCGAAGCGTTCGCCCAGTTGGGAACGGAACTCGACAAGGAAACCCAGGGTCGGCTTGATCGTGGTTACCGCATGGTCGAGCTACTGAAGCAGCCTCAGTTCCAGCCGTTGCACTTCGCCGACCAGGTGATCAGCATTTTCGCCGGCACACAAGGCTACTTTGACGCCGTGCCGGTGAACAAGGTGCTGGACGCCGAGAAGGATCTGATTCGCTTCCTGCGGGAAGAGAAGTCGGAAGTCCGCAAGGCGATTGTCGATACCAAGGCGATTTCCGACGACACCGAAAAGATTCTGCGAAGCGCATTGGAAGAGTGGAAGAAGCGTTACGCTGACGCCACCAAGTAGTCCCGTCGGTGTCCCTCGTCCTCTGAGTCGTTCGTCCTTTTTGTCACTCGTCTTTCCGCAACCCACTGAAGCCCCCCTGGCACCGCCATGGCGAAAGCACGCGCCGTACTGAAACGGCTCAAAGCGGTCAAAAACATCCGCAAAATCACGCGGACGATGGAGTTGATCGCCACCGCGCGGTTCAAGAAGGCGATGGACCGCGCCACCCAGGCGTCGGCGTACACCAATAAGATCGCCGAGCTGGCGGCTGATTTGGCGTCGTCGGCGACAGACTTCGTGCATCCCTTGCTCGAAGGACGAACGGAGCAGAAGTCGGGCGTGTTGCTGATCCTTACGTCGAATCGCGGATTGTGTGGTGGTTACAACGCTGGCGTGTTGAAACTGGTTCAACAACGGCTCCGCGACGCCAAGGCGGCCGGTCAGCAGTTGCGGATCGAAGTCTCTGGAAAGCGGGGAATCAACTTCCTCAAGTTTCAGAAGATCGAGTACGACAAGACCTACACGAATTTCGAAGACAAGCCCCGGTTCGACGAAGTCGAGTCGATTGCCACGCGGTTTATCTCCGATTACACCGCGAAGACGATCGATTTTATCGATGTCGCGTACGTGAAGTTTCTCTCGCCTGCGAAGCAGATCGCGACCCTTGAGTCGATTCTGCCGCTGGCGAAGCCGCAGGTGAAAACGACCGGAGCGGCGGCGGCGACGGTTGACTACGAATTCCTTCCCTCGGCGAAAGAGATTCTCGAAGAGATTCTACCCGCCGCGTTCAAAGCGCGATTGTTCAAGTGTTTCCTTGACGCGGCGGTGTCGGAGCAGATCTTCCGGATGGTCGCCATGAAGGGGGCCACGGAGAATGCGGGCGAGATGATCAGCTCGCTCAGTCGACAATACAACCGTGCCCGCCAGGCACAGATCACCAGCGAACTCAGCGAAATCATTGGCGGTGCCGAGGCTTTGAAGTAAGACTCGCCACGTCGCCTGGGTACACCCCAGACAATTCATCCAGACACGAATCCAGACAACGAAGACCGATACGACCCTTTTGCGGTCCCTCAGCTCTCGGAAGACAGACATGACCACAGCATCGGCAGTCCACGGTAAAATCACGCAGGTCATCGGTTCGACCTTCGACTGCGAATTTCCCGACGACCACCTGCCCGAGATCTACAACGCCGTTAAAATCGACTCCAATTTCAAAGGGGTCGAGATTCACCTGACGGGTGAGGTGCAACAGCACTTGGGCGGCAGCCGGGTGCGGTGTGTCGCTCTCGGTTCGACCGACGGACTCGTTCGCGGGATGGAAGTCGTCGACACCGGCGCTCCCGTGTCGGTTCCCGTTGGCAAGGGAACCCTGGGCCGGGTGTTCAACGTCACCGGCGACCCGATCGATGGCCGAGGTGAAGTGAATTGCGAAGAACGCTGGCCCATTCACCGGCATGCACCTGACCTCAACAAGTTGAGTGCCAAGACTGAAGTCTTCGAAACGGGGATTAAGGTTATTGATCTGCTGACCCCGTTCGTTCGCGGTGGAAAAGCGGGTCTGTTCGGTGGTGCCGGTCTGGGTAAGACCGTTATTTTGACCGAGCTGATCGCTCGTATCGCCAGTGCCCACGGTGGTTTCTCGGTGTTCGCCGGTGTCGGTGAACGTACCCGTGAAGGAAACGACCTGTGGCTTGAAATGCAGCACACCAAGATCGGTCAGACCGGTCGCAGCGTCATCGAGCAGACGACGATGGTGTTCGGCCAGATGAACGAACCTCCCGGTGCCCGTCTCCGCGTCGCCCTGTCGGCTCTGACGATGGCCGAGTGGTTCCGCGATGCGACCGGTGCGGACACGCTGTTGTTTATCGACAACATTTTCCGTTTCTCGCAAGCCGGTTCGGAAGTGTCGGCCTTGCTGGGTCGTATGCCGAGTGCCGTGGGTTACCAGCCGACGCTGGGAACCGAGCTGGGCGAGTTGCAGGAACGGATCACCTCGACGACAAGCGGGGCGATCACCTCGGTGCAGGCCGTGTACGTTCCCGCCGACGACCCGACCGACCCGGCCCCCGCGACCGCGTTCGCTCACTTGGACGCGTTCATTTATCTCGAACGCCGCATTTCGGAAAAGGGGATTTACCCTGCCATCGATCCGCTCGCCTCGTCGAGCCGAATTCTCGATCCGCAGTACGTGGGCGAACGGCACTACAAAGCGGCCCGCCGGGTGCAGCAGATTCTGCAACGCTTCCGCGAACTCCAGGACATCATCGCAATTCTGGGTGTGGACGAGTTGAGCGAAGAAGACAAGCAGGTCGTGAATCGCGCTCGCCGAATCGAACGCTTCCTGTCGCAGCCGTTCCTCGTGGCGGAAGTGTTCACCGGGAAGGCCGGGAAGATCACCCCGCTCGCCGAGACGATTCAGAGCTTCGAAGAAATCTGCGACGGCAAGTGGGACCACCTTCCGGAGTCGGCGTTCATGTACGTCGGTGGCGTCCAGGAAGCGGCCGAGCAAGCGAAGGCGATGGCCGCCGCGAACTAGTGCCGGCTGTGCCGACCAGTCCCTGGTGAGAACCACACCGGGGACAGATTTCAGAACTTCGACCCGTAATCCCTGACCCCACATTCGTCCCATGGCCGCCTCGAAAAATCTGCAGATTGTGCTGGTCACCCCCGAGACCACGCTGCTGAACGAACCGGTCGACTCGATTCGGTTGCCGATGTTCGACGGCCAGTTGGGGATCTATCCGATGCGATCCCCCGCCGTGGGTCGGCTCGGCGCGGGAGAATTGCGATTGGTCCAGGGGGGGACGACCCGCAGTTATTACATTGATGGCGGCTTTGTGCAGGTGAAGGGACCGGTGGTATCGGTTCTGACGAATCGGGCGGTGACGGCTGAGTCGCTCAGCACGAAAGCGGTTGAAGACGAGTTGCAGGCGGCGAAGGTCCGAGTGGCAAAGACCGACGACGAATTCGCCGCTAAGGCGGCGGAGCTGGCTAAGGCACGCAAACGGCTCGCGCTGGCGAAACGCGGGAAGTAGTATTGCGTGGCGGGGGTGTTGATCCACGTTTTCCGTGCGTCGAGCGGTTGTCCGTCCTGGGGTCATATTCGCTTTCAGGGGCTGACGTGTTGCTCAGCACTTGGCACTGGATAATTGGTCGGTTCGCGGTTGCAGGGCTTTTTTTCGGATCAAGTCCCCGAAAATTGCCATTGGCGAACTTTTCGAGTCGCTCTATACTTCGCCTCCTTCGCCGGTCGGCAGATCAAAGCTGTTGATGGGTGCGAGGAACAGACCCGTTCGGACGAAATGGAATTCGACCGCGTTGCGTCAGGCGTAACGGCCTGTGCGCGGCGCGCCAAAGCAGGGAGGTTTCCGCGTGGACAAGTTGCTGATCGCCGGGGTGGATACAGTCGTGGGTGCGAACCTGGCAGCATGGCTGGGCGGGCGCTATCAGGTCGCCGGGCTGAGTTGGGAATCGTCCCTTTCCATTGAGGGTTGCGAAATCGAGTTGTGCCGATCGAGTCGTGACAACCCCGCAGCATGGCTCTCGAATGGCCAGCCCGACTGGATCGTCTTTTGTGGTCCCGGGGCCGAATCAAGCTGGGACGAAGAGTCCTCGTTCTCAACACGTTCCGACTGGCAGGAAATCGCCGCCACTTGGGCTCGGGCCGCCAAAGAATGGAACGCCGAGTTCACCTTGGTTTCCTCTGACGCGGTCTTCACCGGCCCCTGGATGTTCCATCGGGAAACCGGCAGTTGCTTCTGCGACACCCCGACCGCTAGGTTGTTGCGGAACATCGAACAGTCAGTGATTGAAGCCAATCCTCAGGCGTTGATCGTTCGAACCAATGCATTCGGCTGGTCTCCCGTCGAACATCGCCCCGGCTTGGCCGAGCGGATTGTTGAGACTTTGGCGAATGGCCAGGAATTGCGACTCGATTGTCTCCGCCATGCGACGCCGATTCTGGCAACCGATCTGGCGGACGTTTTGGATGAAGCCCGGCAGCAGAAGCTGGCCGGGATTTATCATGTTGGTGGGGGCGAGCGGATCAATCCGTTCCGGTTCGCCTGCCTGCTCGCCGACCAGTTCGGCTTGTCGCTCTCGGGGCTGGAAGCGTGTGATACGACTTTGGGTGAGCGTCGCGAATACGGTGCGGGCGAAACATCGCTGCAAAGTCGACGGATCCGCAAGACGCTGGATGTCGCGCTCCCCTTGATTCGCGAAGGAATCGCCCGGCTGCACGAACAGCACGTCAGTGGTTATCGCGATCGTTTTTCGGTCGAGACCTCGTCACTGATGGAAACGTCGCGAGCCGCGTGACGTATCTGATGCTGGCTCTGGATTCACACGACGCGTTCTCTCGACTCATCGAGATCAGCGGTCGGTGATCTCGGCCAACTCGACGACGCGATGCTCTTTAGCTGCCAGAAAGGCCGCCTCGACCAGCGCGATTGTCTGAAGGTTGTCCTCCCCCGCCAGGCTCGGCTCGGTTCCGTGTTTTAGGGCGAGCAGCAATTCCCCCATCGTCCCTTTGAACGCCTCGGGAAACCACGCTTCGGACCAGCGGGGTTGGAACCAGTAATCCCCCCGGTGCCGGGTAGTGAAGTCGAGCGTGCTGGGCGTGTGCGCAGGAAACCTGGGCCAGCCGATGGTCCCCCGCGCTAACCCGTCGGTCCCCTCAACGCGCCAGCGGATGCCAATGTCTCCCTGACTTCCTTCGCGAACAGGACCCGTCCAGACGTCATCCCAGCCGCTGGCTCGGCAACCGTCGGGAAACTCGAGGATATAGAGATTGATGCCATCGGTATGTGGAAATTTCGTGCGCGGATCGCGCCCAGTGCTGGCCATCACCCGCACCGGATCTCCCAGCCAATACCGAAAGCAGTCGAGATGATGGATCGACATGATAAATGTCGAGAGTGAATGCAGGTCGCGACTCCAGGGCATCCAGTGGGGAATCGCCCGCATATCGATCGTCGCCAGCACCGGCTCACCCAGCCAACCTCTTCGCAATATGTCTTTGCAGCAGCGAACCGACTGGTCGTGCCGCATGTTTTGGTTCACCGCCAGGGTGATCCCGGCGTCACGACAGACGGTCACCAGCTCGCGAGCTTCGCGGAAGCTCATCGCGAGCGGCTTCTGGGCGAGAATTCCTTTGACATGCCGACCCCGGCGGGCGATTTCCCGAATGATCGCCGGCTGATGTTGCGGGGGGACGCCGATATCAACCACTTGGACATCACTGTCAGAGAGCAGGTCGGCCAGATCGCGATAGACCGTGGGAATCCCCCGGAGTTCGGCGACATCGGCCGCCCGGTCGGGAGTCCGCGACGTGATTCCCACGACACGGAATCCCGCCTGGGCATACGCGACAAGGTGACAATCTCGCACGATGAACCCGGCCCCGACAACACCAATCCCAAACTCCTCCAATCCCGGCTCGAGGGTCAATTGATGATCGAGATCGAGGTCGATGTGCATGGGGTTTAGCCGTAACTGAGAGGCCGCGTTTCTGTCGCGAACAGTGACGAAATGGTGAGATGGTTAGATTGTGAAAACCCTGCGTCGAAATCGCAACCGGACACTTTCCCCGCGCCGAGCCAATAGTAATTCCGTTTGTCACTTCACGGCGTCTTCGATTTCGTCACGCCCCAGACCTGCACGGTCGTGAATCGAAATGGAGGGTCGCGTCCGACAGCCAGCAGCCGCTTGCCGTCGGGACTCACGCTGAACGACAGGATGTTCTTGGGAGCGTCCATTTCGTGGACCAGAGACCAGTCGACAGGATTCCAGAACGCCACAATGCTGGGACCGACGGTCGCCAGCAATTCGCCATTCGCGATCCACCGCGCCCCGGTCGGATTCTGTTCTTCCATCTCTTTCTGCACGATCGACTCTCCCGTCGTCGCGTTCCAGATCGAGAGTTTTCCCCCTTGATGGATCGTCAGCAGTCGTTCCGATTTGGGATCGAACAGACACCCCAGAATGTTGCTGTTGTTCGCCTGAGCGATTTCACACTTCTGGTCACCCGTTTCAACATCCCAGACACGAATCGAACCCCGCGGCGGCGCGACCGCCAGCAGTTTTCCGTCGGGACTGAAGACCGGCTGAATGATGTACCGCTCTTTCAGAACTTCAATCGTGCGAATTGTCTCCCCCGTTTCGGCCGGACACAGCCGAATCGAACCGCTCTGTCCGCCGATCGCGATCACCTTGCCATCGGGCCGAAACGACATCGTCGGATTCCGACCGACATCGTCAATGAAATAGCCCTCGCCCGATTCCGTGTTCAGGACTTCGATTTTGCCCTCCTGGGTCACCCAGGCGACCTGCGGCGATTTGGGGTTGAAGGAGAAACCAGTGATGGTTCGCCCCTGTCCCGTGGTATGCAACACCTCAAACGTCTCTCCGTCACGAATCTCAACCCCTTCGCCCGCCTTCCCCCGGTTGAGAACAATGCAGACGACTTCTTTGCTGTCGGGGCGCCAGACCACATTCGAGACATCCATCGGCTCTGAATGAATCTCGTCGAGTTTCAGGACGTTGGCTTTCCCAATCGGTTCCAGCTCGAGTCGCCGCCGCGGTACGACGGCGACCTCCTCTTCTTCGGCTTTTGACTCCTCCGTCTGCGGTGCCGCTGGTCTCGGCTCGGCACCAGTCGCCATGCGGTCCGAGAAGAATCCCAGTGCCGTCAGCAGCAGGAGCGCCGCCAGGTGGGCGCGAAGAACCGGCAGCGGGTTCTGGGATGGAAAGGAAGCGAACGGCGACATCGACGACTCCTCAAAGGGGCTGACGGGATTATAGCCCGAACCTCGGCAAATTGAGACATCGACCTGACCCGTCGTCCGCCACTCGCTATGATTCGCCAACGCTCGCCCTCGTTGGTCAGATTACCCCTTCGTCATCAATCGGGAAGCCCGCCATGCCACTCTCCGCTTTCGATCCGTCGGTCTCTTGCGAACGTCGCGGTTTCTTGAAGTCGTTGGGGGTGGCCGGCCTGGCAGGAGCGGCCACTGTCGCCGGGAACTCTGCGCTCGCCGCCGACGGACCGGTCGGGAAGCCCAGCTCGCTGACTATCACCAAAGTCGAAACGTTCGCGTTGTTGCACAAGCTGCCCCGCGCCATGGGGCCTTCGACTGCGGTGTCCGATCTCAAAGACACGCTACTGATCAAGATCACCACCGACAGCGGCATCGTCGGCTGGGGAGAGACCGCCGATGTTGGGGGCACACGCGGCATCATCGAAGACCATCTGAAGCCGCTGCTCCTCGGAAAGAATCCGCTGGAACATCGCAAACTCTGGCGGTCCCTGTGGGGTGCCAATTTCGGCGATGGTCGGGCGGTCGCGGGGCTGGACCTGGCGCTGCATGACGTGCGCGGCAAGGCGCTGGGGCAGTCGGTCGCCGAGATGTACGGCGGACGATTGCGCGACACGGTTCCTGTTTACGCAGCGGCAATGAACTACCAAATCGGTCTCGAACCCGAAAAACAGTTTCCGGAAGAAGCGTCGAGTCTGGTCAAGCGAGGTTTCCGCGCACTGAAAGCCCGCACCGGCCGACTCGATCACAAGCGGGATCTGGCGATCCTGGCGAAAGTGAGAGAAACCGTCGGGCCGAGCATCCGATTGTTGACCGATGGCAACGGGGCGTTCACGTTGCCGCAGGCGGTACGTTTTGGAAAGGAACTCGAAAAGCTCGATTTCTATTTTTTCGAAGAACCGTTGCCACAGGGATTGAACTATGCCGGCTATGACGAACTGACCAAATCGCTGGATATCGCGATTGCCGGGGGCGAGGTTCTCGATTCGCGCGCGAGTGCCCGCGAACACATCGTTAAGCGGTCGTTCGACCTCATTCAGCCCGACCCGACCTTGTGTGGCGGAATCGCCGAGGTGCTGTTCATCGCCGAGATGGCCCGCCTGTTCAGCATTCAATGTCTGCCACACTGTTACGCCGGCGCGATCGCCGACGCGGCGACATTGCAGGTGCTCTCGTTGCTGCCCCCGTACACGTTTGGCTTCAGCAGCGACGAACCGATGCTGGAATACGATGTCGGTGAGAATCCGTTCCGGGACGAAGTAGTTCCGCAGACGTTCCAGCTTGAAGATGGTCGGTTCCGCGTTCCGACCGGCCCCGGATTGGGCATTGAAGTCGACGAAGCCGCCGTGAAAAAGTACGCGACCAAACCCCGGTGACCCACCGTCGCCTCGCGATCTCGCAACGACTATCCTGCTCTCATGGCCGCCACGCTCGTTCCCCCCAGCTTTCTGTTCCGTTTCTCCCTGCCGGTGCGGCACGCGCCGCGAATTCCGGGAACGGATGACAAACTGCTGAATTTGTCGGAAGCGCATCGACTGCCCGATTTGGGACCAATTGAAGGCCGAACCGGGTTCGCCGATGTGCGACTGGGATGGAACGAACGGGGACTGGGAATCTCGGTGGAAGTGCGTGGCAAGAAGAAGGGGGTGATCGGGCGACAGCCGATCCCCTCGTCAGCAGATCGGCTGCGCTTATGGATCGACACCCGCAACACCCAGAACATTCACCGCGCGGGAAAATTCTGTCACGAGTTTCACCTGTACCCGGCGGCCGGCCCGGGACCAAAAGGTGACCCGGTCGCCGAACTCCGGACGATCGACCGCGCTCGGGAGTCACCCAGCACCGCCAACCTGTCTCTGGTTCGCACGCGGTTGGAAGCTTTGCCGGGCGGGTATCGGTTGGAAGCGTGGTTCCCCGCAGAAGTCCTCACCGGGTATTCGCCGGGAGAACAGGCGAAGCTGGGGTTCTATTATCACTTCCGTGATACCGAATTGGGGGACCAGTTCCTGTCGATGGGGCGGGAATTCCCGTTTGACTACGACCCGAGTCTGTGGCAGACGCTGGAGCTGGGCGGCACGTAAGATTCGCCCGCGCGTCAGCGCGGTCGGTGCCGATTCCCGTTCAATTCCCGTTACCGGGGGATCCGGGGTGGAGTGAAATCGGGTGGCTCTTCGGAAGCACCACCACCGCCTCGGCGGGGCCATTCCATTTCGACCGGAGCGACCGATTCGCGCGGCGCTTTTTCATTGGCACGCAACGGGAACACGAAGAAGTCTTCGTCGTCGCACGCCGCCAGCGCCGCCCGTTTTTCGGTGAAAACACCCACCAGCTCCCACGATCGGCAGCCGTCGGCTTCCGTAAGCATTCCGCACACCCAAAGCATCATGAGGGGGACTACCATCGTCAGAGGAGTGGGTTGGTTGCCGCCAGAGATGAGTGTAACGGGCGGTTGGGAACGGCGACAGTGAGGGGTCTGGACACCGGCGGAAGACTGCCATGCGCCGTTGCGATTTGGTACGGTTTGCCGATTGTCTCCGCCGCGGTTTCGCGACGGTTTCGCGTTTCGCCATCCTGTCATTCGGTACGAGACTCGTATGATCAGTTCCCTGCTGCGCTCCCAGCTCTGGATTCGTTGGTCTTTGGCCATGTTGTCGATCGGCTGCATCGCGCCGCAATCGCTGCACGCCGCCGACCCCATCATCCCCGCCGACCCCATCATCCCCGCCGACGCCAAAGTCGAAAAACTGTTCGAAGCCCGCGTGTTGACCGAAGGGGTCGCCGTCGCTCCCGATGGCCTCGTCTACTTCAGCGAGATCACCTTTTCGCATGTCGCCCGCGACGAACGGGGGGCGATCGAAGCGGGACACATCTGGCGGTTCGATCCTTCTACGGGCAAGACGGCGATCTTCCGCTCCCCCAGTGGCATGTCGAATGGCATCAAATTTGACGCGGCGGGAAACATGATCGTCGCCGAGGGGGCTGATTACGGTGGCCGCCGCGTCACCCGCACCGACATGTCGACCGGCAAGACACACATCATCGCCGGTTTGTACGAAGGCCGCCCGCTCAACTCGCCGAACGACATCGCGATCGACGAGAAGGGACGAATCTTCTTCAGTGATCCGCGCTACCTGGGACACGAACCGATCGACCAGTCGGTGATGGCGGTCTACCGCATTGATACGGACGGCACCCTGCACCGGGTGGTGACTGACGCGGGGAAGCCGAATGGTGTGGCGATCTCCCCCGATCAAAAGACGCTGTACGTGGTCAGCAACGAGAACGGGACCACGGCGATCGAGCGGCTCGACAAAGGAGGCGCGGCCCAGGCGGACAAAGTGACGACGCCACTTCGCAAGGGACACATGGCACTGATGGCCTATGACCTGGCCGCCGATGGGTCGGCGAAGTTCCGCAAGACGCTGGTCGATTACGCCCCCCAGGACGGCCCTGACGGATTGACCGTCGACAAGGACGGGAACCTGTGGGTGGCGGTTCGGGCGGAGAATCGTCCGGGAATCTGCGTGTACTCTCCCGACGGAAAGGAACTCGCGTACCTCAAGACCGAGGTTCCGACCAATGTCGGATTCGGTCGCGGGAAAGACGCCAACCTGCTGTACATCACGGCTGGAAAAAGCCTGTACCGCGTGCGTGTGAACCGCGAGGGGTACCAGCTTCCCGCCAAGAAGGGTTAGTTGTCGGCACTCGCCCCCCACAGGGAACTGTGGGGGGGGCATTTTTTGACAACTCCTCGTTTGCAGGCTATATCGCGAACGGGGTAAAGTCGGACATCCAGTGAGCGACCCCTTGCCGGCTTGCCCGGCAGGTGAAGGAGATCGGTGGCTAACTCGACACGCCTCGAATGCGACTCAGACCCCTGCCACGTCCTGTGGCAGGTGAATCAGATCGGCGCTCAGGTATTGCAGTTGACGCGGATGGTACAGCCGACTGCGAGCCCGGTGCGCTGGGTGAGTCGGCCGTGCGAGCGTCAACTGGCGTTTCGGTTGGAATTCGGGTGATCCTGGCCCCGAAGCGGGCCGTTGATTTTTTTATGCTGCGTTAATTCGACCCGTCACAGAATCGAGTTCGAGATGTCCGAGTATCGCTGCCAGGAGTGTTTTCTCTTACTGCCGTCGGCCGACGCGATTTGTCCGGAATGCGGCGATTTGCTGGAAACCGAGGCCGAGGCTGCGGGCGAGAATCCGATCTGCTATGCCTGCGGGACAACGGCGACCACGCGCTGTCAATGTTGCAACACGTACAGTTGTGTGCGCCACGTGGAATCAATGAAGATCGGTGTGTATCGCGGAGTGGTCCACGAATTGCGCTGCAAGACCTGCCGCGAATCCGCAGGAAAACTCGCGGAAGAAGTGCTCCAAATGCAGAGAGTATTTCCCTACGTTATGGTCGCGATCGTTGTGATTTGTTTTGTCTTGATTGCACTGAGTCGGTGATGGTCAATCACGCTCGATAACGCGGCCAGCGAAATCAGACCTCGGGCAACAGGCCGTGGTGCGCCGCCTGATCAAACCCGGGGGCGAAGAGCCCGTTTCGTGACATTCGCCAGATCCCCTACAACCGGAATATTCTTCCGAAACTCGTCGGGTTCTGAGCGACGGGAGCGGAGTCACTCGCTCGCGCCGCACTGCGGGATTCATACTGAGTGGACTGGGGCCAGTTCGCTTTCGTCGCCCTCCCGATCGAGTGATTCGCGCGACGTGTCGACCTGGAACCGCTACGAACCTGCCATTCACCCCGCTTAAAAACCCGAGCGACCGTACCGTCGCATGAACTTCCTCACCCGCATCCTCAACGCGTTTCGTCGGCAGAAAACCGACCTCCACCGGTCGCACGAAGCCCGAATGACCTGGGCCTCTGGTACCGGGCGGACCGCTGTTTCGCGGACCGGCGTGTTTCTTCGACGCCAGTTATGGATCTGGCCGATCATCGCCACGGTGTTTCTCGGCACACTGGGATTTCTGGTCAACCGATCCATCGCCGCCACGATGAAGGCGAATCTGCATTCACAACTGACCACGCTCGTCTCGGTGGAAACCGAGATGCTCCAGAACTGGATTCGGGACAATATGGCGACAGCCGCCTCCCTCGCGAACAATCAGTCGGTGCGAGAAAGTGTCTATGAGCTGATTCAGGGACTGGAGAAATCCGCTGAGGGCGAGGTTCCCGTCGACCTCGCGGAGGTCCGTCGAAAACTGCAGAAGCAGCTCAGCCCGACAATCAGCTCGCACGGTTACGCCGGGTTTATTGTGGCGGATAAGTCCCGTCGGATTCTGGCAGCCGCCACCCAGGAGTTGGTTGGACAGCAGTCGATTCCCGAATTCGAAACGGCGTTCTCAACCGTTCTGAAGGGAAACACGACAATTTGCCCTCCGTTCGCCAGCGTGGTGATGCTGCGAGACGCTTCGGGGCGACTTCGTTCGGGAGTGCCAACGATGTTTGTTTGCGCTCCGGTTCGCGATTCGAGCTTTGAAGTTGTGGGACTTCTGGCGTTGCGAATTCTTCCCGAACTCGAGTTCACCCGAATCCTGCAACTCGGTCAGTTTGGTGTTTCAGGAGAAACGTACGCCTTCGACAAACAGGGAACGATGGTTTCGAACAGCCGGTTCGATGACCAGTTGGTTCTCCTGGGGATCATCCCTGACCGGAGTGATTCCCAGTCGATCCTGAACGTGCAATTGCGGGATCCCCAAGGAGACATGACGGCGGGTTACCGACCGACGGTTCGCAGGTCCGAACAACCCTTGACGAAGCCTGTCGCGGAAGCGATTTCGGGAAAGAACGTAGTCGAAATCGAAGGTTACCGCGACTACCGGGGCGTGCCAAAACTCGGGGCGTGGATCTGGCTCGCCGACTACGGGATGGGAGTGGTCACCGAGGTGGACCGAGTCGAGGCTTACCGGCCGCTCACGATTCTGCATTGGACATTCCGCAGCCTGATCGCGCTGCTCGCGGTCAGTTCGGTTGTGATCTTCGTCTTCACGCTGCGGGTCGCGAAGTTGCAACGCGAGGCTCAGAAGGCCTCGATCGAGGCGAAACAGCTCGGGCAGTATACGCTCGAAGAAAAACTGGGTGCCGGTGGTATGGGGGTGGTTTACAAGGGGCACCACGCGATGCTGCGGCGACCCACCGCCATCAAGATGCTCGACGTCGACAAAGTCAACGACGCGTCGGTTGAGCGGTTCTCCCGCGAAGTGCAGATCACCTGCCAGCTCAATCATCCCAACACGATCGCGATCTACGATTACGGTCGAACCCCGGAAGGGGTGTTCTACTACGCGATGGAATACCTCGACGGCATCAACCTCCAGACGCTGGTCGAGCGGCATGGGCCACAGCCTGAGTCGCGGGTGATTCACATTCTCCACCAGATTTGCGGCTCACTGTACGAAGCGCATTCACTGGGGCTGGTACATCGCGACATCAAGCCGGCGAACATCATGCTCAACCGCCGGGGGGCCGAGGCCGATGTGGTGAAAGTCCTCGATTTTGGACTCGTAAAAGCGATCGACGACGCCAAACAGGCGGGATTGACCGCCGCGAATTCTCTGACGGGAACGCCACTCTATATGGCACCCGAATCGATCCAGACGCCCAACTCGGTCGACGGCCGCAGTGACCTTTACGCCGTGGGGGCTGTCGGATACTTCCTGCTCACCGGACATCCCGTCTTCGACGCGTCGAACCTCGTCGTCCTGTGTCAGCAGCATGTTGACGCGGTTCCAATTCCTCCCTCGCAGAAACTGGGCCGACCCGTCTCGGCGGAACTGGAAAACGCGTTGCTGTCGTGTCTGGAAAAGCTCCGTTCGAAACGACCGCAGACGGCCCGGGAATTGGCTCAACTCTTGTCGCGGGCTCCAACGGCCCACGATTGGACATTGGAACTCGCCGACGACTGGTGGAATCGCAGAGAACGAGGCACACTGCCGCCGCAGCCAACGCTGGCGGGTTCGAACGTCGTAGAACGCTCATCAGAATTCGACCAAACCATGATTGGCGTCCCAGAGGCGGAGACCGAACAGGGACTGGATCACCCGGGTTGAGGAGATGAGATGCCTCGGATTTCCGGTCGTCGTCGCATACTGCTGATTCAGCTCCCCATTCCACAACCGGGCATGGAGCCTGCGGAGGGGAATGTCCCGCTGGCCGCCGCCTATTTGATGATGCTGGCGCGGGCTCGCGGGCTCGAAGAGTGGTACGAAATCGAGATTCTCCCTGCGGCACTCGCGAATCGACTCTCCGATCGCGGGTTGGCCGCTGAGATTCAGAACCGCGATCCCTGGATGGTCGGCTGGACCTGCTACCTCTGGAATGTCGAGCGGTCACTGGAAATCTCCCGGTACGTCAAGCAGACATGTCCCGAAACGCGGATCATTGTCGGCGGTCCGGAAATCACCGCCGACAATGACTGGGTACTCCGGCGGCCGGAAATCGACTTCGCCGCCATTGGTGAGGGAGAACAGACGTTTTGTGAACTGCTGATGGAACTCTTGGCGGCCGACGTTCCAATCCATCCAATCGCCGGCCTGTATGTCTCGCCCGCGCTGGCGAACACGATTCGCGGCGAGTGGAACGAAAATCCGACCGTACGAGGTGACATCCCGAGTTTTCGTCAACCGCTCCCCAATCTCAATGAAGTCTCGTCCCCCTATCTGGCAGGGATCCTCGACGCCGCCGACGAACGGTTGATGCTGCTGGAGACCTTGCGGGGGTGCGTCTTCAAATGCAAGTTTTGTTATTACCCCAAAAGCTATGACGATCTCTATTTCGTAGCGAAAGAGAAGATTATCGCGAATCTCGAACACGCCCGACGGCGCGGGGCGAAAGAAGTGGTGCTGCTCGATCCCACTCTCAACCAGCGGCGCGACTTTGACGAGTTTCTCAGGCTGCTCGCCGACTGCAATGCCGATCATCAATTCACCTATTTCGGCGAGCTTCGGGCCGAGGGAATCACGTCGAAGACCGCGAAACTCCTGCGGGAGGCGAATTTCAAACAGGTCGAAATCGGCCTTCAATCGATCGATCCTCTGGCTCAGGATCTGATGGACCGCAAGAACAACCTCAAGGCGTTTGAACGGGGCGTGCGGGCGCTGCGCGACGAGGGGATTTCGGTCAAAGTCGATCTCATCATCGGACTGCCGGGCGATACGAAGGCGTCGATTCAACGCAGCCTCGACTACCTGAAAAGCAGCAACCTGTATGACGAAGCCCAGGTCTTCAATCTGGCGGTGTTGCCGGGAACGGCGTTTCGGCAGGAAGCGGCGGATTTGGGACTGGAGTATCAGGCCCGTCCCCCTTACTACGTCCTCAAGACACCAACGCTTGAATTGTGTGACCTGTATCAGTTGATGGACACCGCCGAGGAAGTGTTCGAAACCGAATTCGACCCGCTGCCTGACCCGGTCATTCCCGAACTCGCTCCACAAGAACCCGTTGTCACGCGGCACGACGCATGTCGTATTGATTTGGATTCTCTGCGTGAGAACCACACGAACGGAACTCATCTGTGTTCCATCCTGGGGCCGCCCGACACACGAACTCAAGCGTTTACACTGTGGTTGCGCGCTGGCGACATGGCTTCACATGTCGAATCGGCGACCCGGTTGATTGAGCGATTGTTAAGCGAAAACCCACACACCACATTGCAGGTGCTGTTGGAACCGGACGACGCCACGTCGGTCACCCCGACCGTATTGGAAAACCTCAAGCGAACGTGTTACCTCCAGGCGACCTATCTCGACCGCTTCTACTCGATCTTTCCCGGGCCAATGAAAGGCTCAAAACGACTGATCGTGCTGTTGAAACCGGACGACGCCACGCGAATCGCCCCGGAAGAACTCGCCGTCCTCAGCGACATCGCGACCGTCGTGCCCCATGTCCCCAGTCAACAGATTTGACATTCGTTGAAGCGATCCGCTTCATCCTCTTCATCCTGTCAAAAAAACCTTACAGGCCATTCATCGGCGGGGCACCTGTCACCACCAATTCCGGTTGCCCCCGTTTCCGTTCCAGTCGCACCGACATTCGGGATCCATCCGCCAGATCATACGCCCAGTGTTCGGTGAACACCTTGGCGGTCGCGATTCGCGATATCCGGTGCGGCACCCCCAACGCCCGACGTGCCTGATCCTGATTCATCCCGTTTTCCACACGCCCCGATCGAATCGCCTTTTCAAACCGACTCTCCGGACGATTCTCAAACTCCTTCTGCGTCAGCCAGCGTCCCTCGTGCAGGCGATATCCCAGCGACTGCATTCTCTCTTCCAGCAACGCCGAACCCGGCACTCGTTTCCAAACCTCCATCAGCAGTTGCGCGCCCAATTCCGGACGGGCGAGCAGCGTCCGGTACTCGTTCGCCAGATCGAGCGCGCCGTCGACATCTAAGTCATCCAGTTTCTTTCGCCGCATCGCGAGCCACGTCTCGACAAGCTGCCGCCCCTGATCGGCCTGACCTCGCAGGCGGTAGTCTGACTCCAGCGCGACCAGTTCACCCCGCGTCAGTTTTTCGACATCCCGCGCCCGCCGCTCCAGTGCCTGGTCCCGCAACTCCTGCGCCTTCGCCTTTTCCTCCGGAATCAACCGCTCGATCGAGTCCGACACCTCGATCACGTTGCTGTCGTCGGGCTTCAGCCGCGAGAGCAACAGCCTCAATTCGACAGCGGCGTACAGCATGCGGTGCATCTGCGAGCGCTTGCTGGCCGACGCGCCGCGATACGTTTCCAAGGGCTGCTTAAAGTAACGTTCCCGCAGCGGAAGATCCCACGCCATGGTTGGTTGATCGCATCCCGACAATCGTCCCCGGGCAAGAATGAGAAATTCGTCGAGTTCCGGCGGCGCGGCCTCCCGCAGACTCTGATACCGCGCGACGCATCCCTGATGATCAACAGACTGAATAAACCCCGCTCCCGCACCACGCGCTTTCGCTCGGTCGGCGAGCAGAAACACTGCCGCCGGGTCGTCCGCCGGGATTTCCTTGAGTTCGATGTTGAACGCCGCGTCCCGTGCGTCGCTGGCCTCGCCAAGCAACTGCGAGTCGTTATAGAACCGACCCCGTCCCTCGGCCCAATCGGCCAGAGCATGCCACTTCTTCGCCGACTCTCCCTTGAGCCCTTTTTTGCGACTCGCGAATGTCTCCGCGTCCGACGGCATGGGGGAGAGCGACTCGATCAGAAATTCCAGCTTGAATGTGTCGGGATTCCGGACAACGGTTCCACGCACTTCCACATTCTGAACTGATTTCGTCAGTTTCGACGCCGCTTTTCCGACAAACGAAATGTCGCATTCCTTCAGCCGCAACAGTTGCTTGTCGAAGCCTTGAATTCGTCCTTCGACCCGATGACTGTCGGCGGGGGGATTCTTCCCCTGCGGCCACTCTTTGAGCTTCTCCTTGAATTGCTCAACCGTGAAATTCTCCGCCAGCGCCAGACTGCCGACACCCAGCCAAACCGCCAGGCAGACTTTCAGTCGCAACGCTCGAAGTCGCGTGATCATTGCGATAATCCCAATAGATCCGATTGTTGGCGGAGAACGGCGCGGGTCTCCTCATCCACCGTGAAACCCAGCGCGGCCAACGTGTCGGGATTGGACCACAAGAACCCCGATTGTGGATTCAGTTCAATCACCCATTCAAAATCCGTGGAGGACTTCGTGCGAAACGCATTCAACTGGGCGGCGAAAATCACCCGGCGTGGTTCGACATGCGACAGGGGCAACCGTCCGAATTCGACGATCTCACCGGCGACCCGCACCTGCGTGGGACCAACCGACAGCGGGCATTCGATGTTGTAACTCAACTGCCCCTTCTTGATTGGCAGCAACGTCACCTGCGCATCCATCACAATCCAGCCTCCCGCATACTGCGCACGAAACGACTGCTCCCAATTCTGGGGAAGATTCGTCAACGAATTCGCCGCTTCTGTCACCAGTTCGCCCAGCGAGATCTGGCTCAGGCGGGCGGTGGCGATGGTTTCGCGACCGGTCTGTCGGATCGCCAGCGCCCGCGGCTCGTCTCGTCCCAGAAACGCGATCGCAGCCACCACCCGTTCATATTCCTCCGCCGCCGTCGCGAGATCTCCCTTTTCCAGTGCGGTCGCGGCGCGTCGACCGCTTTCGGTCATCGTCCGTTCCGCAATTCCTTTTTCCCGCTCACGATTCAGCCACCAGACCCCGGTCGCCAAGACCGCGATCGTAATCACCAGAACGAGCCGCACGGTGGTGAAGACGCGCCCTCCCTTGCGGCCCGGTTTCAGCCGAACCCCTTCGACGGTCACCACCGTCTGTCGGGGATACGATTTGTCGTCGACGGGGGCGGGCGGGGGCGCATGCGAGCTGAGCGATTTCCCCTGGGCACCGGTACGGCGATCCGTGGAACGGCTCTTCCCCCCGACGCTCGTTTTCGGTCGAGGAACCCCCGTCACGGTGGAGGAGGACGGGTCGCCCCGAGCACCGCGGGGAGGCGCTTCAATCAATTCGACGCCACTCGGGTCGGCATCGGGGGGATCCGACGTCGTGTTGGGCAGGTCGCTGTCTCTTGGCGCGCCGTCGCTCGATGTTCCCTGAAACCAGCCTTCGAGCCCCTTTTGTCGCGCGGGTTTCGGCACCGGGTACGTTGAGACGGGGAGAACGAAATGGGAAGTTTGGCATTCCGGACAGGGGATGGACTGCGGAATCGACAGCCGATTGCCGACGAGGGAGTGTCCGCAACCACAGCGCAGCTCGTACGCCGAGACGCGTGTTTCGGTTTGACCCCGAAACAGCCGGGTGGCGTTTGAGAGCCAGTCGGACATGGGTGCCAGCGGGAGCGGAGACGGGTGAATCGGGAAACGGTCGCGACATGTCCTGGAAACGCGGAATCGCGGTTTGTGACGGGATTCCCAGGTGAGGCCGACTGGGGTTGATTATCGAATGCCGGGGGAACCGGGTCAACCGGGGGAGGGAAGAGGGGACGATTGTGGACAGACTGCGGGCATTGAATACAGTCGCTACAATCAGTTTCCTTTCAGAAGCGAGCGTCGAGTCGACGTTCGCCAGGTTTGTTCACAACAAGTCCCGGGTGCGTGACATGTTCGGCCACTTCAATCGAATCGCTCTGCCGACACTGGCTTTGGTGTGGATCGTCGCCTGGAGTGGCAGCCGGGCGAGTGCACAGGAAACGGCTCCCGACTCTTTGGTCCAGGCATTGAAGAACGCCGAGCGGATTCTGGTCGCCTTTTCCGAGGAAGATCTCGACGTCGCACCTGGAAAACCGTTTCTGGTGGAAATTGAACGGTCACTCCGGGGGACCGGCGCACGCGGCTCGCGGGCTCGAATCAACGCCGCCACTGTGGAAGGGAAGTCCACCAAATACAAAGGGCGGCGTCTGCACGTCTTGCTGCTGGTCAAAGGACCGGGAGGCAAAGGTTGGGCGAATCTGGGGACGGAGATTCTTGAAGTTCAAAAAGGAAAGGCGCGGTGGCTGGTCGAGGGGAAACCGCCGTACGAACTGACGGTGCCACAATTGGAAGCACTGGTCGAGCAGACAGCGACCGCACCCGATGCGGACACGCCCAAACGCGAGACTCTGCAAGGGCGCTGGCTGGTCTATTTCTCCGAGCGTGGGACCGACAACGCTGCCTGGCTGGTGGATTTTCAGCCCGATCCCCAGGGGGGATTCGCAACCAAAATGCTGGAAGGGAGCCTGGAATCCTCCACACTGAAGTCGCAACATGTGGAGACACCTGAAATCGCGATGGACTTCGTGGCCAATTCGGTGGATTTTCGGTTTCGGGGTCGGTTCGCCAACGGAGCGGTGAGGGGCGTGATGCAGGCGGGCAAAGGGAACATCATCCCCGCGTGGATGACCGCGACCGATGTCGAGACTTTGGATCGCTATCGCAAGCCGCGCGCGACGACAGGTCACTCCGAGCTGATCGACGCCGTGGGGCAGGAAGAACCCCTTGCCGATCTGTTGCGTTTCGCAAGACGATACAAAGATCAGCCTGCGGCGGTCGACGCGTATCTCGCCCTGATGCCCCTGTTGATCAGCGATGCCAAGTCGGTCGACGCGCTGCGTTCGGTCATGGATGCGTATGTCGCGTCCGGTGCGACCTGGGGGCCCGAACTCGCGACGCGGGCCGAGATCGATTCGGCACTGGCGCTGGCGAAATTCGGCGGCTACCCGGAACTGGGATTGGAGTATATCGAACGGGCGGCCCCCAAGATCAACGCCGAGTCGCCGGCGGTCTGGGGCATGATCGTGCGCCGAATTCGGGGGCAAATGTTGTTGGAGGTGGGGAGGGAAGACGAAGGGATCGAGCAACTGCGAATTGCCCGGGGGGACAACGCGTTTGACCCGGAGATCACCTGGCTGCTCTCTCAGCACGCGCAAAAGAACGACAAGCTGGAGGAAGCGCTGGAGCTGTTGGGCGAGTTGGTGGCGATGCCCGGATTGGAAGGAGCGATTCTGAACATTGTCGCGCAAAGTGAACTGTCGCAAGGGAAAAAACCCCCGCCGCAACTCGTTCCGAGCCGACTGGTGGAACGAACCTGGAAACTGCTCAAGAAGCCCGAAGGGGGATTGCCAAAGTTCCTGGATGAAGTCTACGAACGGAAGATCCACGGAATGGCTGGAGAACGCCGGCCACGGCGTGGTGAGAAGGAAGGGAATCGCGTCGTGCTGGTGGAGTTGTACACGGGGGCGCAGTGTCCGCCGTGTGTGGCGGCCGACGTCGCGACGACCGCGCTCGAATCGGCCTATTCGCAAAGCGAAGTGATCGTCTTGCGATTCCACCAGCACACTCCCGGTCCCGATCCACTGGCCAACCCCGACACTTTGAGGCGATTCGCGTACTACCAGGGAGACTCAACCCCCACGCTGTTTCTGAACGGACGCAATGTCGATTCGGTTGGCGGCCTGTTGCCCGCCGCCCCCGCCCTGTTGGCTCGCTTGCGCTCGTTGGTCGACCCCTTTCTCGAGGAGCAGATCGATCTGCGTCTGGAGTTGAGTGCCATCGCGAAAGGAAATGACGTCGAGATTCGAGCCAAAGGGGTGGGACTTCCCAAATTCCCCGCCGAAGTCAAACTGCGTTTGGCACTGGCGGAAGAGAAAATCGCGATGCCCGCGAAGAACGGTATTCGCATCCACGACATGGTTGCCCGCAAGATGCCGGGGGAGGTGGACGGAATCTCTCCCAGCGACGGGAAGCTCGAATTCCAGGAGACAATCGACATCGCGGAGTTTCGCACGCGCATCCGCGGATATCTCGAACATCTCGAAAAGGAGACGGGTGAGAAGTTTGACCGAAAGCCGGCGGAGATGACGAAGCTGGTGCTGGTCGGGTGGTTGCAGAACGACGACACCGGCGAAGTATTGCAGGCGGCGGCCGTTCCGGTGGAAGGGATGCTCGATCCCCCCGCCGTGGTCGAGGCGGCGGTGGAACCGGGAGAGACGAAGAAGCCGGCGACCGACAAAAAGCCATGACCGACGCTGATTCCCCGCAGGCGTCAACCACTCGAATGAAATTTGCCTGGCTGGGGGGTTCTCCCGCCGGGCTTGGTCTTGTCGCCGCACTGATCGAGTCGCAGCGGGGGGAGCTGTCGGCCGCCGCCGAGTGTGACACGGTGGCGTCCGAACTGCTGCGGATCGCGCCCCGAACCCGACTGGAACAATCCTGGAGCGGTTTGCTGGCCCGTTCGGATTTCACGTGGGCGGTGATTTCGGGTGGGAGCGACGCAGTTCTTGAGGGGGGACGCCAACTCGCCCGAAACGGAGTGCGGTTACTCGTCGATGTGGAGTCGGCGGAGGCGTCGCACCTGTTCACGGAACTCACGCTACTGGAAGCCGAGGGGCCGGGGATCCTGACACCGGCATTTCGACTGCGACAATTGCCCGCGGTCGCGCGATTGGGGGCGATGCTGGTCGCGGGCGAATTGGGAACTTTGAAACAGGTGCAATTCGAACGGACCGGCGCGGACGCTGGGAGAGTTCTCGAGGTCGCCCAACTCGATCGCGACTTTGTCTGCGACATTGATCTGCTGCGCGGTCTGTTCGGGCGGTTTGAGCAGATCACAGCGTTTCGTCACACCGACAGCGCGGGGCGGGTCACGCTCGCGACGACGACGCTCGGCGGTGCGGGACAACCTCCCATTGTCTGGAGTGTCGCGCCGGGTGAACGCGCGGATTGGCGGCTGACCGTCCAAGGTGAACGAGCCACGGCGATCATTGAGTACGACCAGGAAGCCTGCCGACTGCTTGTCGACGGTGTCGCGACACTGACGCAGTCCCGCGAGGAGGCCGACCGGGATTCGCGGTGGCACGTGGTCACCGATTTGGTGGGTGGCCCCAGTCGTTCGCTCCCCAGTCGAGCGCTCGAAGCTCCGTTGATGCCCGGTAATGTACGACCTGCGCGGGCTGTCTGGGACGATCTCTTGCGGGTCGTCGAACTTCAGGCGGCGGCGGGGCAGTCGCTGCGACGTCGCCGCACGGTCGATGTGCTGTTTGAAGCTCCGTCGGAACGGGGATTGTTCAAATCGCAGATGACCGCGGTCGGCTGCAGCCTGCTCTTGTTCACGCCGGTGGCGATGGTGTTCTATCTGGTTCTGGCGGCGGCGGTGCCGATGCCGACTGGGATGAAGGTGATTCTGGTGGCGCTGGTTTTCGCCCCGGTGGGGCTGTTTCTGGCGACACAAGCGCTGCTATTCATCACCCGGCCTGCCGCGGGTGAGCCGAAATAGCTCGGGCCCAAGAAACCACTAGAATTCGGCAAATCCCGTGCATTTGGCTCCCGATATCTCCCGTCCGGATCCTGTTTCCTCCTCTTCATCCCTTTCATCCTGTCCACCGTGCCCAACCCGACACATACAGTTCACGTTCCGCTCGCCGACCGCAGTTATGAGATCATCATCTCGAGTGGCCAGCTCTCCAACGCCGCCGGTGCGATCGATGACTGGTGTACGCGACGCGGGGTGAAGTCGGGTGCGGGGCGACTGGCGCTGCTGGTGACGGACAAGAATGTGCGTGACTCGCACGCTCGGTCGGTTTATCTGGCTCTGGTGGCGAACGGTTGGCGGTGTGAAGTCGTGTCACTGCCAGCCGGGGAACCGACGAAGTCACTTGAGCAAGCCGCCCATCTCTGGGATCGGCTCATCGACCTGCAGGCTGACCGCAATACCGTGGTGATCGCGGTGGGGGGCGGGGTGATTGGCGACCTCGCCGGCTTCGCCGCCGCGACTTACGCCCGGGGAGTGTCATTCGTGCAGATTCCCACCACGCTTCTCGCCCAGGTCGACAGCTCGGTGGGAGGCAAAGTGGGAATCAACCATCCCCGCGCCAAAAACATGATTGGGGCGTTTCATCAGCCGATCGGGGTGTATATCGACACCGTTCTGCTCGACACCCTCCCCGGTCGGGAATACCGGGCGGGCCTCGCCGAGGTGATCAAGTACGGGGTCATTCTTGACGCCCCGTTCTTCGACTACCTCGAAAATCACGTCGCGGAATTGAATTCCCGGACTCCCGAGGTGATGCGTGAAATCGTCGCGCGAAGCTGTCAGTTAAAGGCCGACGTGGTCCAGCATGACGAATTCGAACGGACTGGTTTGCGGGCGGTCTTAAACTATGGACATACCTTCGCCCATGCGTTCGAGGCGCTCAGTGGCTATGGCGAGTTGCTGCATGGTGAGGCGGTCGCGGTGGGGATGGTCTATGCCAGCCGACTGTCCGACCGGCTGGGGCGGATCCCCACGGAGATGACAAGGCGCCAGGTCGATTTACTGAAGGCGGTCGGGCTTCCGACCCGACTGCCGACTCCGCAGGCCCTTTCCACCGAGAGCATTCTGGGGCGGATGCAGCTTGATAAGAAGACGGTTGCGGGGAAGTTGCGGTTTGTGCTGCCCACGCGAATGGGGCATGTGGAACTGGTTTCCGATGTGCCGGCGAGCGAGGTTGTGGCGGTGATTGACGAGTTCCGCGCCTGAGTTTGAGCGAACGGACTGGACAAACCGATAGACTTCGTAAGCAGTCCGGGTCGCCGTGTGAACTTCGGACTCCGGAGTTGGACCGTTCCTCGTTTGTGTTTGCCCTGCCGATCGCGCAAACTGGACAATCTTGGATCGTGGACGCCGGGAACACAATTTGCGGAACACTCCTGGAATGCCAGCCGTCAAGAAGCTCATCATTCCCCCGCCGTCGCGCCCGCCGGCTCCCGGGGTGATTCTCTTGGCCGATTCTCTCCCGGAAGAGAAACCGGCCCCGCAGACGTTACATGAATGGCTGCGCTGGGTCTGGCTGGCCGTCTGGACGTTTTGTGTCGAAAATCCCGGCTGGGGGGTTTCGATCGCCCTGCACAGCACCGTGATTGTGGTCATCGGTGCCTGGGTCATCCATGGTGACTCCGACCGTCGCGCGATTGGAATCAACGCGATGTTTGGCGACAAAACCGACGCGTCCCCCTTCGACCACATCGGGTTGGAGGGGGCGGTGGAAGTCGCGCAGCCCGATACCGACTTGAGCGCCCTTTCGGGTGTAATGCAGCCGGGGGGCGATGGAGAGCTGTCGTCCGACTTCGCGGAAATGCTGAACGGGAGTGGTGCCGGCGCGGGGAGTGGTGCTGGCGAGGGGGATGGGGGCGGCCCCGACCCGGGATTGGGGGCCGCGTTTTTTGGCAGTCAGGGGGCGGGGAAAACGTTCGTCTATATTGTCGACATGTCAGGGAGCATGTTCGGCGCGCGTTTTGAGCGTGCACGGAAAGAATTGATCTCCTCGATCGCAAAACTGAAGCCCGAGCAACAGTTCTACGTCTTCTTCTTCAGCGATCAGACATTCCCGTTGTTTTATCCGAAGCCGGCGAAAGGGCTGCTCCCCGCGACGAAGTCGAACCGGGACAAAGCGACCCGCTGGATCCGCGCTCGCGAACCGGGAGGATTGACCAATCCAATCGCGTCGTTGCGAGAATCGCTGGCGATGAAGCCGGACGTGATTTTTCTGCTGACGGATGGCGAGGTCGACGACCCGGCGAATCTGCGGGAACTGATTCTGAAGAACAATAAAGGATCGACGATCCATACCATTGCCTTCGAAAATGAAGACGGCGCGGTGACGCTCGAATCGATCGCGAAGGAAAACAAGGGTTCGTTTCGGTTTGTTCGGTAAACAACAAGAGTCGGGTACAGACTCGGCGTGGGGTTCTTTCAGCGTCTGAATCAAACGGGATTCCGAGAGTTCAACCCGCTTGCAGGCATTGGTGAGGCTCAGTATACTACCCGTTTCCCCCATTTCTGTGCGGCAACTGCGCCCGGGGGGAGTGGTTCTTCGAATTGCCCGGTGGCGAGGCCCAGTTTGGTCTGGTCGGCGGGGTGGTTCGCGAAGCGGGACGACCGCACGGCGAAGGAGTGATGAAGTCGAATGTCTGTGATGGGAAAAATCGCCGCCAAACGGCGTACTGAACACGGCACCCGGGCCTGTATGCGTCTGCGCGAACAAGCTCGTGTTCCCGGCAATATCTACGGCCACAAGCAAGCCCCCGAACCAGTGACGGTGGCTGCCGCTGACTTGTTGAACATCATCAAGTCGGGTTCGAGGGTGTTAGAAGTCGACGTCGAAGGCAAGACGGAGACCGCGATCGTTCGCGAGATTCAATGGGACACGTTCGGCCGGCATCTGATGCACGTCGACCTCCTGCGAGTCGACCCGAACGAAAAACTGACCGTTGAAGTGAAGGTCGAACTCAAGGGAACCGCCCCCGGAATGCTCAGTGGCGGGATCCTCGACCATGAGATGCGCACGCTGACGCTGGAATGCCTGGCGATCCAGATTCCCGACAGCGTCCCCGTCAAGATCGGCGCGATGGAGATCGGGCATGCGATCCACGTTCGCGAACTCGAACTCCCCCCCAACACCCGCTGCCTGAATCACGCCGACGACGTCGTGGTGCAGATTCTGGTACGTGGAGCGGCTCCGGAACTTCCCACGGGGAACGAAACCCCGGCTCAGCCGGAAGTCATCAAGAAGGCCGCCAAAGAGGGTGCCGAGGACGCGGCCGACGCCAAGAAGAAGTAGTCGAGCTGTTGCAACACGTTTCCTGGCAGCCGCGTTCGTTTGAACGCGGCTGTTGGCTTTTTGTCATGGCGGTTCCCTTCCATGAAAGTACTCGTTGGCCTGGGAAATCCCGGGAAAAAGTACGAAGGAACCCGGCACAACGTCGGGTTTGACCTGCTGGCCGAGATGGGCAAGCGCTGGTCCGCGCCACGACCGAAAGAAAAATTCGAGGCGCTGCTGGCCGAGGTTCTTGTCGGATCGGAACGGCTGCTGTTGGTCGCGCCCCAGACCTTTATGAACGCCAGCGGGCACAGTGTTCGTCAAGTTATGGACTTTTACCAGCTCGCGCCGGTCGACTTTCTGGTCGCGTGCGACGATATGAACCTGCCGTTGGGGAAAATTCGCCTGCGGACCGGGGGTTCCTCTGGAGGGCAAAAGGGCTTGCAGAACATTTTGCAACATCTGAAAACCGAGAACGTTCCCCGACTGCGCCTGGGCGTGGGTCGGCCGCAAGGGGAGAAGTCGACTGTCGACTACGTGCTGGAACGATTCCACAAAGTGGAACTCGAAGCCGTCGATTCGGCGGTGACAGCGGCGGCGAACGCGGTCGAGTGCTGGTTGAAGGAGGGTTTGGCGGCGGCAATGAACAAATTCAACGCGGAACCGAAGTCGCCTTAAGCGGATGCCGGCGTGAGTCGAATTGGCGGCGGAGATCGTCAAAATAGAATTCCAGAGGGATTTTGGCGGATCCTGGGAAAGACTGGTACTCCCAAGGTCATCTGGCGACAGACAGACGCACTACGGAACCACTCACTGCGAACGCACCCTCGCTGCCGGTTCCACTGAAGTGAGAATCCGCCATGTGGAGAATTGGTCCCGGCCCCCGGGCTGGAATTCGAGTGTTGTGTGCCGCCCTGGGATCGGCGGCGTTTGCCTATGTCATGCTCCGCCCCCCGGAAGCGGTCGAAGGAGCGGCACCCAAAGTGATCGCCCGGACCCCTTACACGGTCCTCGGGTACAACGACCTGGGAATGCACTGCATGAATCAAGACTTCTCGGAGATGTGCATCCTTCCACCCTACAATACGCTGCGAGCGCAGGTGATCGATCGGTCGGGAGATGAGCCGCGGATTGTCTCCAAGGGCGTCACCGTCAAGTATTCGATTCCGGGGAATACGATTTCCTCGACGAAGACGAATTTCTGGACGTACGCCCCGAAGATTTTCGGAACGCCACTCGCCAAGGATGTCGGACTGACGGGAAACCGACTGTCGGGAACCATGAAAGGGACCGGCAACAATGATTGGAGCGCGACGGGGATTCCCGTCACCCAATTGACCGATAAGTACCTCAGCGATCCGTTTCAACTCTCTGAAATCATCGTTCAGGACCGCAAGGGAAAGACCGTCGCGACCACGAAAGCAGTGGTCCCGGTATCGTGGGAGATCAACTGCAACCTGTGTCATAACACTCCGGGAATCACTGTCGCGACCGACATTCTGCGGAAGCACGACAAACTCCACGGCACCAAACTGGAAAACGCCAAGCCGGTGTTATGCGCCGGATGCCATGCCGACCCGGCGCTTGGCACCAAGGGGGCCCCCAATGTCAGTGCATTCTCCCACGCGATGCATCGGTCGCATGCCAGCCGCATGGCGCAGTTGCCGAACTTCAAAAACAATTGCTACGCCTGTCACCCGGGCGTCCAGACCGAATGTCAGAGGGATGTGCATGTTTCGAAGGGAATCACCTGCGTCAGTTGCCATGGCGACATGAAAGCGGTTGGAAACTCCGCAAGGCGGCCCTGGGTCGACGAACCGTCGTGCAAGCAGTGTCATCAGACTCGCAAGCCAAAGTTTGAGTTTGAAGAGCCGGGCAAGTTGTTCAAGGATTCCAA
The DNA here is from genome assembly GCA_945860955.1 of Planctomicrobium piriforme. GTDB lineage: Bacteria > Planctomycetota > Planctomycetia > Planctomycetales > Planctomycetaceae > UBA10511. Next base: position 48,880 of record CAMATH010000031.1, read on the forward strand.
AGGACATGGTGGGGTGCATTGCGCGGCGTGTCATGGCCCGCAGCACGCGACCGGGCCAGCCGTCACGCCGGCCGACGACGCACAGGCGATTCTGCAGCAAGGCACCGCGGGAGTGATCCGCGACTGCACGGTCTGCCATTCGAAACAACCAAGTGAACCGTTCTTTCACAAGCGAGACGACTGACGTTCGAACGCGGCCCCCGCCGCCAACGACGTCCGATGGGCGCGACCGCCAAGTGGGCGACATCCACTTGGCGGTCCGCTTTTTTCTTCTCGTACCCGAAAACTAGGGGTTGGTTTTGGCAGTCGATTCCGAGGTTGTTGCCGGTTTTGGAGAGTGGAGGCAGGGATTCAGCTTCTTCATCGATCGGACCTCCGCCGTTCCCGTCGGACGAACCGTCCAGTGAGTGGCGTTGCACGTCTGGAAACGGAAATCACTACCCCATCGGGTTATTCACCGCGTCATTGATCAGTCCGACGTACCAGAATGCGATCCGGAAAATCACGAAAATGATGCAGCCGGCGACAAACACCCAAACCAGTACCCCCATCGCCGTCGCCAGCATCGACAGGCCGCGTCGCGCCTGGTCTTCGAACTGCGGACTCAACCGCTGCATCGTTTCCGGAATCGTTCCCGACGCCTCGGCCACCTGCACCACCTGCAGGTATTCGTCGGTGAACAGATGGCTGTTCGCCAGGGCCTCGGTCAGTTCGTCCCCCTCTTGAACCCAGTGTCGAATCTCGTCGGACGCGCCGGCGAACGCCCCGTTGCCGGTTGCTTTCAGGCTGAAATCGATCGACCGCAGCATCGACATTCCGGTCTGTTGTGTCAGCCCCAAAGCCCACGAAAATCGCGCGATGGCGAACGACCGCATGCAGGTGCCGATCACCGGAATCTTCAACAGCACCGAATCCAAAAGGCGCTTCTGTTGAAACGATTCGGCCACCAGGTAATAGATGATCAACACGACGAAAATCGAACCGAACGTGATCGACAGAAATTTCGTCGCCCCCGCAGGGCCGTACAGCCCGAAGCCCAGGACATCGATCGGCTTATTCCCCCCCGAGGCGGCGATCATCCCCAGGACCAGGATCATTAACGCGATGATGAAAATGGCGGCGACCAGTTGAATCACCGGCATCGCGATCGTGCCAAGAAACGACCGCCGGAGTCGCAGCAGGTTTTCGTAGTGGTCGGACAATCCATCAAGGATTTCCGGCAGCGCCCCGGTGTTTTCACCAATTGAAATCATGTCGGCAAGGAGCGGTGGAAAGTATCCCCCCTGCTCGCGAAGTGCCTCGCTGATTTCGGTCCCCGTTTGCACAAGATCCCGAACTTGCGTCAGTTTCCGCCGGCACGTGGAATCGCCGGTCTTCCGCGAGACCACGTCGAGCGCCTTGAGCAGCGGCACCCCCGCGTGCAGCATGGTCGAGAGCGACTTGCAGACCGTGGCGGCGGTCTTCAAAGGGATTCGCGACGACAGAAAAGGCAGAGAGATGGCCATGTCGCGGTTCTGTGGAGTGAAAAACGCCGCCACACGAGCGGCAGGAAAAAATCGACGCCGGCCTCGAGGGACAATCGCGTTGACGCCGAGCCGCGCCCGTCAGGAAGCGGTACCCGATCTCCACTTCCTGACGGGCGCAGCTCTGGCGAAACGTCGCACCTTTCGCCACCTTGAGTATAGACACGGGATCAGTCGCGAGGAAAGTAGCCACATTCGTCCGAAATCGAATCCCGGCCCGGGTGGAGCGAATCTCGCTTGGACCGGACGCGATCCATTCCCCGGGGCTGACAACGCGTTACAATCCAGCCCGTGTCGTCACGGATCGGTACGTTCGTTGATCCGTCGTGGTTCGGCGGGAAGAGTGTCCCGTGTTCGGACTCACCGTTTTTACCGCGGACATTCGGTCACAACCTCTTCCACTTCCCAGCGCTCATGCAGCAATACAACGCCCGTCTTGGATTGTGGTTGTTTGGACTGTACCTGCTTTTATACGGTGGCTTCGTTCTGGTGAACGCGTTCTCACCCGAGACGATGGAGCAGACCCCATTCGGCGGAATCAACCTCGCGATCAGTTGGGGGTTTGGCCTGATCCTGGCCGCTGTCATCCTGTCGTTTGTCTACGGTCTGTTTTGTAAGGCTTCGGAAGATTCCCCAAAAGAACAGGGGCCGCATTCGTGATTTACGAACCGTCGTGGACAGCGCTCGTCATTTTCGCGGCGTTCGTCGGAGTGACATTGGGAATCAGCTTCTACCTGGGGAGCAAAGCCAAGTCGGCCCAGGGATTCTTCACCGCCCACGGCCAGATTCCCTGGTTCGTGAACGGGATCGCGTTCGCCGGCGACTACCTTTCGGCCGCGTCGTTCCTCGGGATCTGCGGAATGATCGCGTTTTACGGCTACGACGGCTTCCTGTATTCGATAGGCTATCTGGCGGGGTGGGTGGTCGCGCTGTTCGTGATCGCCGAACCAATGAAACGACTCGGGAAATTCACCTTCGCCGACGCTCTCGACGCGAAGTTTCAGTCTCCCGGAATCAAGCTTGCCGCCGGCATCAGCACGCTGGCGGTGAGTATTTTCTACCTGATTCCTCAGATGGTGGGGGCCGGGGTGCTGGTGAAGCCACTGCTGGGGCTGGACCACTGGGTTGGAGTGGTTCTGGTGGGAACGACCGTCATCCTGATTGTGGTGACGGCAGGGATGGTCTCGACGACATGGGTTCAGTTTCTCAAAGGATCACTGCTGGTTCTCTTCAGCCTGATTCTGGTGGTGCTGTTGCTCCAACGGGGCTTCCACGTAGGCAAGGGGGGAGAGGACGGCTACGAATTCCTGGCCGTCGGACCGGCTGCGACAGACACGGTACTTGATGAACTCCACAAAGCCACTGGCTGGGAGAAAGCCGAACTCCTCCCGGATGAGGGGCCTTGGAAAGACAAGCCGTTCGTGCGCGTGCGGAAGTCGGCGGGAGCCCCGGTGACGGTGTTTCACAAGAGTTCTCCCACCGAGGGACAGACGCTGCTGACCGAATCGCAGACGGTTGGCAAACAGCCGGACGGAAAAGTCTTTTCGATCAACGGACTGCCGAAAGGGAAGAAAGAGGGGGAAGCGGTTTTGCATCCCGTGGGGCATGTGAGCAAGTTGCCCGGGGGTGTGGAGTCGTCGGGACCGCAGGGACCGATGGAGTTTTTGAAAACGCTGCAAAACAGTGAAGTGGTGCTGTGGGACAACCAGACCATCGTTGAGGAAGACAAAACGAAAACGACGGTGTACTTCCAGAAACCGACATCGGGGGCGCGTGTGTTGCGACCGGGGGAACACCCCACGTTTCGCGGAATTCGCAGCGCGAAGATTGTCGACCGGGTGAATTTTCTGTCGTTGATGCTGGCGCTGTTTTGTGGAACGGCGTCACTCCCTCACATTTTGATCCGATACTACACGGTCAAAGACGAAACGAGTGCCCGAAAAAGCACAATCGTGGGGATCGCCAGCATCGGCTTCTTCTATGTGCTGACGCTGTTTTTGGGACTGGGGGCAATGACAAGTGGAACGCTCGACGTCACCGACAGCAACATGGCGGCACCCTTGTTGGCACGCGGGATGAATGAGCTGTTGTTCGCTGCCATTTCCGGGATCGCGTTCACAACGGTACTGGGAACGGTGAGCGGCTTGATCCTGGCGTCGGCGGGGGCGGTGACGCACGACTTGGTCGGTCATGTATTCAAGATCGAACTCAACGACGCCGAGAAAGTGCGGCTGGCCCGCATCGCCTCGGTCGTGGTGGGAGCGATCGCGATTGGATTGGGGATCAAATTCGAGGGAATGAACGTCAGCTACCTGGTCGGGTGGGCGTTTAGCGTGGCGGCCTCCGCGAACCTGCCAGCGCTGGTGACGCTGCTCTTCTGGAAGGGGGTCACGCGCAAGGGAGTGGTCGCGTCCGTCGTGGTGGGAATGTTCAGCTCACTCGCGTGGATTCTGGCGTCGGGGGAAACCTACAGCGCGATCTACGGCTTACCCGCCGACCAGGCGATCGTCCCGTTCAGCCAACCCGGAATCGTGACGATCCCGCTCAGCTTCGTGGTGTTGATCGTCGTGTCGCTGGTGACGGCAAAGGAACCACGGAAGGACAAGTGAGGACACCGAGGGAACCTGAGCCATGACTGACGCAGCGAGATACGTGAAATTTGTCGAGTGCTCAGATGAGGATGGCGCGTTCGTCGGCCAGTGTCCCGGATTGATTGGTCCGTGCTGTCACGGTCCGGACGAATCCGAGGTCGATCGTGAGTTGTGCCAGATTGTCGAAGACTGGGTCAGTCTGTTGCGAATTGTGGGGCGTCCACTTCCGCCGCCGACGGCAGGAAAATACGTTTCGCGGCTCATTGCGTGACTTTGGATTGCGCCCCAGCGAACGGTTCTTGGCATGCGGTGACGCAGCGGCGGCTCGGCAGGAGCCTCGCCCTCCCGTCGCGCGGAATGCGTTCCGCCCTCACATAGTGCGGTCGCAGCCACACTGGCTTCACACGGGTTGGTCGAGGGATTCGAGGAATGGCAGTATCGGGGCGAATTCCATGTGTTGCGGGTCGCTGGCCGTGGAACCCTATGCAATGGAAGCAGTTGGTTGGAAAGTTTTGCCGGATTCTCACCGAGATTTCCAACTCCATCTGGTCTACAATCGTACCATTCAAGAGTCCGGTTATGTCGTCGGAATTCGCCCAGACTTGAACGGCGACACGACGACTCCGATACTCTAAGCGACAGCACCGCATCCCACACGCGGAATTCCCCGGTTCATGCCGATTTTGCGACCCGTACGCATTGTCCCAGGTCTGGCGCTGGCGATCATCGTCACGTCGGGGGTGTGGTGCGCTCCGTCGGCGCTCGCGTCGTGTGGCGATTATGTTCAAGTTGGCGGAACCGCGTCGCGCTGGGTGGAACACGACTCGGTGACGCACCATCGCCCGCAGGGCGACGGACTTCGCCACCACGAGCATCGGCCACAAAATGAGCCGACTCTCCCCTGCGACGGACCGGTGTGTCGGGGTGAAACTCCGCATCCCGTGGTACCGTCGATCCCATCAGTGAGCGGCAAATCGCACGATTTGATTTTGTCCTTCGGGGCCTGCGATCTTAAGCTTGGTGAATGTGGGCTCGTCGATTCTGGGCTAGGCGTGGCATTCTGTGTGCCCTATGCGGGGCGGTGGGAGCGTCCCCCGAGGCGGGTGGGCTAAAGGCGATCTCCCCCCGGTCCCTTGAGAATTTCGCGACTGTGAGGCGGTATCAGGTTCCCCGGACTCGTGAGTCGGACCACGATTCAACGGGAAGCCGACTTGGAATTCATCCCTCGGATGGATCCCCGCTGAAATTGAGGCGGTCGCGTTGTTTGCCGACAAAGCCGGGGGGATTGTTCGATTCAACGGTCGCCTGGCGATCGGCTGCGGCACGCTGATAGCGCGCTGGGATCGTCTTCCGACTCACCCATCTGGCGTGCCCTACAATCACCCGTCTGCCTGGAAATCTGTCGTCATGCCGAACCCCACCCCACAATCGCCAGCGACATCGTTGCCAGCCAATCTCCCCCGCTCCACGGGTTACGTCCCCGCGATTGGACCGGGACTGAAACGGCTTTTTTACGTCGTGTTGTTCCTGGTCGCCCTGTTGGCCGCCAATTCGCTCTACCTGGGAACCGTCACGTTTCGGGGCTGGCTGGCCGGCGCGGGGATCAGCTACGAGAACTACTTCTACCTCTGGATGTTCTTTGTCCATCTGGCGTTGGGGCTGCTGCTGGTGGTCCCGTTCGTCGCGTTCGGCACGATTCACCTGGTGACCTCCCGCAACCGACGCAATCGCCGTGCGGTTCGCGTCGGGTACGCGTTATTCATCGCGGGACTGGTCGTGTTGCTCACGGGGCTCGCGCTGATGCAGGTGGGCTTCATCGAATTGCGGCACGCCGCGACCAGGCAGTTGGTCTATTGGCTGCATGTGGGGGCACCGCTCGCGGCTGGCTGGCTGTACTGGTTGCATCGGCTCGCCGGTCCGCGCATCAAGTGGCGGTACGGATTGATGTATGGAGCCGCCGTCGCCGGTCTGGTGGCGACGATGATTGGAGTCCAGAACGCCGACCCGCGCAAACTGAACGCGCAAGGCTCGGTGGAAGGGGCGAAGTATTTCGAACCGTCGCGGGCGATCACCGTGTCGGGTCAGTTCATTCCCGCAGACACCCTGATGATGGACGAGTATTGCCTGAAGTGCCATGCCGACGCCTATGCGCAACATCAGCACAGCGCGCACCGCTTCAGCTCGTTCAACAATCCGATGTACTTCGCCTCCGTGAACGAAACGCGCGAGTTCGCGATGAAACGGGACGGCAATGTGAAGGCGTCGCGATGGTGTGCCGGCTGTCACGACCCCGCCCCGTTTTTCAGCGGTCAGTTCGACGATCCCAAGTACGACATCGTCAATCATCCGACCGCGAAGGCGGGAATCACCTGCACCGTCTGCCACGCGATCACCAGCCTCAACAGCACGGAATGGAACGACCAGTACAGCACTCGCGGCAACGCCGACTTCACCATCGACGAACCGATTCACTATCCATTCGCCAAGAGTGACAACACGATTCTGCAATGGATCAACAATCAGCTCGTGAAGGCGAAGCCGACGTTTCACAAACAGACGTTCCTCAAACCCCTGCACAAGACGTCGGAGTTCTGCTCGGCCTGCCACAAGGTGCATCTGCCGTACGAACTCAATCACTACAAAGAGTTCCTGCGCGGGCAGGACCATTACAATTCCTTCCTGCTCTCGGGGGTCAGCGGGGGAAATGCTAGGTCGTTCTACTATCCCGAGAAGGCGCGAGAAAACTGTGCCGAGTGCCACATGCCGATCAAGGAATCGGGCGATTTTGGTGCCCGGGATTTCGCCCGCGACGGCAAACTCAGCATCCACAATCACCTGTTTCCCGCCGCGAATACCGCCCTGCCCCATGTTCGCGGGGACGATGACGCGACAATCGCCGCACACCAGGCGTTCTTGAAAGACATCGTGCGGGTCGATTTGTTTGGGGTGAAAGAGGAGGGCAAAATCGACGGCGCGCTGTCGGCGCCGTTGCGACCGGAGTTGCCCACCCTCAAGCCGGGGCACACGTATCTGCTGGAGACCGTGCTGCGGACCCTGAAAGTCGGGCACCTGTTTTCTCAGGGGACTGTGGACTCGAACGAGATCTGGGTGGAAGTCACCGTCAAGAGCGGCGACAAGGTCATTGGCCGAAACGGCGCGATCGACGACGAAGGATCGGTCGACGCTTGGTCGCACTTCATCAACGTGTTCATGCTCGATCGGCACGGCAATCGAATCGATCGGCGGAATCCGCAAGACATCTTCACGCCGCTCTACAACAAGCAGATTCCCCCCGGTGCGGCGCAGATCGTGCATTTTGAACTGGCGCTGCCGGACAAGCTCGACGCGCCCGTCACTGTCGAAGTGAAACTGCAGTACCGCAAGTTCGACCGGATCTACATGGATTTTGTTGGCAGAAATCTGAAGGAAGGGGGACCGACGCTGCCCAACCACAAACCGGGCGAACCATGGAAGAACACCCTCCCCGTGACCACGATCGCCAGCGACACGGTCACGTTCCCGGTCGAGGGAGTCGTCGCCGAAATTCCCGAACAGAAGTCGAAAATCGCCGAGAAGGATCTGTGGCAGCGCTGGAATGACTACGGCATTGGCCTGCTCCTCGAAGGATCGGCCCCCGGTTCTGGAGGGGGCAAGGCGGAACTGCTGCAAGCCGAGCAGGCGTTCCAGGAGGTCGAGAAACTGGGTCGGTACGACGGTCCGGTGAATCTGGCTCGCGTCTACTCAACCGAGGGACGAATTGACGAGGCGGTCGACGCGCTGCACCGCGCGGGGGAATTCAGGAATCCGAGCGCTCCCTCCTGGACGGTCGCGTGGTTCAGTGGTGTCATCAACAAACAGCAGGGATACCTCGACAAGGCGATCGAGAACTTCCGCAGCGTGCTGTCGGACCAGACCGAAGAACGGCGCAGTCGGCGGTTGCATTTCGAGCGGGATTACGTTGTTCGCAATGAACTGGGCCAGACGTTGTACGAACTGGCGAAGCAGGTCCGCGATGACGAAAACGAACGGCGGAGATTGCTGGGGGAAGCGGTCACCGAGTTTGAGACGGTGCTGTTCTACGATTCCGAAGATGTGATGGCGCATTACAACCTGGCCCGGCTGTACACCGAACTGGAAAATGAAGCGAAAGCCGAGCTGCATCGCAAAATGCACCTGCGGTACAAACCGGACGACAACGCGCAGGAACTGGCGGTCAATGCCGCCCGACTCAAGTATCCGGCGGCGAACGTCGCGTCGGAACCCCTGGTGATTTACCCGTTGAATCGCCCGGGGGCACCGGGACTCCCTGCGGAGTTCGCGCGACAGAAAGCAGATGACCCCACAGTCCCCAAGCGCGCCGCCCAACCCCGCCCCGCCGCCATCGACGCCGCCGCCGGAAAGGCCGGCCACGAACCCAAAACCGGAGACGCGACATGATCGACAGGAGCAAACACAAGCCGGCGGCGTCGCAACCGGAGGTTCCCGCGGACGATTCGATCATCGGACGGATGTTTCGAAAGTCACTGATCGCGTTTGGTGCGATACTCGTGGCGCTGTTGGCCTTCTACTGGTTTGACAAGAAGACGGAAGACAAGCCGATCGACCAGCAAACCGAACTGTCGCCTGCCGAAAAGCGGAAAGAGGTGGCGGTGGAACTGCCCAAAGTGCCGCTGGTTGACATGACCGAATCCGCCGGCATTCGGTTTGTCCACCAGAATGGTGCCCGCGGAGAGAAGCTGCTCCCGGAATCGATGGGGGGTGGGTGCGCGATCATCGATTACAACAACGACGGCCGTCCTGACATTCTGTTTGTGAATTCTCGGAAGTGGAGGGAAGAGGAGTCTCCCGTCAGCGCTCCGGCGACCATGGCGCTGTACCGCAATGACGGAGATTGGAAATTCACCGATGTCTCCGCCGACGCGGGCCTGGCAGTCTCGTTCTACGGCCAGGGAGTCGCGGTGGGAGACTATGACAACGACGGCTGGAGCGATCTGTTCATCACCGCCGTCGGTTACAACCACCTGTATCACAACGAACAGGGGAAGTTTGTGGATGTCACCGCGACTGCGGGGGTCGCTGGGGGCGAAACCGAATGGAGTACCAGCAGCGGATTCTTCGATTACGATCGCGATGGCGATCTCGATTTGTTCGTCGCCAACTACATTCGCTGGTCGCCCGAAATCGATCGCGACTTGCGCTGCACACTCGACGGCTCGCTCCGGGCGTACTGTCGGCCGCAGGCGTTCGACGGAACGTTTCCCTATTTGTATCGCAACGATGGCGATGGCAAATTCACGGACGTTTCCGCGGAAGCGGGAGTGCAGGTTCGCAACGTGAACACGCAGATCCCCTCGGCGAAGTCGCTGGGGATCGTTTTTGTCGACGCCGACGGTGATGGCAACTTGGACATTGTCGTTGCCAACGACACCGTTCAGAACTTTCTATTCCACAACCTGGGGAATGGAAAATTCGAAGAGATTGGGATCGAGCGGGGAATTGGCGTCGACAACTCGGGGAATGCCCGGGGAGCGATGGGCTGCGACGCCGGCTGGTTCCGGAACGATGAAACACTGGCAGTCGTCATTGGAAACTTCGCCAACGAGATGACGGCGCTCTATTGCACCAAGAAGAGCGCGATGATGTTCAGTGACGATGCGGTGGCGACCGGCCTGGGTCCGCCGTCGCGCATCTGGCTGAAATTTGGGGTGTGCTTTCTCGACGTCGACCTCGATTCACGAACCGACCTGCTGGTCGCCAACGGGCATCTTGAAAACGACATCAGCAAGGTGCAGAAAAGCCAGCAGTACCAGCAGCCGCCGCAACTTTACTGGAACACAGGTTCCCGGCGGGGAAGTGAATTCGCCAAGCTGGACGCCAATCTGACCGGAAGCGATTTTGTGAAACCGATGGTCGGTCGCGGGGCGACCTACGCCGACTTTGATGGCGATGGCGACCTGGATCTGTTGCTGATGGCGACTGGTGAAGCGCCCCGGCTCCTCAAGAACGATCAGCAACTGGGCCACCACTGGTTGCGGGTAAAGCTGGTGGGAAATGGCAAGTCGACCAATCGCGATGCCATTGGCACCCTCGTGAAACTGACTCAAAAGGGAGGAACACAGCGTCGGCTGGTTTCGCCCACGCGGAGCTACTTGTCGCAGGTGGAATTGGTCGCCACGTTTGGGTTGGGGACCGATGAAACGGTGACCTCGTTGACCATTCGCTGGCCCGACGGGAAGACCCAGGAAGTGACTGTCGAGGGGGTCGATCGGCAACTGACGGTCGAACAGGAGAGTCCGTAAGTACCCGTCCCAGATCAAATCCGTCGATTGGTTGCATTCATCGCGGAACAGCCGCCATCGCATTCCTCCGGGATACACTCACTTCAACACGGCTACTGCGGATGTCGCGCGACAGGTGCGATCGGGGGAGGGTCGCGCGGATTTTAATCTACGCTACCCTCCGTACGACCGACGGAAAGAATTTGACAGGATGAAGAGGATGACAGGGATGAACAGGATGGGGTGGCTCGCCATTCCTTCTGTTGGGATTCAACGGCATTGCTGTCGGAGTTCGGGCGATCCTAGCCCCGAAGTGGGCCGCTAAATTCTTTCGCCCCTTCGACGTTGATCTCCGGGGCCGACCGGTTGCCTCGCATTGTCAACCGCCGTCCACCACGTCGGATCCGTCGTGTGGTCGTCGGGCCGCTTCGATGAGCCAGCCGGTCGCCCTGAGGTTCTTGAACCAGCCGGTTTGTTCCAGGTTCAACGCGGGCACATTGTTGGTGGTCGCCGCTCCGACTGGAACTTCCCGGAGGATTTTGAACCCGGTCAACCGCAGCAGTCTGTGAATCTCACGCCGACTGAAGACGTGGTGATAGATCTGGGGAATTCCGCGATAGTCTCGATGGGTGTCACCAGCGTCGGCGGTGTTTCGCAGTCGCTTCCACAGGTCCGCCACCAGCCAGCCGCGGCCACCGCGTAGAAACAGGTGGGGCCATAGACTGTGGACATGCAGCGCGAGCCGACCCCCGGGTTTCAGTAACCGGTTGGCTTGCTGCAGGACGGCGGTGCGGCCCGCGATCCCTTCGACCATCCCCAACGTGCCGAACAACAGCAACGCGTAATCGAATGAATCCGGGGGAAGACAGTCGAGTTCGCACAGGTTGCCCCGGATCAATGTCGCGTGCAAGCCACGCTCTGCCAGCAGTTGCCCAGCAACAACCAGAGATGGTTGTGATAAGTCCACGCCCGTGCAGTTGAAGCTCCGCTGCGAAAAATCCACAAGGCTACGGCCGGTTCCGCACCCCAAATCGATCAGATCTCCCGGCTGATCGAACCATTGATTCACAACGCGCCGGTCAAATTCGAGTAACGGGGAGTGAGCCAGGTGGTCGGCTTCGTCGCGTGCGAGCTTCGCGTCGGCGGCGAATTCCCAGAGTGAACGGGAAACGCCGGGAGGTAATCGCCAGTCGGCGGGCATGCGGTCGGAGTCCTTGGGTGGTTTGGCTGCCGCGCTCTTCAGATAGCGGATTGGATCAAGTCAACCCACTCTCTCTGGCCGAGAACGGAAAATTTCCTTACAATCGATTCATTCACCCGGGTGCGGGTGGGTTCTGCGCGCAGGGACACCCCGCTCTTCGGGCGGCGATTCGCTCTGCGATTTCCCAACAGGTTCGAAGAAGAGGAGCGGTTCACGTGTCTGTTCGCGTTGGCATCAATGGTTTCGGTCGCATCGGTCGCATTCTGTTTCGGATTATGGCGTCCCGGCCGCAGGAATTCGATGTCGTCGCGATCAACGACCTCGGAAGTCCTCAGGCGTTGGCGATGCTGCTGAAGTACGACTCGGTCCATGGCCGGTTTGACGGCACGATCGCGGTCGATGGCGATTCGCTGGTCGTAAACGGGAAGAAGATCAAGATTTGTGCCGAGAAGGATCCTCGGAACCTCCCCTGGAAGGCGAACAGCGTTGACGTCGCCGTCGAATCGACCGGGTTCTTCACCGGCCGCGAAAAGGATGGCAAGCCGGGTTACGACAGCCACCTGACGGCTGGTGCCCGCAAGGTGATTCTGTCGGCCCCCGCCAAAGACAAGCCCGATCTCACGGTCGTGCTGGGTGTGAACGACAAGGATCTCAAGCCCGAACACAAGTGCATCTCGAACGCCAGTTGCACGACCAACTGCCTGGCTCCGATGGTCAAGGTGCTGAACGGCAAGTTCGGCATCGAAAAGGGACTGATGACGACCATTCACGCTTACACGAACGATCAAAAAGTCGCCGACCAACTGCACGCCGACGCGCATCGGTCGCGCGCCGCCGCCCTCAACATCATCCCCACCTCGACCGGAGCGGCCAAGGCGGTGGGTGAAGTGATTCCCGAGATGAACGGGAAGCTGACCGGCATCAGCCTGCGTGTCCCGGTTCCCGCCGGCTCGATCACCGACCTGACCGCCGTACTGAAGCGCGACGTCACCAAGGAGGAGATCAACGCCGCCCTGAAGGAAGCCGCCGCTGGCGAGTTCAAGGGAATCATCGAGTACAACGAAGACCCGATCGTCTCGACCGACATCATCGGCAACTCGCACAGTTGCATTTTCGACGCCCCCTGGACGTCAGTGATGCAAGGGAACCTGGTGAAGGTTCTGGGTTGGTACGACAACGAATCCGGCTATTCGACTCGGACCGCCGACCTGATCGCCAAGCTGGCAAAGCTGTAAGTCGGCCATCGCAGATTGGAGGTGTGTTCATCCCTCCGTCTGCCGCTTCGCTTCAGTTGACACATGACACCCCGATGGCCGCTTGGCTATCGGGGTGTTTTCTTTCGATGACCCGCTGAGAGGCTAAATTGGGTGCAACGGCCAGCGATCGAAGCGAGGGGGCCGTGAAGCCGAACTGCAGAATGTTGTTGTGCAGCTTTGAGAGTTCGTACGACTGACATGAAAAATTTAACAGGATGAAGAGGATGAAAGGGATGAACAGGATGGAGTTGCGCGCCATTCCGGCTCTCTGGATAAGTGGTTGAAATCGAAAGACTCCCAATCCCCAGGGGCGACAGTCGCCTCAGCAATCCTGTCCATCCTCTTCATCCCTTTCATCCTGTCTAAAAAGACAACCGCCCGAATGCAGGCTAGGCTATACTCCGCGCGGCCCGCGTTGAAACATTTTGATCGAGCGGCACCCGTCAGGAAGCGGGATGATGATACCGCTTTCCGAAATTGTCTCGTTTCCGGGCGTGTGAGCGTCTGCGGACATTGTGCCTGGGATTCGGGTAATCCTAGCCCCGTAGCGGGCGGTTGTTTGTTTTCGCCGATCGAAAACGTCACGTCGTCCAAACGAAGTTATTCCTGTCGAGTTCCTGCTCACCGTTCCAGCGGTAGGCGCAGAGGAAGCCCCCTTTCGCGACACTGTAGTCCAGGCACGCGACGTTGCGGGCGAGCGGCTGGGGCCGGTTCGGTGCGAGCCAGTAGTGTCCAAAAAAGACCGGTTTCGCATCTGACGGGTACGGTTCCGCCGCGTCGGCGACCGCCGATTCGAGAGGACGGTCACTCGCGATCTCATCAGTCAGCGCGTAACTGCGATAGGAATGTCCTTTGGGAGAGAGATACCACCGAATCCGGGTCCGGGTTCGCGCGTGGCCATCTCGATCCTGGAACGAAACCCCCACGGGGAGGGGCACCTCTTTTCCTTTGAGGACAGTTTCCACCGGAGCGAACAGCTTGCCGCCTTCGCCACAGGCTGAGTGAAGGAATTCGGGAGTGATTCCCTGGTGTCGCTCCAGCTCGGGGGCGACCACGGAGATCGCCGGCTCACACCAACAGGCATGGACCGCTCGCAAGCCCGGCAGATCGAGCCACAGCGGCAGCGTGCGAAACCACTCGAGCGCCTCCCGCAGCTCCCCGGGGTTCAGTTGTGTGACCGTCTGCCAAATCTGTTTTTCGTTCTTTGGCGTGTGCGGTCTCAAAAACTCGCCGGGCGAACCGGGCTTCTCCGTATGGTACGCCAGCGCATTCAACTCATGATTTCCCATCACTGCGAGGGCCGCCCCTTCGTCGATCATCGGGCGCACCGTCTCCAGCACCTGACGGATCTTCGGTCCCCGGTCGATGAAATCTCCCAGAAAAATCACCTGGCGTTCGGGATGCCGGTAGACCCCCTGGGATCTCTGGTAGCCCAGTTTGCAGAGCAACTGTTCGAGATGGTCGGAGTGCCCGTGGATATCGCCAATCAGGTCGTACATCGTTCCTCACAGTCGTCGTGAAAATCGGACAGAGTCTCGGGTCTCGTCGAGTCGTTTGCGATTACGTCGCGGGAAGATTACCAAACAGGTCCGCCAGCGGAATTCGCAGACCGGGGAGAATAGATTCCCCATCAAGACTCTGGTCGACGGCGATGTGACTTTGTGTTCCATCACGTCGAATGACTCGCGCAGTGCGTGACCTGGGATCGACGATCCAGACCAACTGCGTCCCCGCATCGAGGTACTCGCGAGTCTTGCGTTCCATTTCGGCCTGGGAATTCCCCGCAGAAAGCAACTCGATCGCCAGATCGGGGAAGACTTCAGGAATCGGTTCGCGTGGAAGTCGGCGATCGAGAAACTGTTGCCAGCCCAAAAATGCGACATCGGGAATTCTCACCAATCCGGGGGCGAGGCACATCATCCCCGATTCTCCGATGATGACTCCCAAATCGTGCGTCTGGACGAAATTCCCCAGGATTCGAATCAACTCGGAAGCGACGATCGACTCTAGGAATCCCATGACTTTCTCCACCAACGTACCATCGACCAATTCGAATAACGGGCGTTTGTTTTCGCGATCCCGAATCTGAAGAACATCCGCCTCCCTTGCCGTCCCGGGAGCGGGATGCAGTCGAACCCGACCCGGCTCGACGTTTCCCAGGTCGCGCAACAAGTCTTCGAGTGTCAGCGGGGGGGCCAGTGTGGTTGTCATGGTTTCTGTTTCCGTGAACGGGTGCCGTGGTGTGGATTATAATCCACGCGACATTCCCCATGCGATTCGCGCGGACCGGTCTTCGGCGTCACGGGAGGGCGAAGCTCCTGCCGAGCCGCCAGTGTGCATTCGCATACGAAAAACCGTGTCGGGGCAGCCACCGACCCGACGGGAGGGCGAAGCTCCTGCTGAGCCGCCAGTGTGCTTTCGAGCGCAATACGACGTTCTCCGGGCAGCCCTCGACCCACGTGCTTTCGGAAACCGCCGCTGGATTCGCGGTGGTCCCAACGCGTGGTTGGGGTGTCCACGACATCGATTTCAATTCGACAGGTCGGTTCGGTTGGATGCCGAGCGCTGCCCAGACAGCGGTGCTTGGCGGTTGATCGCACAGCGGCGGCTCACGAGGACGTTCGCCCTCCCATCGCGTCGGACTTGCCCCTTCACGGGGTTTGGTTGACGGTTACGCATTGGTCCTCGCAGCTTGCGAATCCCCGAATTCCCTAAGCGTCCGCACTCGTCGACGTGACTTCAATCCGAAAACCGGTATCAATTCGAATGACCCGCGCTTTGACGACGGTCCGATTGTCGTCGGGAAAGAGCTTCCGTTTGCGTTCGATCAGAATCTCGATGTCCTTGATGATGTTGGCAATTTTCTCCCGGGACTCGCCGGGACATTGTCTCAGGTGGAGTTCGGGATACTTTTCGAGCTGGTGTTTTCGCTCCTTGCGGTGCAGGCAGGCGAAATTCCACGCGGTACACGCGGTGTTCAGCCGGTTCTGACGTTCGATCAGGGAATCACCAACCCGGAGGAATCCCGCAGCCATTTCGGCGATGCGTTCGGAGATCTTCGGGACAGGAGCTTTAGGTTCGTCGGTCATCGCGGAGGTTCGCGGTCAAGAGTGAGTCATTCTGGAAGGGAGACACGAATCACATTGGGGGGAGTCACCCCTCGTCTTCCTCGAAGAAATCGTTGGAAACCTCCTTGAGAATATACGCTTTTGTAGGCTTGACTCCCACATTGTGTTCAATCATCAGATCGGCCAGTTGCTCTCCATCGATCAGTACCACCTTCTTTCCTTCAATTCGGCCAACAAATTCGTAGGCGTCCTTTGAGAATTGGGATGTTGTCAGAATCACTCCCTTCTTGGCGCGAATGTAATCCATGCTCCCGACGAATTGCTGAATCGTGGGACGGCCGACCACGTTGCCGTCCCATCTCTTCGCTTGAATACACACCACGTCCAGGCCCAATTTGTCCTCCCGGATGACTCCATCGATCCCGCCGTCGCCGCTTTTCCCAGTGACCGTTCCATCGCCCATTTCCCCTCCGTAGCCCATTGCGCGCAGCAATCGCACAACCACTTCTTCGAAAAAGGGTGGCGAACTTTTTTTCAGTCGGTCCAGAAGATCGGCCGCCGTTGCAGCTTGCAGAGTCTTAAAGGAACTGTCCAAAAGCTCAAGCGGGGTTTGAGAATTCTCTTCGATCTGGTCCGGCTCCCCAAATTCGTCCCCCTCGGAAGTTTGACCGATTAACCTCAGATAACTCGGGAACTGTTTTAGAAATCGGCAGTTGATCGACAACGGGTTTTGAAGAAGAACTCTCTGTCCTTCGGCGGAAATACAGACCTTTCCGCGAACAGGGTTGTCAATCAGGCCAGCGTTCTTCAAGTGAGTTTTTGCCCACGCCACACGATTGTAGAACAGCGGCTGCGGACCGCTGGGCAGGCGCTCCTGCCGCTGTTCCTGGGTAAGCTGAAAGTGTACCGCCAGTTGCTCGGTCAATTCTCGCATCGTCCGTTCCTTGCCGTCCTTCAACGTTTGGAGAAACGGTAGCATGACAGTTTGGAAGTCGGGAACGGACATGACTGCGAACTCTCGGTTTTGACCTGTTTTAACTGGAGTATGCTGTTCTGGTTTGTCTCGTCCAAGTCAGTTCTGGCGGACGTTTCAGTTGGCGGCTCGATTGCGACACCTCATTCACTTTTCGCCGCTCGAAACTTCGACTCTTCACCCCTCAGCAATCTCCCGATATTCCCCCGATGACGAAACACAATCAACGCGGGGACCAGCAGGCTGAACAGGCCCAGGCTCCAGTGCCCTTCGGCCCACGGTGTCGGCCGCAGCAGCACGCATTGCGCGATCGCGAACGCGACCGCCGCTAGCATCGAAGAGAGCGACATGTAACGCCCGATCAGAAAACTGACGCTGAACACCAGGAACGCGATTCCGCTCGCCAACGGGGCCAGGCACAGCACCACCCCCAGCGCCGTCGCCACCCCCTTGCCGCCACGCAGACCCAGCCAGCACGGGAACATGTGCCCGAGGATCGTCGCCAGACCGGCGAGTGTCTGCCAGTGCAGGACACCCTCGTCGGCCAGCAACAGGCGCGGGAGATACGTCGGAACCATCCCCTTGAGCAGATCGAGAACGAAGACGAAGAGTCCCCATTTCCCTCCCAACACCCGGCCGACGTTGGTCGCGCCGATATTGCGACTGCCATGCTCACGGATATCAATCCCCTTGACGAGGCGCGCCGTGAGATAGCCGAACGGGATCGACCCGATCAGATACGCCAGACAAACCAGCCCACAACCCAGAGTCGTCGGATCCATTTTCGCCCTTTTCGCTTCAGGTCGTTGGCGGCGCGAGTCGCGTCGACAACTCCGCCAATTGCGAGACCACTTCCTTCGCCGCTCCGGAATCAATCGCCTCGGCGGCCAGCTCGACTCCCTGCAGCAAGGTACTCACCCGCAGTGCGGCCATGAGGCCGGCGGCGGCATTTGCCACCACAATGTCCCGCTTGGGTCCAGCGCCCCCTTCAAAAATCGCCCGAATCACCGCCGCGCTCTCGGCGGGCGAATCAACCCGCAGATCCTCCGGCGTACAGACCGGCAAGCCGAACTGCTGCGGCGTCCACAAATGTTGCACCACCTTGCCCGGCTCCACCTCGAAGGCACTCGTCTCGCCCCACAGGCTCACTTCGTCCAACTGGTCGGCACCGCACACCACGTAGGCATGTCTGCGTCCCAGGTCGGCGAGCGCCCGCGCCACCCGGGAAGCGGTTTCCCGTCGGCCGACACCAATCAACTGGTAGTCGGCGCGGGCGGGATTGGTCAGCGGCCCCAACAGGTTGAAAATCGTGCGAAACTTGAGCTGCCGGCGGACCGGGGCGACGTGCCGCATCGCCAGATGGTAGGTCGGAGCGAAACAGAAGCCGATCCCCACTTCCTCAATGCATTGGGCCGAGGCTTCTGGTGTGAGACCGACATGGACCCCCAGTTGCTCCAAAACGTCGGCCGATCCGCTGGTGCTGGAGACGCTGCGGTTGCCATGCTTGGCGACCGGGACGCCACAAGCGGCGACCACAAACGCCGTCGCGGTGCTGATGTTGAACGTGTGCAACTGGTCGCCGCCGGTTCCACAGGTGTCGAGCAGGCTGCGGTGTTTCACGGGAACGGGAGTCGCCCGCTCGTGCATCGCGCGGGCGGCCCCTTCAATCTCGGCGACCGCTTCCCCCTTCATCCGCAAGGCGGTGAGCAGGGCGGCGATTTCCACATCGCTGGCGGCTCCATCCATGATGGTGCAAAACGAAGCATACGCCTCGTGGCTGTCGAGATCGTGTCCGGACGTCAACCTGCCCAGCGCGTGCTGCAACGTGTTCGGGGCGGATTGGTTCATTTCAGAAATCTTTCGCGAGGGGGAGAAGTCGAGTCTGGCGGCATTGTGGGTGTTGGTTCAGTCTCGCGAATCAATTCCCGTGCGCCAAGACACCCTCGGCAGGGATTCGGACACGTCGCCGGTCGCTTCAAAACGGGAATTTCGAATCACCAAAAATTTTTGTTGACATTCTCGACGGGGTGAGATTGAATTGTGCCAAGGTGAACTGAATCAAGTAAATTCCGGATCACCGCTTTCCTTGTGCCTCTTGAGGGAAACCCGGTCATGTCAAGTCGCTCTACGCTCTCGCGGTAACTGCTCAATAACCCCTCGGAAACTGGTATTTACTCAAAGTCGGTTTTTCGGGGAATGTATGGCGCATGAGCCAGTCAGACCCCCAGCCAATCCAACCGATCGTCATCGCGGGAATCGAGATCCCGGCGGCGGAGCAGACGCC